>NZ_JBHMIO010000019.1:0-100637 GCF_048060275.1 Micromonospora sp. LOL_015
CTCGTGCCGCAGCGAGTCGCCGATCGCCTCCAACGCGTGCTTGGTGGCCTGGTAGTAGCCCTTGATCAGCTTGACCGACTCGGCGGGCGACATTGCCAGCATCCTCAGATTTTCGTACGCCGCCGAGACCCGGGCCAGGTCACGGGTCGACTCAAGGAACAGCTCACCGGCCAGGGTCTCGATGTAGCCGAGTGGTGGATCGTCCCGCTCGAAGCTGAGCAGGGCGAATCCGCTGCTGTCGGCCAGGTGCGCGCCGGCTTCGAAGCGCTGCGGCCATGGAGCGACGCCGTGTGTGTCTGCCATGCAGGTCCGTGATCATCTGGTGCGGGCTGCGGTCCTGACGCCGATGCCGGGCATCGAGGTCAGGACCGGGGCGAGAGGGTGCGCGTTGAGCGCGGTGAGGATCTGGTCGACCGGGCGGGCGCCCATGCGTGGCGCGCGGGCTTTGACGATCTCGGTGAGTTTCGCCCGGCCGGCCCTGCGCAGCCCGGTGGGTCCGCCGCACCGTGAGAGTGCCTCGAGTACGGCGGGGTGCTGCAGTTTCGGGCCGAGGACGCGTTCCGGGGGTGGGTGGATCTGGGTGAGCAGGCCCCGGATGCGGTTGCCCACGCGGGTGACGTCGCCGGCGAGGTCGTCGTCGTAGCCGACCATCACCTCCAGTTCGGCGAGGGTCTCTTCGCCGGTGTCGACCCGGCGCAGGGTGTGGGGCAGGGTGCGGGCGGCGTCGGCGATGACGTAGGCGTCGCGGGCGTCGGTCTTCGCGGTGCCGGGGTGCAGGTCGGCCAGCCGGCGCATGACCAGACCGGGCAGGTAGGCCACCTGGTGGCCGTAGGCGCGGGCGGCCGCGACGGGCAGCGCGCCGATCGGGGCGGGCTGGTCGACCACGGCCAGGATCCGGCCGTGTCGGGCGAGTTTGTCGAACAGTTTCCGTAGCCCGGCTTCGGTGTTGGGCAGTGTCGCGTCGTGCAGCCGCTTGCCGTGGCGGTTCAACGCGACCGCGTGGTGTCCTTCTTTGCCGGCGTCGAGTCCGATGAAGACGCCGAACCCGTCGTGCACAGTCTGCCCTCCTCACCGCGATGGCCTGGCTCGGCCGCTGGTCACGGCGCCACACTGCCGGCATCCACGTTACGAGGAGACCTGCCACCGGACGGGGGTGGCCGGGTCCCTATCAGCGGTCCGCCGACGCCACCCGGCCCGGCGACAACACCCCCCGGATCATGCGCACGACAGGGGCAGTCAGTCATACCGAGCCGGGCGACCGAGCAGTCCCCTGTGGGGACGATCAGTAAGGTAACAGGGCACTCCTCAGCTCTACCGCAGGCGGATGTCAGCCCTGCTGGGCGGCCCATTCGGCGACCCGGCGGGCGCTTTCGGACTCGGAGAGGTCCTCGACCCGGGTCATGATCGACCAGCGCACCCCGTACGGGTCGCGGATGCTGGCGAACCGGTCACCGGAGACGAAGGTTGTCGCCGGCTCCCGCACCGTTGCGCCGGCCGCTACCGCGCGGGTGAGCATGGCGTCGACGTCCGGGCAGTACCGGCCAATCGAGTAGCAGTCCTCGTCGCCAGCCGGTGGGGCAACCAGCCCGTACGCCGGGGACGGCTCGCCGAGCTGCAGTTGGCCGTTGCCGAAGTCGAGCACCGCGTGCACCACGGCGCCGCCCATCTCGGTCACGTCGACCACTCGGGCGCCGAACACGTCCCGGTAGAAGGCGATAGCGCCGCGTGCGTCCGGAAGGGCCAGGAACGGAGTGAGGCTGGTGACGCCGTGCGGCGTACCGTTGGTGGTGTATCGGCCGTCGGCGGCCGGGAAAGTGTCGGACATGTCCCGACCCTAGGCAGCGTGCGGGTGTGGTGACTTGAAGATTCGCGACAGCCGACAGCCGTCGGTGCCGCAGGCCGTAGCCTGGCAGCCGTGGACTCGGCGCAGCGCGGCATCCTGTACCCGTCCCGGCTGCCGACCTTCGCCCGGCTGCCGCCGCCAGAGCAGGTCGCGTCGCTGGTCCGCTGGTTCTGGATCCCCGAGTGGCGGATCGCGCCGGGCCGTACCTCCCGGCAGCAGATCCTGTCGTTCCCGGCCTGCAATCTGGTGGTCGGCCCAGACGGCGTGGAGCTGGCCGGTCCGACGACCCAGGTCTCGTACCGGGACCTGACCGGCACCGGCTGGGCGGTCGGGGCGCTGCTGCGCCCGGCGGCGGTGCCGCACTTCACCCCGGAGCCGGCGGCGCTGCGGGATGCCTCCCGCCGGCTGGACCTGCCCGATCTTCGGCCGCCGGTGGTCGACGCGATGACCGGTGCCGTTGACGCTCCGCAGCGGCACGCTGGTGCGGTGGCGGCGTTCGCCGACTGGCTGAGCGCCACGGTCGGGCCGCCCGGTCCGGAGGCGCTGCTGGCCAACACCTTGGCGGAGCTCGTCGACACCGACCACACGGTGCTGCGGGTCGAGGACGTCGCCGCCCGACTGCACGTGTCGGCCCGTACGGTGCAGCGGCTGGCCCGCCGCCACGTCGGCCTGCCGCCGTCGATGATGATCCGCCGACGGCGGTTGCAGGAGGCGGCGCAGCTGCTGCGGACCGATCCGGCCACCGACCTGGCGGGTCTGGCGGCCCAACTCGGGTACGCCGACCAGGCCCACCTGGCCAACGAGTTCCGGACGGTGCTCGGCTACACCCCGAGCGCGTACCGTCGGGAGTCCACGCCGTCCTGACGACGCAGCCTCCGCTTGACGACGAGGATCGCGTCCTCGTAGCCGACGTACGGAGGCTGGACGCTGCTCGTCAGCGCAGTCAATGTCGCGCTGGCCGCCCGCTACCAGACCGACACCCTGTTGGCCTTGGATCGGCGGGACTTTCGAGCGCTGCGACCGCTGACTCCGCATCCAGCGTTCCGGCTACTCCCGGACGACAGGTGACTGCGGCCTTTGCCCTGTCAGGGAGGTCGTTACCGCTAGGCGGAAGTCGTCCGGACGCTCTACCCACGGCAGGTGGGCGGACCCGGTGAGGATCACGCGCTGACTGTTGGGCAGCGTCCGGTGCAGCGAGTCCACAGCCCAGCGAGGGCGGATGTCCTCGGCGCCGTCGATGATCAACACTGGTAGATCGAGCGCCCGGCAGCGTACGGCTATCTCGGTCTTGGCGAGTTCCCGCTTGACCTCGGCGTTGATGGCCCGGCTGCAGTCGTAGCTGATGCCCAACCATGGTTCGGCCATGCGTTGGGCGTGACTGAGCGCGGTGTCCTGGTCGGCGAAGTCGGCCGACCACTGCAGGACCGCCCACTCACGTTCCTCGGCGGGGGTACGGGAGCGGGCGCCCAGAGTCTCCCACCGGGCCAGACGATCCCCGAGCCGGAGCCGCAGATTCCGTTCGTAGTGCGGATGCCAGTCCCGCCCAGGGTCGATGCCGGTCCCGGACACGTAGATCAGCTGACTGACCCGCTCGGGGTACGCGATGGCGTACCGCAACGTCAGGTGGGCCCCCCAGGAGTGGCCGAGCAGGGCCATGCGCGGCCCGGCCAGCTGGTCGCGTACCGCGTCGAGGTCGGCGACGAAGCGGGCGATGCGGTACGGCCCACGCCGCTGTGATCGCCCGCAGCCGCGTTGGTCCCACCGGATGATGCGAGCGTGATCTTCGAGGAGCCGGGCGAGCGGGTCGAAGTAGTCCCACAGACCCGGACCGCCGTGACAGAGCACCAGCGGCGGTCCGGTGCCCGACTGCTCGGCCCACAACCGACAGCCGTCGTCGCTGCGGACATCCAGGCTCATCGGGTCATTGTCGCGGTGGCGGTCGGGCATGAGGCACCGACCCGCCGACCCGCCGAATGGGTACGAAGACGGATGTACCCGCCGTGAGGCTCGTGGCAGATTGTCGTACATGGATGTCGATGATGCCCCGCGTCGGGCACCGTACGGGCGCAGCCTGCTCGTCGCGCTCGGCTGGTACGTCACAGTGATCACTGCGGTTCTCGTCGGGCAGTCAGGGATACCGGCTGCGCTGCGCACCGACTGCTCGGTGATGTTCAGCTGCCTGACACCGCAGGAGGAGATAGATCTGCTGCTGCTCGTCGGCAGTCCGGTCCTCCTCGGCCTGCTGGTCTGCACACTGGCGGTCACCGGTCTGCTGGCCCGCCTGATCCCTTCTCCGATCGTCGTCGGCACTCTTCCGGTGCTGGGCAGCGTCGCTGTCGTGGCGGTAGTCGTCGCGGTCTGGCAGGGTGCCCCGTGAAGCGCATCGGACTCGGCGTGTTGCTCCTCGGTTGGCTCTACGGCGTGCCGTTCCTGCTCATCGTCGGGCTGATTCGACGTACGTCGTCGCCCTATCTCGACACCCGTGCACAGGCACAGGCGTTCGGCGCGACCACCGACACCATCCTGACCACGGCCCTGGTGCTCAACCTGGTGCTCCCGGCGGCGGGGATGTTGCTCGCCTGGCTCATCCGCTGCGACCGGTACTGGATTCGCCACTTCGTCGGGGCTCTGGTGGGGGCGGCGCTGATCTACTGTGCTGTCGCGATAGCCGGGCAGGCGGCCACGACGCCGCTGATCGGTTGGACGCCGACCGGCAACGAGCCAGCGCCGCAGGTCACGCAGTGCATCCCGACCAGCGGTGGCCGTAGCTGCCCCGGTGGCTGATCCCGGGGGACGGCTGCCGTGAGGGTTGATCCACTACGCCCTATCGACTCGACACGCCGACACCAGGTCGGCTGAGCCGTCTTGATCACGACCCACCGGCGTGGGCGGGCCCGGCGTGTCATGGTGTGGTGTTGGGTCCAGGTGGCGCCTGGCCTTGGAGTTTGTAGACCCGGACGCCTTCGAAGAGGTTGTTGGTGGTGTCGGTCGTGATGGAAGTTGCCGATGGGCATGCTGGCGCGGTATATGCGGCCGTTGTCGCTGGCGAAGAAGAGGTACCTGTTCTGGTCGTCGCCGATGAGTGCCTGGTCGATGGGTCCGGTGCCGGAGTTGCTGATGCTGCCGGTGAAGAGGGTCTGGTGGGCGGACCAGCTGTTGACGTCGGCCGGGTTGGTGGAGGTGCGGTAGGAGAAGGCGGGGCCGCCCCACTGGTAGGCGAGAACCCAGATGTACCGCTTGCCCTGGCGGCACACCTGGTGCAGGGTCCGACGAGGCGGGCTCGCCCGGTGAGCCGCAGGTGCCATCGCTCTTGGACATAGGCTGTGGGCGAGCAATCTCGCTCGTCAAGCCGTAACATGCCGCGATCGGGCCACCGGTAGCGCCGGCCGGTGCCCCCCCAAAATCATGTGAGCGCCATGGACCTCACCGCACGGTCTTGAGGTCCATGGCGCTCACGTGATCATGACGAGGCCGCCGCCGGTTCTGCGGCCTCGGGGCAACAGTGGGTCACTCAGCGGCCCGCTGTCGTCGCGGTGGCGGTGATCGGGCCGCGGTGCAGCCAGTCGACCAGCTCCGGTACGGCGAGCTCGGCGACCTGCTCCTCGTAGCGCCGCAGGTCGTCGTCATCGAGCAGGTCACGCCACTGGCCGGTGGCGCCCCGGTTGAAGAACTGCTTCGGGTCCCGCCACATCGCCAGGACGGGGGCGAACTCCTTGGCGCGGTTGCGCATGGAATCGAAGGTGGCTGCCTGCACCAGCTCCGGCCAGCGCTGTTCGGGCACCTCGATGTCGAGCCGTTTGGCGATTGCCCGCATCTGGCCCTCAAGGTCGGACTTCAGCTCGTCGTAGTGCAGCAGCAGGACGTTTGACCGCTCACGCTCCGCCCAGAAACCCGACATGTGGTGCAGCATCGACGGCAGGCCGATCTGCACGTCGGGGTGTTCCATCCAGGCCCAGAACCGGTCGTACTCGGACTCCAGCTGCGGTGGCGCGTCGTCGGTGAGCTCGCCGGTCAGGTCGTCGTTGCCGACCGCCTCGTCGCGCAGCTTCAGGACCACGTCGTAGTCGGTGTTGCGGAAATGTGCATCCCAGGACAGGGCGACGTCCCGCGGGTCCCGGCCGACGGCGATGTAGGTGACCCCGTCGTGGATCGGCAGACCGTCGAACGGGGTGTGGGTCTTGATGATGCGTCGGTGCTGCTGCGCCTCGTAGAACGCGAGCACGTCGGCCTGGCTGCGCGTCTTCATGTCCGGCCAGATGGTGATGTCGTCCAGCGGGCGGGGCAGCTCCGGTGTCTGGAAGATCAACAGAGCGCAGATCGTCTGGGTCCACGTCGTGCCGCATTTGGCGGGTGTCGAGATCACGATGTCGCCGTCGCGGAAGGGGAACCCCTCCCATCGGGCGCTGTCCATGATCGCATTGTGGTACCGAACCGTGGGTTGGCGCACCGGCCCTCCAGCCTGAGTTGGTCGACTCGTCCAATCCAGACCGTAATCTCCACAGTGTAGCGATGTCCAGAGTCGGGTGAAGAACACGGCACCTGACCAGACGGCGACGGGGCCAGCCGAACCCGGCTGGCCCCGTCGCCGTCTGCGCCCTGGCCCCGTCGTGATCAGGGCTGTCTGGATCGTGGCCGGCGGACGGCCACGGCCAGAGCGGCCACCGCCGGGGCGGCGAGGCCGATCGGCCATGCCCAACGCCACCAACCGGATCCGGCCGTACCGCCGGATTCGTCCTCGACCGCTGCGGCGGCCAGATCGGCGACCGGCGGCGCCTGACCCTCCACCGCCTGTACATCGACCGTCGTCGCACTGTCGTACGGCGCCGGAGCGCTCACCGTCACCTGCCAGTCACCCGGGCTGAGCACCGGGCCGCTGGCGTAGAAGCCCTGCCCTTCACCGGCCGGTTCGAGCTGCAGCGGGCCGACCGACCGCCCACCGTCGGCGGTGGCGGTCAGCACCAGCCGGACCGGAAGGTCGAGCCGGTGCCCGTCCTCATGGACGGCCTGCACGGTCACCCCGGTGGCGCCGTCGCCGGCCACCTCCAGGTCAAGTTTGCCGTTGTGCGCCTGCGCGGGACCGGCTACCGGTAGCACCGCCAGCAACAGGCCGAACAGAACGGCGGCCGATCCACGCGTACGACGCATGGTGTCTTCCTTCCTGTCTCGTAGACGGGTCGGTGACCCGTTGATAGGACGCTGGCCCCGCCCGGCACCGAGGACCGGGCGGGGCCACCGCGGATCAGAGTTGCTGGTCGGGGTCGATCCGGGTGGGGTCCTCCGCCAGCCGACCGGCACCGGTGACCGGCTTTCCGCCGTTCGCCTGCACCCCGGCCGAGCTCGCCGTGCCACCGAGCCGTTCGATCATGGAGTCGGCGTCACGGACCAGGGTGTCCCGAACGTCGGCGTCGGTGACCAGATCCGGGTCGGCGGCGAGGGCCTTGAACGCGGTCAGCTGCTGAATCGCTCGCTTGTCCTTGCCAGCCGCCTCCGACAGCCGGACCGCGTCCAGCTTGTTGGACAGCTTGCGGTCCGCCTTCTTGGACAACCGTCCGGTCGACTTGAACCTGTCGATCAGGTTCTGCATGTCCCGGAACGACGTGGTGACGAAGAACCGGACCGTCGAGGTGGTGTCGTTGCCCGCCTTGTCGGTCGCGGTCACGGTCAGCTCGTGCAGGCCGAGCGGCAGGTCGTACATCACCTGCAGGGTGTCGTTCGCGTACGGCTGCCCGTCCAGCGTGCCGACGACGGTGTCGATGCCGGAGGTCGGGTCGACCGCCTGCCACGACACCCGTACGTCCTGGCTGTCGCCGTACAGCTGGCCGTCGGCCAGCCCGGAGATCAGCAGGGTCGGCTTGCTGCCGTCGATCTTCACCACGGCCGACTTCAGCGCCTCGACGTTGCCGGCGAGGTCGGTGGCCCGGTAGAGCAGCTCGTGGTCACCGTCGCCGGTCACCTCGACCGGCTCGTCGTACGGCGTCCA
This sequence comes from Micromonospora sp. LOL_015, assembly GCF_048060275.1. Lineage (NCBI taxonomy): Bacteria > Bacillati > Actinomycetota > Actinomycetes > Micromonosporales > Micromonosporaceae > Micromonospora > Micromonospora sp. LOL_015. The sequence continues at coordinate 7,824 of NZ_JBHMIO010000019.1, forward strand.
GTCACCGCCGTCGAGCGACCACTCCAGCAGCTCGACCCCGGAACCGTCGTCAGTGGAGGAGAGCACCACCGGGATGGTGCCGTCGTGCCAGCCGTTGTCGTTCGCCGGGGCGAACTCCGCCGAGCTGACCGGCGCCGTGGCGTCGATCTGGAAGGTGACCGACTGGGTCTGCTCCACGTTGCCGGCGGCGTCGGTGGACCGGAACCGCAGCTCGTGGCTACCGTCCCCACTCACCGCTACCGGCTCGGTGTACGCCGTCCACCCGGTCTCGTCGTCGAGCGAGTACTCGGTACCCGCCACCCCGCTGCCACCGTCTTCGTCGGTGGCGGTCAGGGTGACCGCGACCGGCCCCGGGTACCAGCCCTCGACCGGATCAGCCGGCTCTCCGGTCCCGACGACCTCGGCCTCGGTCACCGGCGCCGTGGTGTCCTCCTCCGAAACCTCCGTGGTCAACCGGAAGTAGTCGAACGACGCGGTCTTCGACTCCGTCTGGTTGCCGCTGAGGGTGAATACACCGATCTTCGGGATGGCCCCGACGACCGCGCTGGTCAGCGACTCGAACTCTGTCCAGTCGGTGCTGTCCGCCGAGTAAGCGGCGGTGAAGACGTCACCGGCACGGGACACCCGCAGGTACCACACACCCGAGGTCAAACCGGTGGCCCCCGGCTGCGGGTTCTGGATCACCGCGTCGATCTCGCTACGGAACTCGATCCGCCGGCTGACTGCCGAACCGGGCGAGTTGTCGGTGACGAAGTCCAGCTTCAGGTAGTTGTCGTCATCGGCGTACACCAGCAGACCGGCCTGCTGGTACTGCTCGTCCAGCAGGCTGCCGTCGATCTTCGTCTCGATCGTCCAGTCGCCCTCCGGCGCGGTCTGCAGGATGAAGTTCGTCGGCCCGGTGTTGTCGCCGGTGTAGATGTCGCCGTTGGGCACGTCGATGAACAACGACCCGTCGACTACCCGGTAGGCGGCCGAGTCCTCCCGCACGATGGCGTCCCACCGGCACTTGTCCAGCGCGTTGCCGTCGAACTCGTCGGACGGCTCGACCGGCCCGGCCGGCTCATCCGGCGTCACCTGGAACCAGTCGAAGGCGGCGTCGACCACCGGAGCCTCGGTCCCACCGTTGAGCGCGAACACGCCGAACTGCGGGTTCTCGATGCCAGCCAGCGCCGCCGACCGGCCGACCGGGGTGAAGGTCTGACCGTCGGCCGACATGGCCGCCGTCAGGTTCGTCCCGTCGCTGGTCACCCGCAGATAGAGGGTGTCACCTGTGGGCGCGTCGGTGGCGTCGGCACCCTCGTTGCGCGGGGTGCCGGCAGTCTCCCGGATGAACTCCACCCGGCGACTGCCGTTGAACAGCAGATCCAGCTTGGCGTAGTTGTCGTCGTCGCCGTAGACCAGCAGACCAGCCTGCTGGTAGTTGGCGGTCACCGGCAACGTGACCTTGGTGGTGGCCTGCCAGGCACCGTCCGGCGCGGGCTGCAGGACCAGGTTGGTGGCGTCGTTGCGGCCGCCGTACAGGTCACCGACGCCGGTCGGCAACAGCAGCGCGCCGTCGGCCAGCGAGTACACCTGGCTCTCCCGGACCACCGTCCACCGGTCACGGTCCAGTTCGTCGCCGAGGAAGTCGTCCGACCGCGCCCCGAAGCAGGACGTGTTCGGCGCCTCGACCCGCACCGACGTGTACGCCGATGCGGTCGCGCCCCGGGCGTCGGTCACCACCAGGGTGGCGACGAAGGTGCCCGGTGCGGTGTAGGTGTGGCTGGCGTCCAGGGTGTCAGCGGTACCGCCGTCACCGAAGTCCCAGGCGTACGTCAACGGGGTGTCGCCCTCGGCGTCGTTGGCCGTGCCGTCAAACGCCACGGTGAGCGGCGCGGTGCCGGACGTCGGCGTCGCGGCGACGCTGACCTGCGGCGGCGCGTTCTCGGTGACGCCTCGGCCGAGGAAATCCATCCAGTTGACGTTGAACAGCGAATCGGCACCGCCACCCGGATCCCGGGCGACGAAGTACAGCACCGCCGCGTCGGCGCCGCCGGTGACTGGCGCGGTCACGTCGGTCCAGGTCTGCCAGCCGCCGGTACCCGCGATGTCAGCGGAGGCGACCACCGGACCGTCGACGGCGTCAGCGCGGACCTCGATCCGGCCGCCGGCCGTCGCCGACGCGACCCGGAACCGGATCGAGTCGACGTTGGTCAGGTTGGCCGGGTCGACCGACCACCAGTCGCCGTCCTCGATGAAGCCGATGTTCTCGCCGCCACCGGCCGGGTCGCTGGTGGTCTCGATCCGTACGCCCGGGTCGTCGTCGCCGGTGGCGCCGTCCACCCGTCCGGTCGAGCTGAAGTACTCGGCCTGCTTGCGCTTGGGCTGCAGCAGCTCGATCGCCCGGCCGGTCAGTGGTGCGGCACCGCCGACACCGCCGTCGTCGGTGTAGGTGGCCTCGAACACGCCGAAGACGTTCGCCTCGGCGCCATGGCCGGCGGCGAGCTGGGTCTGCACTGTGCCGGAGCAGCCGGTGTGCTGCTCCAACGGGTGGGCGTGCTCGTCGTGGCCGAGCAGCACCTGCAGCTCCACCCGGTCACAGTCGATCTCGCCGTCCTCCGGGTCGGTCACGGTGATCGTGTACTCGACCTGGTCGCCCCAGTTGAAGAAGCCGCCGGCCGGCGGGAAGTCGATGGTCACCGTCGGTGCGGTGTTACCGACTGTCACCGGCACGTTGGCAACCGCCGTGCGCTCGTTGGGGTTGGTCACCGTCAACTGCGCGGTGTAGTTGCCGGCCTCGGTGTAGGTGTGGGTCGGGTTGGCCTCGGCGGAGGTCCCGCCGTCACCGAACGCCCAGGCGTAGGTCAGCGTGCCCCCGTCCGGGTCGCGCGAGCCCGCGCTGGAGAACTGCACGGTAAGCGGTGCCTGGCCGGAGGTCGGGGTGGCGCTGGCCTCCGCGATTGGTGCCCGGCTACCGGCGATGTAGTCGATCCGGTAGACCCCCGAGTCGTCGTTGTTACCGCCGAAGCCGCTGCCCCATTCGATCAGGTACAGGGCGCCGTCGGGGCCGAACTCGAAGTCCATCGGGCGGATGAAGCTCATCCCGGTCAGCAGCTGGTTGATGTCCACCAGCTCGGTGCCGCCAGTGGACACCTGCATGGTGTACATCTTCGACTGGTTCCACTCGCCCAGCAGCGCCTTGCCGTCGTAGTACGCCGGCCACTTGCGGTCCGAGGCCAGCTCGGTGTCGTAGCGGTAGACCGGTCCACCCATTGGCGCACCGCCGCCACCGATTTCGGGGTAGCGCGGGTCACCGCTGTAGCCGTAGTCGACGGTGGCGGGGATCACCGGCGGCAACTCGGTCAGGCCGGTGTTGTTGGGGGAGTCGTTGACCGGTGCCGAGCAGTCGAACTTCGCGCCGCTGGGGCCGGACGGGAACTGATAGTCGTTGTACGCCTCGTTCGTCCCGGTGCAGTACGGCCAGCCGTAGTTGCCGGGGGTGTCGACGATGTTCCATTCGACCAGGCCCCGGGGACCCCGGTCGGGGTTGTCCGAGTTGGCGTCCGGGCCGTAGTCCGCCACATACAGCGTGTCGGTGGCCGGGTCCACGCCGATTCGGAACGGGTTGCGGAAACCCATCGCGTAGATTTCCGGGCGGGTCTGCGCGGTGCCCGGCGCGAACAGGTTGCCCTCCGGGATGCTGTACGTCCCGTCGTCCTCCGGGTGGATCCGGATCACCTTGCCGCGCAGGTCGTTGGTGTTGCCAGAGGTACGCTGCGCGTCGTAGTCCTGCCGTCCGGTCCGCTCGTCGATCGGAGTGTAGGCGCTGGACTCGAACGGATTGGTGTTGTCCCCGGTGGCCAGGTAGAGGTTGCCCTGGCTGTCGAAGGTCATGGTGCCGCCGGCGTGACAGCAGGTGTTGCGCTGGGTGTCGACCTGCAGCACGGCCTTTTCGCTGGCCGGGTCGATGCTGTCGCCGACCACCGTGAACCGGGACAGCAGGTTGCGGGCCACGCCGTCGTTGGGGGCGTAGTAGAGGTACACCCAGCCGTTGTCGGCGAAGTCCGGGTCGAGCCGGATACCGATCAGGCCGTCCTCGTTGCCGGTGAATACGTCGAGGTCGATCGCGGTGACCGTGTTGCCGGTGTCCGGCTTGACGATCTGCACCCGGCCGTCCCGCTCGATGTAGAACACCCGCCCGTCCGGGGCGATGTCCAGCTCCATCGGGTTGCTGGTGTTGTTGTCCAGGGTGATCTTCTCGAAGCTCTCGGTCAGCGAGGCGCCGCAGTCGGAGTCGACGACCCCGGCGGCGGTCTGGATGCCGCCGAGCAGGTGGTCGAGGAACTCCGGTTCGGCGAACGACTCGTTGGTGTGGCCGCCGCCGGTGTACCAGGCCCGGCCGCCGTCGTAGTCGCTGCACCAGGCGATCGGGTGGTCGGCGCCCATCGCGCCGGCACCGGGGGTGTAGCTGGTCTCGTCCAGGCTGGCCAGTACGTGCACGTCGCCGCGCGGGTTGGTCTGGAAGTTGTACCACTCGTCGTAGCGGACCCACTCGGCGGGCAGTCCGTCGGTGGACGGGTGGGCCGGGTCCTCGACCTTCACCACGGCGTTCTGGTTGGCCGGGTGGCCGGAGAAGTAGGCACCGACCAGTTCGCCGTACCAGGGCCAGCTGTACTCGGTGTCGGAGGCGGCGTGGATTCCGACGTACCCGCCACCGGCCTGGACGTAGCGCTCGAAGGCGGCCTGCTGGGCGGTGTCGAGGACGTCGCCGGTGGTGGACAGCCAGATGACCGCCCGGTAGTTGGCCAGGTTGGCGTCGGTGAAGTCGGCGCCGTCCTCGGTGGTGTCGACGGTGAAGCCGTTGTCGGCACCGAGCTGCTCGATCGCGGCGATGCCAGCCGGGATGGAGCCGTGCCGGAAGCCGGCGGTCTTGGAGAAGACGAGCACCGAGTACGGCTCGTCGGCGGCCGTCTCGAAATCGCCCGTGCCGGCCTGCACGGCGGGGGCCGGATCGACCGGGTTGCCAGGGGTGCCCGGGGTGCCCGGTGCGGCCTGCGCGGCGGGGGCACCGAGCAGGGCGGTAGACAACATGGAGAGCGAAAGTATTGCAGCGGTTAGCGGGCCACGTTCAAGGTGGCGTCGGCGGGTTCGGGACACGTGGTCTCCTAGTCCTGGTGAACACACTGTCGGGTGGGCCGACCCGCCGATGGCCGTCCCGTCTGGCCCGGTGAACGCGCTGCCACGACGCGGTCACCGAGATTTTGTTAAGCCGTTGGACAAATTAGGGACTGCCGGCTCTGTTTCCGGCAAGTGCTATGCGTGTAACGGTTTGATAAACGCTCAGCCGGTGAACCAGCTGGGAACCATCGCAAGTGCGACGAATCGGATCGATCTGCCGATGAAGCAGACCACTGTGAACACGCTGGCCGGCATCCGGGTGCCACCGGCCACCACCGTCGTGACCAGTAGCGGAGGCACGCCGATCACGCTGCTCGCGAACAGGGTCGGGATGACGAACGCCGGCTCGTACAGTCGGCGGTGCTCCCGGGCCACCCAGCCCGCCCAGCCGGACAACCTGCTGCGCAGCCCCTGCGGCAGCCGGTCGCCGATCGCCGGACCGATCCGGCGGAACCATTGGACCCGCGACCTGCCGTCCGCCGTCGTCGGGTCCGCCGTCGTCGTGCCGTCGGCCGCTACCGCGCTGGCCGTGGCCGCCGCCTTCGGCGCGGTCCGCTTGTCCAGCCACCGGCGTAGCCACGGCGACCGGATCACCCCCCGCGACGCCAGGAACATGGCGAGCTTGGCGGCGGTCTGACCGAGCGCCGCAGCGACGCCCAACGCGACCGGCTGATGGGACGTGGTGGCGGTCAACGCGATCAGGTACGGCTCGATCGGAGTCACCGGCGACACCGCCGACAACGCACCCACCGCGACGGTGGCCAGCAGAACCGCGATCACGAGGAGGCGGCGCGCAGACCCGGAAGGTCGACAGCGAGCGGGATCCGGGCCACCACGACGAGCGAAGCGAGCTTCACCGCGGCGATCGCCAAGGTGAAAGCCACCGGAAGCACCGGCGACGGTGCCAGCACCACCAGCAGCACCAGGCCGCCGGTGTTCAACGCCTTCGCCACCGGCGACCAGTTGAACCGGTACACCTGGGTGTGCACAAGATGGAAGTAGTTCGGGCTCAGCAACGGCCACCGCAGGAAACTCAGGCTCAACACCAGGTCCACCACGACGAACTGCACGACGAAGATGCCCAGCGGTACGCCCATCGACGGCAGCAGCGGAATCAGCGCGGCGGCGACCGCCAGGCAACAGATCCGGTCGCAGACGATGTCATAGACGGCGCCGAACCGGGTCTCCTGCCGTAGCCGCCGGGCGGCCAGACCGTCCGCCATGTCACCGATCCAGTAGCAGGCGATCGCGACACCGGTGAGCACCGCGCTGCCGCCGACGACGGCCAGCACGGCCAGGCCGACGGCGACCACGGTCCGGACCGTGGTGATCAGATTCGGTACGTTGCGGACCGGCCCGGCAGGCCCGTCCACCCAACCGTGCGGCGCGGCCGTGGCGGCACCGGCGGACGGGTGCGTGTCGCAGGCTCCCGGAGACGTGATGGCCGGCCCCCGCCTTCCTCGTCGACACCGAGTGTGGACTGACAGACGGTAGCACGGCCGGCGGACCCCGCCCCCGAGTCACATCCGTAGCTGTGGCCAGTCCAGCACGTCGGCGGCGAGCGCCGCGACCGTGGCGAGCAGACCCAGCCGGGCCTGACGCAGCTGCGGATCCTCGGCCATCACGAAGACGTCGTCGAAGAAGGCGTTCACCGGCGCGGTCAGCTGCCCGGCGATCCTGGTGAACCGGTCGAGGTCCGTGCTGTGGTCCAGGTCGGCCCGCACCTGCTTGACCACCTCGTGGAGCCGCACCTCGGCCGGCTCGGTGAGTAGCGCCGGGTCGTACTCGGCGGGCACGTCGGCCGGGACGATCCGCCGGGCCCGCTGCAGCGCCTCGGCGAGTGCCCGGAACTGCTCGTCGGCCAGCAGCCGGTCCAGCTGGCTCAGCAGCCGGTCGACCAGCTGCGGCCGGTCGGCGTGCGCCAGCACCGCGCGGACCCGGTCCACCGGCTGGCCCTCCTCGGTCAGCAGTTGCTCCACCCGGCGGGTCAGGAACTCGACGATCTCGGCCAGCACCGGATCGTCGACCGGCACCGGCTGCCGCCGGGCGGCAGCCGCGAGCCCGGCGGCCAGCGAGACCCCGGCCAGCCCTGGCTGACTCCGGTGCACCGCCAACAGCCCCAGCACCGCCCGCCGGATCGCGAACGGGTCGCTGCTGCCGGTCGGCATGCCGACCGTGGCAGCCAGCCCGGTCACCAGATCCAGCCGGTCGGCCAGCGACAGCAGCGCCCCCGGCAGCGACTGCGGCAGCTGGTCACCGGTGCTGCGCGGCAGCTCGGCCTCGAACACCGCCTGCGCGACCGCCGCCGGCTCCCCGGCGTGCTCGGCGTAGTCACGGGCCATCACCCCGGCGAGACTGGTCATCTCGGTGACCATCTGCGAGCCGAGGTCGAACTTGACCAGCTCGGCCGCGCGGTCCAAGGTCGCCCGGTCGGCATCGGACAGTGCGATCATCTCGGCCAGGTCGCCGGCCAGCCCGGCGATCCGGTCGGCCCGGTCCGCCATCGACCCCAGCTTGTCGGTGAAGGTCAACCGGTTCAGTCGGGACCGCAGCTCGGCCAGCGGGGTCGCCCGGTCCGCGCGGTAGAAGAACGCCGCGTCCTCGTACCGGGCCCGCAGCACCGCCTCGTTGCCGGCCCGTACCAGATCGGTGTCGATCGCGCCGTTGGCGACCGCCACGAAGTGCGGCAACAGGGCACTGTCCGCACCACGCACCGGCAGGTACCGCTGGTGCTTGCGCATCACGGTGGCCAGCACCGCCTCAGGTAGCTCCAGGTAGCGTTCCTCGAACCCGCCGAGCAGCGGCGTGGGCTGCTCGATCAGGTCCACCACCTGGGTGAGCAGACCGGCTTCGGCGGCCAGGTCGACCTGACCGCCTACGCCAGCGGCCAGCTCACCGGCGGCGGCGGTGACGATCGCCCGGCGTTCCTCTGGGTCCACCACGATGCCGGCGTCACGGACCGTCGCCAGGTAGCTCTCCGCGTCGGCCACCTCGACGGTCGACGTCGCGGCGGTCCGGTGCACCCGGGTGGTCCGGCCGGCGGCCAGCGTGGACACCTCGACCGGCACCACCACGTCACCCCAGAGCGCCAGCAGCCACCGGACCGGACGGGTGAACGCCAGCTGCGGATCCCGCCATCGCATGTTCTTCGCCGAGCGCAGGCCGGTCACCACCCCGGCGAGCACCTCGGTGAGGACCTCCGTCGCGGTGCGGCCGGGCTCGTCGCGCAGCACCGCCAGATGCGGTACGCCGCCGATTTCCACCCGGGCCAGGTCGGCCACCTCGGCCCCCTGGGAACGGGCGAAGCCCGCCGCAGCCGGGGTGGGCGTGCCGTCCGGGCGGAACCCGGCGGCGACCTTCGGGCCGCGTACCGTGCGGGTGTGGTCGGGCTCGCGGGCGGCGACCGCGTCGACGACGGCGACCAGCCGGCGCGGGGTGGCCAGCACCCGGACGTCGCCGTGCGCCAGCCGGGTGGCGGCCAGCCGGTCGGCGACCAGCTTGGCGACCTGCTGGCGGGCCGAGCGGACCTCCGACGGCGGCAACTCCTCGGTGCCGATCTCGAAGACCAGCTGCCGGGCCGGGGCCGACTCACCGGACGGCACGGCTGCCCCGTCGGCCTGCCCGGCCGGTGCCGGCGGCACCACGCCGAGTGGGTGGCCCAGCTCGTCGCGGCGGCGCACCCACAGCTGCGCCACCTCGCCGGCCAGCCGGCGCATCCGGGCGAACTCCGTCGCCCGCTCGGCGGTGGAGACCGCGCCCCGCGCGTCCAGTACGTTGAACGCCTGCGAGCACTTGAGCACGAAGCTGTGCGCCGGGACCGGCAGCCCGGCGTCGATCATCCGCTGCGCCTCGGCGGCGTACAGGTCGAGCAGCTGCCGGTTGGTGGTGACGTCGGCGTCGTCGAGGTAGTAGCGAGACATCTCGTACTCGCCGGGGCCGAAGATCTCGCCGTAGGAGATGCCCGGCGCGTACGCGATCTCCTTGAAGTGCCGGACCCCCTGCAACGCCATCATGATCCGCTCGATGCCGTAGGTGATCTCCACCGACGGCACCTCGAGGTTGATCCCACCGGCCTGCTGGAAGTAGGTGAACTGGGTGATCTCCAGCCCGTCCAGCCAGACCTCCCAGCCCAGACCCCAGGCGCCGAGCGCCGGTGAGGCCCAGTTGTCCTCGACGAACCGGACGTCGTGCGCGGCCACGTCGATGCCGAGCGCGGCCAGGCTGCCGAGGTAGAGCTCCTGCGCGTCGCCCGGCTCCGGCTTGAGGATCACCTGGAACTGGGTGTGGGTCTGGATCCGGTTCGGGTTCTCGCCGTACCGGGCGTCGTCCGGGCGCACCGACGGCTCGACGTAGGCGACCCGCCACGGCTCGGGACCGAGCACCCGCAGGAACGTGGCCGGGTTGAGCGTGCCGGCGCCGACCTCGGTGTTCATCGGCTGGACCGTCAGGCAACCCTGCTCGGCCCAGTACGCCGCGAGGCGGGCCAGCGCGTCCTGCATCGTCAGCACGAATTGCTCCCAAGGTCGGTGACGGACGGTACGTCGGGTACCGGCCGGCGGCGGTTGATTCCGGGCCATTCTATTTGCCCGGCCGCGACCAACCTGAACGGGCCGTGACCGTGCACCGGTGGGCGGTCCGCTGGGAGCGGAGGTTCAGCACTCACACCTGATCGCGCAGGCCTTCCGTCCGTTGCTCAACCGTGGTCCGCAGCTGTTCCAGCTCGGTCGCGACCACCGAGCCGTTCTGACCGTCGACGGTTGCCAGGACGGCGGCCAGGTCGTCCAGCGCGGCCGTCGCCGCGCCGCTGGCGAACATCCGCTGATAGAGATCGCGGTACGCGGCCTCGTACACCTCGGTGAACGCGTCGCTGGCCAGGAACCGTTCCTTGAGCGGGTGCCCTGTCGACCGGCCGGGACCGCCGCCCTGCGGCGCCGCCCCGGAGCCGGCCCTGTCGGGTGGCTGGAATCCGTCGGGTGGCTCGAACCTGTCCTGTGGTGCCGTGCCGTTCTGCGGCGTGGCCCCGCCGTCGCCACCACCGAACCGGCCACCGCCCATGGTCACCGCGTCCTGCGGCCCGAGGTTGGCGTCGCCACTGAACGTCAGGTTGTGGTCCCAGCTGACCACCGTGAACTTCCGGGTGGCCAGGTCGTACCAAAGGTAGTAGTTGCGGCCGGGACCGGCCATGTCGTCGAAGTTGAGCAGCAGGTTCTGGGCGGCGACGTAGCGGGCGAACGACTCGACGTCGACGTGATCGGCCAGCTCGTCGTCGAACTCGTCGTCGGACGCCTCGGATACCCAGCGGGTCAGGTTGATCACCGGCTGTAGGTCCTGGCTTCCGGTGAGGTTGATCTGCTTGAAGTCGTCCTGGTACTCGACCGGATCCTCGCCCTGGTAGGTGAACGAACCGCCGGCCAACGACTTGTAGAGCACGCCACTGTCGCCCAGCCCGGCGGCGTAGTGCTCGTCGGGGTGTTCCACCACGAGGCGGGCGGTGGTCGGCCGGTCGTTGACCGTGAACGCGCTGTACGCGTACCGCTGGGTGGCCATACCGGCGGTGGCCAGCAGCGACAGGGCGAGGGCCTCGTTGGCCACGGCGCTGCCGCCGCCCATTCCGCCGACCCGCACTGCGATCTCCTGCAGTCCCTGGTAGCGCCGTCCCTCGACAAACGTGTCGAAGCTGATCAGCCAGGGCAGGGTTTCCGGCTCCTCAGCGGCCAGCCCGGCCCGGCCCATGCCGCCGCCCGGCCCGCCTGCGCCCTGCCGCTGTCCCTGCCCACCGTCGGGTCGCTGGCCGCCGTCGGGTCGCTGGCCGCCGTCGAACCGGCCGCCGTCGGGGGCGGCCCCGCCGCGTTGCGCGGTTTCACCGTCGCGGGTCAGACCGGACAGGGTGGAGTTGCCTTTGAGCCGGATTCCCACGCTCGGGATCGTGGTCGAGTCGATCACCAGGTCCGCCTCGACGTACTCCTTCTCGCCGTCGTCGAAGTAGGCGTCGAGCATCCGTTGGTAGTCGTCGTCGCGGAAGACCAGGGAGATCTCGTGTGCCACCGTCGAGTCGAACAGGTCGACGGTGCCGGCGATGTCGACCGTCACCACGTCCGTCGCGGCGTTCGCCGCGCTGGTGACGTACGGCCGGATCCGGGTGCTGCCCAGCGCGACCGTGACCACCAGCAGGAATACGGCGCAGCTGGCCAGCAGCCGGTAGTTGTGCCGGATCCGCAGCGGGATCCGGTGCCGTAACCGACGCTTCGGCGCAGCGACCGGCGGCCCGGCCGGTGGATTCGGGGCGGACGGCGTACCGCGCATCAGAGGTCCGTCTGGTCGTAGCCGGTGAGCACGGTGACCCGCTGGCCGCCGGTCAGCTCGCTCAGACTGGCGATCAGTTCACCCGGCTCGCTGCCCTTGTTCAACCTGACCGTGTACATCAGCTCGGTCAGCGCTCCGCCCCGGATGGACTCGATGCTGACCAGCTCGAACTCGGTGGTCAGCCGCAGCAGCACGTCCTGTACGGCGTGCGTGTGGTCGCGGTCCGGTGGCACCTGCACCTTCACCACCTGGCGTTGCACGTTGAGCGCGAACCAGTTGAAGCGGTACATCACCCCGATGATCAGGCAGATCGCGACCGTGGCGATCACCGCGAGCAGGTAGAACCGGGTGCCGCAGGCCATGCCGACGCCCATCACCAGGAAGATGAAGCCGACGTCGCGGGTCTCCTTGATCGCGTTGCGGAACCGGACCACGGACAGCGCGCCGACCAGGGCGAAGGCCCGGGCGATGTTGGAGCCGACGACCAGCATGATCAACGAGATCAGCATGCCGAGGATGATCAGTGTCTGAACGTACGACTGGCTGTACGACACGTTGCGGTGGGTGGCCCGGTAGACCCAGCCGATGATCGCGCTGAGCACGAAGGAAAGCGCCAGCGACGCGGCGATGTCGCCGAGGCTGAACGTGCTGGACAGGTCCTGGAAGGTGATGTCCATGTCAGGCCCGCCCGCCGCTCGCGCCGACGGCCAGCAGCTCGCCGGCCGGCCGGTCCGGCTCCGCCGGTGGCGCGTCGGCCGGCAGGTGGAACACCGACCGCGGGGCCCGCCCGAACGCCTCGACGCACTGGCAGTACTTGCTGACCCGCACGACCGACAGGTTGGCCTGCGCGGCGAGGTCGGTCAGCCAGTACGGGACCCGTTCGTTCGCCTTCACCTCCATGATCGAACGCCACGGCGGGACGATGAACCGGTTTTCGGCGTCGACGCCCAGGTGCAGGTCACGGTCCCGACCCCGGACCCGGGTGTCCAGGGTGACCCGCAGGCCGAGATCGGCACCGGTGCCGACGAACGCCTGCCGGTGGTAGCCGGTGATCGCCACCGGGCGCAGGTCCAGACCGCTGACCAGGCCGAGGACCTCCTGCACGAAGCCCCGCTGCGGCTCGGCGTGGTCGATCATGGCGCGGCCGTCGCAGAGTTGACGGGCCAGTCGGTACGGCAGCGCGATCCGCCGTTTCTGGGTGACCCGGTTGACCCGCTGCTTGATCTCGACGTGGACGGTGGTGTCGTCGTCGATGCCGGTCCGGTCGCCGTAGTGCCGGATCCGCAGTTTGCGGCGGAACCGCAGCCCTTCGATCTTCTCCCAGTAGAAGCGCAGGTCGTCGGTGTCGTAGTAGAGGCTCCACACCCCGTACCCGGTGGTCCCCGCATGGCTGTCCCGGTCGAGCCGGCGGGCGAGCTGGTCACGCAGGGCGGGTACCGCCGCGTTGTCGACCAGGTACTTGATCTCGTACCGGTTGAACGCGTGCAGCCGGGTGACGCCCCGCAGCGCGTGGCCGGCCCGGTCGTCCGTGCCGTGGCCAGTGGCCGTCGGCGGTGCCGAATCGGGTCGCATGGGCAGGTCCTCACCTTCAGGTAGGGCGGATTCGGTGTGAAGGTGAGGAAACACCGCGCAGATCAAAACAACCTCGGAACGGACTGCGAACTCACAGCGGACGGCAGATGTCGGGAAGGTGGCCGCTGCTCGGCCACCCCACAGCCGGCTCCCAGCCGGCTCCGAGACTCCGCCGGTATGCATGGCGGATGACCTCATCCGCCGAGATCGGCCAGGCAGCCGACGCCGGACCGGACCGGGCTCCCCGGATCCTGGTCGTCGACGACGAGCCGAACATCTGTGCCCTGCTCGCCGCCACGTTGCGGCTGATTCGGTTCGACGTCCGGGTGGTCGACGGTGGCCGAGCCGCTCTGGTGGCGATCGAGGAGTTCGAGCCGGATCTGGTTGTCCTCGACGTGATGATGCCGGATCTTGACGGCTTCGAGGTGGCCCGGACGATGCGCCGGGGCGGCCGCCGGCATGTCCCTGTGCTGTTCCTGACCGCGCGGGACGCCGTGCAGGACCGGATCGCCGGGCTGACCGTCGGAGCCGACGACTACGTCGCCAAGCCCTTCAGCCTGGAGGAGGTGGTGCTGCGGATCCGGGCGATCCTGCGGCGTAGCGGCGTCGCCGACGAGCCCGAGCCGACCGACCGGGTGCTGCGCTACGCCGACCTGGAGCTGGACGAGGACGCCCACGAGGTACGCCGGGCCGGCCAGCGTGTGGACCTGTCGCCGACCGAGTTCAACCTGCTGCGGTATCTGCTGGTCAACGCCGGCCGGGTGGTCAGCAAGAGCCAGATCCTGGACCGGGTGTGGAACTATGACTTCGACGGCGACGGCCGGATCGTCGAGTCGTACGTCTACTACCTGCGTAAGAAGATCGACCAGCATGAGCCGGCGCTGATCCACACCGTCCGGGGGGTCGGCTACACGCTGCGACTACCCCGATCGGGCGGCGCCTGATGCGGCACCTGAACCGGTTCCGCTCCCGGATCACCGTGCGGCGGTGGTCGCACTGGACGCTGCGGTCCCGGCTGGTGCTGGCCACCGCGGTCCTCACCGCCGTCGCCCTGCTGCTGGCCAACACGGCCGGGTTGGTGCTGCTGCGGCAGAGCCTGACCGACCGGCTCGACGAGCAGTTGCGGCTGATGAGCCGACCGTACGCGGGGTCCGCGTCGCCCGCCCTCGACCCGGACGGTCACCGACCCCGCCTGTTCCCCGGTGCCTCTTTGCAACCGGCCCAGTCGGTCCTGCTGTACGCCGCCGACGGGACCCTCACCCAGCAGTTCTCCTCCGACCCGGATGCCGCCCTGCCGGAGGTGGACGACTATCCGGCGCTGGTCGAGCGGGCCGCTGCCCGGCGTTCCTACACAGTGCCCGCCGTCGACGGTGACGGGTCCTGGCGGGTGCTCGCGGTGCCGCGTGCCGACGGCGGGCTCGCGGTGGTCGGCGTCTCGCTGCGCCAGGTCGACGCGACCGCCGACACGCTGCTCATGATCGACGTCGCGGTGGTGCTGCTGATCCTGGTCCTGCTCGGTATGGTCGCCGCCGCGACGGTCCGGCTCGGGCTGCGCCCGCTGACCCGGATGGAACGCATCGCCGCCGAGATCACCGGCGGCAGCCTGGCCCGGCGGGTCCTCGACGCCGACCCGCACACCGAGGTCGGCCGGCTCGGCGGCGCGCTGAACTCGATGCTCGACCGGATCGGGTCCGAGGTTGCCGCCCGGACCGCCTCGGAGCAGCGACTCCGGCAGTTCGTCGCGGACGCGTCGCACGAACTGCGCACCCCGCTCACCTCGATCCGGGGATTCGCCGAACTGTACCGGCGGGGCGGGGCGACGCCCGGCCCGGAACTCGACGAGGCGATGCGCCGGATCGAGGCGGAGGCGGCCCGGATGGGGCTGCTGGTGGAGGACCTGCTGCTGCTGGCCCGGCTCGACCAGCGTCGGGAGCCGGTGCGTCGACCGGTGGATCTGCTCGCGGTCGCCGCCGACACGATCCGCGACGCGTCCGCACGGGCCCCCGATCGTCGGGTCCGGATGGCACCGGCCGGACCGGTCGGCTCCACCGCACCCGAACTGCAGCCGGTCGCACCCGAACTGCAGCCGGTCTCGGTGCCGGGGGACGAGCCGGCGCTGCGCCAGGTGGCAGCCAACCTGGTGGCGAACGCGCTGCAGCACACCCCGCCGACGGCCGAGATCACCGTACGGGTGGGGTATCTGCCGGCCGGCGCTGGCGGTGCCGTGTCGGACCGACCGCTCGCGGCGGTCGGGCGGGACCTGCCGGCGGACGCGCCGCTGGCGGTGATCGAGGTGACCGACACCGGTCCCGGCGTGCCGGCGGCGCACGCCGGGCGGGTCTTCGAGCGGCTGTACCGGGTGGATCCCAGCCGCACCCGGGGGCGGGGCGGCGGCTCCGGCCTCGGGCTGGCGATCGTCGCGGCGATCGTGGCCGGTCACGCCGGCCGGATCGAGCTGTACGACCGGCCGGGCGGTGGTGCCGTGTTCCGCGTACTGCTGCCCGGGCCGATGTTGTGCCGGCCCGCGCCGGCCCTCATGCTGTAGCCGGGGGTCGGTGCGGTCCGCGGTCCGGGCGGCCGGCCAGTTTGTTGGAGGAGTCCCGGTGCCACGGCGCGTCCTGACCGGTTACCTCGCGGTGCAGGCTGTCCTCGGCGCGGCGGTCTTCGGGGCCCCGGCTGTCGCCGCCGCCTGGTGGGGGGCGATCGGCGTCGTCAGCGTGACCGCGGTCGGTTGGGGAATCCACCGGCACCGGCCGCCTCGTCGGCTTCCCTGGCTGCTGCTGGCCGGCGGTGCCGGGGCGTTGGCGGTCGGCGATGTCCACTACGAGCTGTCGCGGCGTACGGTGGGCGCCACCGGCGACGTTCTGTCGCTGATCGCCGACCTCGCCTACCTGGCGACTTTCGGTCTGCTCGCCGCCGGGGTGCTCAGCCTGACCCGGATCACGGCGGCGTCGCGGGACCGGTCCGCTCTGCTGGACACGCTGGTGCTGGTCGTGATGACCGGCCTGGTCACCTGGACCCTGGTGGTCGGCCCGGCGGTCACCGATGTGGCTCTGCCGGCGACGGAGAAGGCACTGCTGGCCTTACAGGGCCTCGGTGGGGTGCTGGTCGTCGTGGTGATGCTGCGGCTGGCGGCCGCCGCCTGGCGGGATCCGACGGTGATCGGGCTGGCCGCCGGCGCGACCAGCATGTTCGCCGCCGACGTCTGGTACGCGACCGCCGAACTCAACGGCGGCTGGCAGCCGGGGCACCCGGCCGAACTCGGCTGGTACGTCTTCTACGTCAGTTGGGGGGTCGCCGCCCTGCATCCGAACATGGCCCGGCTGGCCACCCGGTCCGATCCGGGCCCGGACGACATCGTCGCGATGCGGGTCGGTCTGTTGACGATCACCTGTCTGACCGTGCCGTTCCTGCTGGTGATCCAGGCGTTCGCCGCAGAGCCGGCCGAGCTGCCCGACGGGCTGGTCACCGCTGCGGCGGCCGGTCTCACCATGTTGCTCGCGGTGGCCCGGGTGGTCGATTCGGTGACCGGGCACCGGGCCGCGGTGCACCGGGAACGGTCACTGCGCAGCGCCGGGATGCGGCTGCTGTCGGCCACCACGACCGCGCAGGTGGCCGAGATGGTCCGCCGGTCGGTCGGTGAGCTGCTGCCGGCCGGGACTGATCATCAGATCCTGTTCGCCGTGCGTCGCCCGGTGGCGGGGGCCGGCGGCGAGCCGCCCGACCCGGAGTCGGTGGCCGACTGGCAGCCACAGGTCGTCGTCGGCGACCCGTTGCCGGTGGACGCGGCGCGGCGGCGTACCCGGATCATGCCGACCCGGCTGTTGCATCCCGACCTGGCTGACCGGCTCACCCCGGCACCGGCCGCCCTGGTGGCCGGCCTGGCCGCGCCGGCCCCGTCCGCCGGGACCGGTACCGCGCTGCTGGTCGGGGCGGCGGGCGGGGTGCTGGCCGCCTGTCGGGACGCGATCGAGGTGGTCGTCGCTCAGGCGGCGCTGGCCCTGCACCGGATCGCCGCGACCGAGGAGGCCGCCCGGCGGGACCGGGACCGCTACCTCAATCTGGTCGCGGGCACCGCCGGCGACGCGGTGGTGATCGTCGGAGCGGACGACCGGATCCGGTACGCAAGTCCGCCGTGCAGCCGGTTGTTCGGCCTCGAGCCGGCGGTCCTCGCCGACTGGCGGGACCTGGTGCACCCCGCCGATCAGGCGCAGGTGTCCCGGACCCTCGGCGCGGCCGGTGACCGGGACGACGGTTCGGCGGTGGGTGACCAGTGGGTGCTGCGCCGGCCGGACGGCAGCCATGTGCTGCTCGAGGTGCGGTGCCGGGATCTGCGGCGGGTGCCGGGGGTACGCGGCCTGGTGCTGACCTTCAGTGATCTGGCTGATCAGCGTCGCCGTGACTCGGAGCTGGCGCTTCGCCGGATCGACCGCAGCGCGCCGGGGCAGAACCGACGCAGTCTCCGCCGCCGCTTTCGCTGACTATGACAGTGGATGTCGCTTTTGGTGGTTGTTCCGTTCCGTGCTGAACCGCAAACTAGCCTTGCCTGGCCCGTTGTGCGGCAGGGGTCGACCTGGTTAAGCTTTTCATGCGCGCCCCTATCGCCCGCTTCCCCCGTGGCAGGCGATCGGGGCGCGCTTCTTTTGTCTTTCAACACTCTCCGGCACCCTCGCCCACCTGCTGTCTCAGCCGACGCTACTGATCACAGTGGAGACTTGGGCCGGGAGCGTCCATGATCGGCTGACGGCACCCGTCCGGCGGTCGTCGACCACCGGACGGGCAGCGGGCCGGGAGCAGCCGGCGCGATGGTCAGATCCAGCGCCCGCCGAGCCACATCCGCGCCGACCAGTCCTCGTACGGCAGCGGCTCACCGACGAAGATCGGGTAGAAGTACGCGAAGCAGACGGCGACCAGCAGAACGTAGGTGCCGGCGACCACCGCGCCGACCAACCGCCGGTCGTTGCCGGCCGGATCGGCGACCGCCGTCCCACCCGACGGTGTGACGATCGCGCCGAGCACATAGGTCACCGCGAGGATCAGGAACGGCAGCGCCGGCGCGGTGTAGAAGGAGAACATCGTCCGGCCCTCGGTGGCGTAGTAGAACCACGGCAGCAGCCCGGCGGTCACTCCGGCGAGGATCGCACCGGCCCGCCAGTCCCGCCGGGCGATACCGAGCCAGACCAGCGCAGCCAGGGCCGGCAGGAACGACCACCACAGCAGCGGAGTGCCGAGCAGCAGTACCTCCTCGGCGCAGCTGGGTGCTCCGCAGGCGGTCTGGTCGGTCCAGTGGAAGGCGACCGGGCGGCCCAGCAGCAGCCACTGCCACGGCCACGACTGGTAGCGGTGCTCCGTCTCCAATGTGCTGTGGAAGCCGTACGCCTGGGTGTGGTAGTGCCAGAGGTTCTGCAGGGCGCCGATGACCGGCGCCTCGGACATGCCGTTGTCCGCCCGCCAGTGCCGCAGGTAGCCGCCGTCGGTCGCCAGCCAGCCCGACCAGCTGGCGAGGTAGG
Organism: Micromonospora sp. LOL_015; assembly: GCF_048060275.1. Classification (NCBI taxonomy): domain Bacteria; kingdom Bacillati; phylum Actinomycetota; class Actinomycetes; order Micromonosporales; family Micromonosporaceae; genus Micromonospora; species Micromonospora sp. LOL_015. Next base: position 26,366 of record NZ_JBHMIO010000019.1, read on the forward strand.
TGCCGAGGATCAGCACCCCGCCGAGGACCAGCCAGCCGATCTCGCCGAGCACCGCGTCCAGCCACGGCCGGCGGACCCCGGCGGACCGGCGGGCACCGGCCTCCCACCAGATCACCAGCAGGCCGAACACCGGGATGAACCACAGCGCGCTCCACTTGACGGCGAGACCGCAGCCGAGCAGCAGGGCCGCGATCAGCCGCCACCACGGTACGGCGAACGGCGGTCGGCCGGCCCGGCCCGGCAGAGTCGGGTCGAGCCCGGCGTCGACCGCCCGCAGCCACCGCCGCCGACTCCAGTCCCGGTCGACGACCAGCGCGGCGAAGGCAGCGAGCACGAAGAACGCGAGGAAGATGTCGAGCAGGGCGGTCCGGGACAGCACCAGATGGAAGCCGTCCAGGGCGAGCAGCAGCCCGGCCGTGCAGCCGAGGACCGTGGAGCGGAACAACCGCCGAGCCGTCCGGGTGATGATCAGCACCATCAGGATGCCGACCACTGCCGCCGAGATCCGCCAGCCGAACTCGGTGAAGTCGAACAAGCGGACGCCGAGCGAGATGATCCACTTGCCGAGCGGCGGATGCACCACGTACGCCGGGGTGTTGTTGGTCTCGTCCCACTCGAAGCCGTACTGGCGCAGCTCGTTGGCCTCGTTGGCGTAGTAGAGCTCGTCGAAGATCAGGCCCGGCGGGTGGCTCAGGTTGACCAGCCGCAGTACGCCGGCGATGGTCACCACCACGGCGGTGGCCAGCCAGGACCACGGCTCCAGCCAGTTGTCCAGCGGTGCCAGCCGGCGGCGGACCACGGCCGGCAGCCCGACCCCGCCGGTCGGCCCCGACGGCCCCGACGCCCCGGCGCCGCCCGGGTGGGGGCCCGTCGGGCCGGCGTCCGGTGGACGGACCGGCCGGTCCGCTGTCACCGTCACCGCTGGTTCACCGCTTGCCGCATCCGAGTCTGCCGCCGAGATCACCCCGTGATCGTAGGCCGCCGCCCGATGTCGCGGGACCTCCCCGCCGAAGAATATATTTCGGGTCGTCGATGCTCTGTGTCCTCGGGTGGTCGCCGTCGTGCCCCGGTCGGTCGATGTCAGACGCTCCAGGCGGCGGCCAGAAACCCGGCGGCCAGCAGGACCGGTGCCAGCAACGCGGCGACCGTGGCGCCCCGGCGGGCCGCCGCGCTGGCCAGCCGGCGGGCACCGCTGCCCCAGATCAGCAGTACGCCGAGCAGCACGGTCAGCCCCCAGCCGACCGACCACCGCAGGTGCAGCACGACCAGATCGGCCACGACGTACGCGGTGTCCCGTTCCCGGTGCAACATCCGGGCGGTCAGCTCGGCGCCGACGGCCTGGTCCACCGGCGGTACGCCGAACAGCCGTACCTGGTCGACGGTGAAGCCGGTCTGTGCGGCGAACTCGCCGAGACACCGTCGGCCCAACCCGTCGCCGGTGCAGTCGGTGACCGTGGCGGTGCCGGGGACGCCCCGGCCGACGGCCAGCCACAGCGGTTCGGCGCTGACCCAGCCGAGGAACGCCGCCGCCGCCGCGACGACCACGATCCAGGCGATGCCGGTCGCCGGCCGCCGGGTCCGCCGGGTCCGCGTCCGCCGCTGCTGGGCGACCGGGCGATCCAGCGGCCGCTCCGCTACCGGTGCCACGGTCCGCACCGGTCTGCCGTCCCGGGTCGCTGCGCCGGCACCCGGTTCGCGGGTGTCGGCCGGTCCGCCGGTGTCCGCCGGCTCGTCGGCGTCCGGGGTCACCGGCGTGGCCGGTTGGGCGGCGGCTGATTCGCCGCCGTGCCACCAGGTGCCCTCCGGCCCGGTAGTCGCCCAGGGGCTCGGCCGCCGCCGACGCTGCCCGGGAGCGCTCGCCGGCTCCCGGGTGGGCCGGGCGGTCGTCGGCCCGTCGGACTCCGGCATGCTGGGTTCCCCGGTCACCTCGCCATTCCACACCCCGGTACGTGAAGCCGGGGCGAACCCCTCCGGGCGTGTCGCGCTCCGTCGGGCGGCTCGGCAACCCGTTCGCGTACGCCTGGTGACACTAACTAGGCTGGTCGCATGAGTCACGTTCTCGCGGCGGTCGCCTGGCCCTACGCCAACGGGCCCCGCCACATCGGCCACGTCTCCGGTTTCGGGGTGCCCTCCGACGTGTTCAGCCGGTACATGCGGATGGCCGGTCACGACGTGCTCATGATCTCCGGCACCGACGAGCACGGCACGCCGATCCAGGTGCAGGCCGACAGCGAAGGGCTCAAGCCGCGCGAGCTGGCCGACCGGTACAACCGGGTGATCGTCGAGGACCTGCACGGGCTCGGTCTGTCCTACGACCTGTTCACCCGGACCACCACCGGCAACCACTACCGGGTGGTCCAGGAGCTGTTCGAGACGTTGCACCGCAACGGCTACATCGTTGCGGAGACCACCCTCGGCGCGATCTCCCCATCGACCGGTCGCACCCTGCCGGACCGCTACATCGAGGGCACCTGCCCGATCTGTGGCTACGATGCCGCCCGGGGCGACCAGTGCGACAACTGCGGCAACCAGCTCGACCCGGTCCAGCTGATCGAACCGCGCTCCAAGATCGACGGGGAGACGCCGAACTTCGTCGAGACCGAGCACTTTTTCCTCGACCTGCCGGCGTTCGCCCAGGCACTCGGCAAGTGGCTGGACACCCGCGACGGCTGGCGGCCCAACGTGCTGCGGTTCTCCCGCAACCTGCTCGACGACCTGCAGCCCCGGGCGATCACCCGGGACCTGGAGTGGGGCGTGCCGATTCCGCTGGACGGCTGGCGCGAGCGCGGCGACAAGCGGATCTACGTCTGGTTCGACGCGGTGATCGGCTACCTCTCCGCCTCGATCGAGTGGGCCCGGCGGTCCGGTGACCCGGACGCCTGGCGCCGCTGGTGGATCGCGGACACCGACGGCGAGGACGCCCGTGGCTACTACTTCATGGGCAAGGACAACATCGTCTTCCACTCGGTGATCTGGCCGTCGCTGCTGCTCGGCTACTCCGGCGAGGGCGACCACGGCGGCGAGCCCGGTCGGCTCGGTCGGCTCAACCTGCCCACCGAGGTGGTTTCCAGCGAGTTCCTGACCATGGAGGGTCGCAAATTCTCCTCCTCCCGCCAGGTGGTCATCTACGTGCGGGACTTCCTGGCCCGCTACGACGCCGACGCGCTGCGCTACTTCATCGCCGTAGCCGGCCCGGAGAGCCAGGACACCGACTTCACCTGGGCCGAGTTCCGGCGCCGCAACAACGACGAGCTGGTCAACGACTGGGGCAACCTGGTCAACCGGTCGATCTCGATGGCCGCCAAGAACTTCGGCGCCATCCCGCCGGTCGACCCGGCCGGGCTGACCGCCGCCGACGAAGCGCTGCTGGCGACCAGCCGGGCCGCGTTCGGCACGGTCGGCGCGCTGATCGAACGGCACCGGCAGAAGCAGGCCATCGGTGCGGCGATGCGGGTGGTCGCCGAGGCCAACCGGTACCTGTCCGACCAGGCCCCGTGGAAGCTCAAGGGCGAGGCGGACAAGCCCCGGATGGGCACCGTCCTGCACGTCGCCCTGCAGGTGGTCGCCGACGCGAACACCCTGCTCACCCCGTTCCTGCCGCACTCGGCGCAGAAGATCCACGAGCTGCTCGGCGGCACCGGCGTACACGCGCCGATGCCCCGGATCGTCGAGGTTGACGACCTCGACGTCGGGCCGGCCTACCCGATCCTCACCGGCGACTACCGCGACGGTGCCCGGTGGGAGTCCACTCCGGTCGAGGTCGGTCGGCCGCTGGCCGCGCCGAAGCCGGTGTTCCGCAAGCTCGACGAGTCGATCGTCGACGAGGAGCTGGCCCGACTCACCGGCTGACCGGTGACCGACTACCTGGCCGGGTTGCTGCTCGGCCTCGGCCTGATCATGCCGATCGGGCCGCAGAACGTCTTCGTGGTCAGCCAGGGGCCGGCGGCCGGCCTGCCGCGTGCGCTGTGGGCGGAATCCGGCCACCTGCCGGCCGGAGAGAACCTTCCTCATCCGGGCGCCACGCTGGACCGTGCGCCGGACCACGGTGATCGCCGGGTGATCGGCGGCCGTCGGCGTCTGGCTCAGCTGGTGCACGTCCGCCCAGCTGGCAGCTCCTCAGCCGGGTAGACCGCCCCCTCGAAGCGGACGTGCCGGCCGGCCGGGGCATCGGCGACGCCGCCCGGGTGGGCCGGTGAACCGGCCGGACCGGGACGTGTGATGCTGTCCGATGATGACGCAGCCAGCCGAGACCCGCCGGCAGCGGGCCGCCCGCCGGGCCGGGGAGTTCCCGCCGCCACCCGACCCGCTGCCCGTACCGGTGATCGACAGCCACACCCACCTGGACCTGACCGTCGCCGAACCGGCGGTGCCCGGCCGGGACAGCGGTGACCCGGTGGCCACCCTGATCGCCCGGGCCGCGTCGGTCGGCGTCGACCGGCTGGTCCAGGTCGGTGTCGACCTGGAGTCGTCGCGCTGGGGCGCGGACCTCGCCACGCGATCGCCGGCGGTGGTCGCCACGGTCGCCCTGCATCCCAACGAGGCACCCCGACTGACCGACCTGGATGAGGCGCTGCGCGAGATCGAGGCGCTGGCCGCCGCCGACCGGGTGCGCGGCGTCGGCGAGACCGGGCTGGACCACTTCCGGACCGGGCCGGACGGACTCGTCGCGCAGCAGGCCAGCTTCCGGGCGCACATCGCGATCGCCAAGCGGTACGGCAAGCCGCTGGTGATCCACGACCGGGACGCGCACGCCGACGTGCTGCGGGTGCTCGACTCCGAAGGCGCCCCGCAGACCGTGGTGATGCATTGCTTCTCCGGCGACGCGGATTTCGCCGCCGACTGCGTCCGGCGCGGCTTCGTGCTCAGCTTCGCCGGTACGGTCACCTTCGGCAACGCCGCCGGGCTGCGCGCCGCAGCCGCCGTGACGCCGGTCGAGCAGATGCTGGTGGAGACCGACGCACCGTACCTGACGCCGATGCCGCACCGGGGCCGGCCGAACGCCTCCTACCTGATCCCGCACACCGTCCGGCTGCTGGCCGAGGTCACCGGCACCGACCTGGCCGAGCTGTGCGCCGCGATCTCGGCCACCGGTGACCGGGTGTTCGGGCCGTGGTGAGCCGGTGACCGAGCTGCTCGGCCCGGCGCAGATCCGGGAGCTGGCCGGCCGGCTGGCGGTAGCGCCCACCAAACGGCTCGGGCAGAACTTCGTGCACGACCCGAACACGGTCCGGCGGATCGTGTCCGCCGCCGATCTGCCACCGGACGCGGTGGTGCTGGAGGTCGGCCCCGGGCTCGGCTCGCTGACCCTTGGCCTGCTCGACCAGGTACGCCACCTGCACGCGGTGGAGATCGATCCGGTGCTGGCCGGCGCGCTGCCGCCGACCGTCGCCGGCTGCGGCGGTGACCTCGCCCGGCTGACCGTGCACACCGCCGACGCGCTGCGGATCACCGCCGCCGGCCTCGGCGGGCCCAAGCCGACCGCGCTGGTGGCCAACCTGCCGTACAACGTGGCGGTGCCGGTGGTGCTGCACCTGCTCGCCGAGCTGCCCAGCCTGCGGCAGGGGCTGGTGATGGTGCAGAAGGAGGTGGCCGACCGGCTGGTCGCCGGTCCGGGCTCGCGCACGTACGGCGTACCGTCGGTGAAGCTGGCCTGGTACGCCGCCGCCCGCACCGCGGGTCGGGTCCCGCCGAGCGTGTTCTGGCCGGTGCCCAACGTCGACTCCGGGCTGGTCGCGTTCACCAGCCGGGAGCCACCGTCGGTGCCGGCGGGGCAGCCGGTGGACGGGTTCCGGCGGCGGGTCTTCGCCGTGGTGGACGCCGCGTTCGCGCAGCGCCGCAAGACGCTGCGGGCGGCGCTGGCCGGCTGGGCCGGCGGGGCGGACCGGGCGGCGGCGGTGCTGGCCATGGCCGGGGTCGACCCGGGTGCGCGGGGCGAGGCGTTGACCGTGGCGCAGTTCGCGGCGATCGCTGCGGCGGCGCCGCTGGCCGAAACGGTGGCCGAGTAGGCTGGCGCCCGTGATCGTGATGAGAGGTACCCGCGCGGCCCACCTCAGCCGGGGTATTTCCCGGTGACCGAGGCGTGGCGGCCGGGCGACGAGGACGACGGTTTCCGTCGCGGCGCGCGCAACTCGGTCAAGGTACGGGTGCCAGCCAAGATCAACCTGCGGTTGGCCGTCGGCCCGCTCCGGCCGGACGGCTACCACGAGGTGAGCACCGTCTACCACGCGATCGCGCTCTACGACGAACTGACCGCCCGGCGGGCCGACACCCTGATCCTGACCATGGACGGTGAGGGCACCGGCGAGCTGGCGCTGGACGACTCCAACCTGGTGCTGCGCGCCGCCCGGGCGCTGGCCGCGCACGCCCGGGTCCCCGCGCACGCCCGACTGCACCTGCGCAAGCAGATCCCGCTCGCCGCCGGCCTGGCCGGCGGCAGCGCGGACGCCGCCGCCGCGCTGGTCGCCTGCGACGAACTGTGGGGGACCGGGCTGTCCCGTGACGACCTGGCCGGGCTGGCCGCCGGCCTCGGCTCGGACGTGCCGTTCCTGCTGCACGGCGGCACCGCGCTGGGCACCGGCAGGGGCGAGGCGATCAGCCCGGTGCTGGCCCGACCCACCACCTGGCACTGGGTCGTCGCGGTCGCCGACGGCGGCCTGTCCACCCCCGAGGTGTACGCCGAGCTGGACCGGCTGCGGGCGGCCGGTGCGGCGCCGCCGCCGGTCGGCGCCGCCGACGAGCTGCTGGCCGCGCTGCGCCAGCGGGATCCGCAGGTGCTGGCCGGCGCGCTCGGCAACGATCTCGAGCCGGCCGCGCTGTCCATGCGTCCGGCGATCAAGCAGGTGCTGGCCACCGGGGTGGCCGCCGGGGCGCTGGCCGGCATGGTCTCCGGGTCCGGCCCGACCTGTGTCTTTCTGGCGGCGGACGCGGCCGGTGCGGGCACCGTCGCGGCCGCGCTCGACGACGCCGGGGTCTGCCGGGACGTACACCTCGCGCACGGCGCCGTCGCCGGGGCGAGGCTGGTCTGATGGTGAACATCGTCAATCTGGACCGGGTGTCCAAGGGCTACGGCGCAGTCGGGCAGTTGCTCACCGAGGTCTCGCTGGGCCTGGACGACAGCGACCGGATCGGCGTCGTCGGTCTCAACGGTGCCGGCAAATCGACCCTGCTGCGGCTGCTCACCAAGGCCGAGGAACCCGACGCCGGGCGGGTCACCCACCGCCGGGACCTGCGGGTCGCCGCGCTGCCCCAGACGCTCGAGCTGGCTGGCGACGCCACCGTACGGGACGTGGTGCTCGGCACCGGGTGGCTGGCCGAGGGGTTCGGCGCCGAGCACGAGTGGGCCGGCGACGCCGGGGTGCGTACCGTCCTGGACGGTCTCGGCATGCCGCACCTCGGCCTGGACCAGCCGGTCGGGCCGATGTCCGGCGGCGAGCGGCGCCGGATCGCCCTGGCCGCGTTGCTGATCCGTCCGGCCGAGCTGCTGATCCTGGACGAACCGACCAACCATCTGGACGTCGCCGGGGTGGCCTGGCTCGCCGCGTACCTGGTGCAGCGTCGCCGGGGCGCGCTGGTGGTGGTCACCCACGACCGGTGGTTCCTCGACGAGGTCTGCACCGACACCTGGGAGGTCGCCGACCAGACAGTCCGCGCCTACGAGGGCGGGTTCGCCGCCTGGACGCTGGCCCGCGCCGAACGGGAGCGGGTCGCGGCGGCCACCGAGGCCCGCCGGCAGAACCTGCTGCGTAAGGAGATCGCCTGGCTGCGCCGTGGCCCGCCGGCCCGTACCTCCAAACCGCGCTTCCGGATCGAGGCGGCGAACGCGCTGATCGCCGACGTGCCGCCGCCGCGCGACACCGCGTCGCTGCACCGGCTGGCCACCGCCCGGCTCGGCAAGCAGGTCTACGAGCTGGACGAGGTCACCGCGTACGCCGGGGACAAGCTGATCCTCGACGGGCTGACCTGGCAGATCGGTCCGGGGGACCGGTGCGCGATCGTCGGCGCCAACGGGGCCGGCAAGACCACACTGCTGCGGCTGCTGGCCGGGGTCCGCGCCCCGCAGCAGGGCCGGGTGATCACCGGGGCGACGGTCCGGCCGGCGTTCCTGTCCCAGGAGCTGGCCGAACTGCCCAGCGAGCTGCGGGTGCTGGAGGCGGTGGAGGAGGTCGCGCGCCGGGTGGTGTTCGGCGACCGGGAGTTGGCCGCCACCCAGTTCGCGGAGATGTTCGGCTTCACCGACCGACGGCTGTGGACCCCGGTCGGAGATCTGTCCGGTGGCGAGCGTCGCCGGCTGCAGCTGCTGCGACTGCTGGCCGCCGAGCCGAACGTGCTGCTGCTCGACGAGCCCACCAACGACCTGGACACCGACACCCTGGCGGCGCTTGAGGACCTGCTCGACTCGTGGCCGGGCACGCTGATCGTGGCCAGCCACGACCGGTACCTGATCGAGCGGGTCACCGACGAGGCGTACGGCATGTTCGGCGACGGCCGGCTGGTGCACCTGCCGGGCGGAGTCGACGAGTACCTGGCCCGAGCCGGCGGCGCCGCAGGTGCCGGGGCGGCGCGGGCCGCCGGTGCCGGCTCCGGGGCGGTTCGGCCGGCCGGTTCGGGTACGGCCGGCCCGGCGGGGGCCGGCGATCGGTCGGTGGGTGACGCCGCCGGTGGCGGGCTGTCCGCCGGTGACCTGCGGGCGGCCCGCAAGGAGCTGGCCCGGCTGGAGCGCCAGGTCGGCAAGCTGGAGCAGCAAGAGGCAGCGCTGCACGAGGAGCTGGCCCGGCATGCCACCGACTTCAACCGGCTCGCCGAGCTGGATGCCCGACTACGTGAGGTACAGGCGCAGCGCAGCCGCACCGAGGAGCAGTGGCTTGCCCTGGCCGAGCAGGTGAGTTAGACGGCAGGTGGCCGGGGCCACCCCCCGCTGGTCGCGGGCGATGAGCGACAATCGTCGGCGACCACCCCCCGTCGGCGTTGGAGCAGACCCCATGCACACCCCCGTCAACCACCCCGCCCGGCCGATCTACCGGGCGGTCGCCGCGCTGACCGGCCTCTACCTGGTGATCTTCGGTGTCGTCGGGATCATCGTCACCAGCGGTGACGCCCTCTTCGCGCAGAACGACAGCCGGGTGCTCGGTCAGGGCGCCAACCTCGGCTTTTCCGGGCTGTGTCTGGTGCTGGGCGTGGCCGTACTGGCCGGCGTGGGGCTCGGCCGCAACATCGACACGGCGATCAACAAGGTGCTGGCGTACGGTCTGATGGCGTTGAGCCTGGCCGAGTTGGCGGTGCTGCGCACCGACGCCAACTTCCTCAACTTCACGGTGAGCACCTGCCTGGTCGTGATGGTCATCGGCCTGGTGCTGCTGATGGCCGCCATGTACGGCCGGACCGGCACCGAGCAGGAGGCCCAGGCGTGGCGGGACGGCCGGCTGGTGCTCTGACCTGGTCCTGCGGCCGCCTACCGGTCGGTTCTGCTGCGCGCAGCCCACTCCCGGCGGGAGAATCCGGGGAAAGACGCCCGCGTCGCCGCGACGCGGGCCCCTGGTCGGCGACAGGAGCGGCAGCCATGGCGCACATCCCGGTCAATCACCCGCTGCGGCCGGTCTACCGGACGATCGCCGGGCTGACCGGCCTCTACGTGCTGATCTTCGGCATCGTCGGAACGGTGGCGACCTGGGGTGATCCGCTTTTTGCCCGGGACGACGTCTGGGTGCTCGGGCTGCGCACCAACCTCGCGTTCTCAATCTCCTCGATCGTCTACGGCGGGCTGATCCTGATCGGGGCGATCATCGGCGGCCGGGCCGGGCACCTTGCCAACCTCACCATCGCGGTGGTCTTCATGGTCACCGGCCTGCTGATGATGGCCCTGCTGCAGACCGACGCCAACTTCCTGAACTTCTCGATGTCGACGGTGATCGTGTCGCTGATCTTCGGGCTGGTCTTCCTGGCCACCGGCCTGTACGACAAGGTGGGGCCGGTCGAGGCGGCCGGCGACGAGGAACGCTACCGGCGCGGCGCGCACCGACCGGCCGAGCGGGCCCGGCGGTGAGCGTACCCAGACCCGACCTGACCCGGCGGTCAGTGGTTGCGGCGTCGGGTCAGCAGGGTGGGTTTCGCTTCCAGGTGGGACAGGCCGTTCCAGGCCAGGTTGACCAGGTGCGCGGCGACCGTCTCCTTGCGCGGCTTGCGTACCTCCAGCCACCAGCGCCCGGTCAGCGCGACCATCCCGACCAGCGCCTGGGAGTACAGCTCGGCGAGCTTCGGGTCGTACCCCCGGCTCTTGAACTCGGCACCGAGGATGTGCTCCACCTGGTGCGCCACGTCGTTCATCACGCTGGAGAAGTTGCCGGCGGCCGACAGCAGCGGCGATTCGCGCACCAGCACCCGGAAGCCGTTCGTCTCCGCCTCGATATAGTCCAGTAGCGCCAGCGCGGCCTGCTCCAGCAGCTCCCGTGGGTGCCCGGCGGTCAGCGCGTTGGTGATCCGGTCGAGCAGGGCGCGGACCTCCCGGTCCACCACGACCGCGTACAGCCCTTCCTTGCCGCCGAAGTGTTCGTACACCACCGGCTTGGATACCTTCGCCCGAGAGGCGACCTCCTCGATGGAGGTGGCGTCGAACCCCCGTTCGGCGAAGAGCTGCCGCCCGATGGTGATCAGCTGTTCCCGCCGCTGCGCGGCCGACATGCGGACCCGGGAGTTCGATTTGGCCGGCACCGCCGGTGGTGGTGGCGGTGCCGGTGTGCCGCCCGGTAAAGGGTCACCGTTGGTGGTTGGGTTGTCCGTCACTTGGCTCATCCTGCCAGTGCCGGGCCACCGGGTCGGTGCCCGCACCGACCCGGTGGGTAACCGTACCGGCCGCGGACCGGCTCAGCCGGCCGGCTTGACCAGCTTGGCCGCGATCCGATCGGGCTTCGGCCAGCGGACGTTGGAGACCGCGCCGGTCTTCTCCAGCAGCCAGATCACCCGCGCGGAGATGTCGATCTGCCCGCGCAGTACGCCGTGCCGTGCGCAGGTAGGGTCGGCGTGGTGCAGGTTGTGCCAGCTCTCGCCGAAGGACAGGATGGCCAGCGGCCAGAAGTTCGACGCCTTGTCGCCCTGCCGCACCTCGAACGGCCGTTCCCCGTAGACGTGGCAGACCGAGTTGATCGACCAGGTGATGTGGTGCAGCATCGCCACCCGGACCAGGCCGGCCCAGAAGAACGCGGTCAGCGCACCCTGCCAGGACCAGGTGACCAGGCCGCCGATCGCGGCCGGGGCGAGCATGGTGAACACGACCAGCGCCGGGAAGAACTGGTCGATGCGACGGATGTCCTTGTCGGCGAGCAGGTCGGGGGTGAACCGCTTCTGGTTGGTCAGGTCCCGGTGGAACAACCAGCCGACGTGGGCGTAGAGCAGGCCCTTGGTCAGCCCCCAGACGCTGGTGCCGAACCGCCAGGGGGAGTGCGGGTCACCTTCGATGTCGCTGAAGGCGTGGTGGCGGCGGTGGTCGGCGACCCACTGGATCACGTTGCCCTCGATCGCCAGCGAGCCGGCGAGCGCCAGGGTGATCCGCAGCCACCGCTTCGCCTTGAACGAGCCGTGGGTGAAGTACCGGTGGAACCCGACGGTGATGCCCAGTCCGGCCACCACGTAGAAGACCAGCCCGATGGCGACGTCGGTCCAGCCCAGCCAGCCGCCCCAGGCGACCGGTACGGCGGCGATCAGCGCCAGGAACGGGACGGTCACGAAGGCACCGAGGACGATCAGCACACCGATCGACTGTTTGCCGACGGTCAGCGGCTTGGGGGCGGGTCCGGGGTTGGTCTGTGGTGGCTCGAGTAGGGCGGTTGACATGGCACCTCGCAGCGGTGACGGTTCGACCGCGGTGCGCCGGGGCGTTCCAGCCGGTGCGGCGGCCAGCGGTGAAAGAACGGGAACTTACGCCTACGTCACCGTAACCTACGGAGCCGTAGTTTTCTACGGTCGAGTTCCGGAGCCGGGTCGGCGTGCGTGTCCACCCGGCCCGCCCGTGCCGGGCGACGGGAGTACGCCGGACTCCGCCCGGCACGCTAGGCTGTCTCCGTAGCACGATCGGCCGTGGTGTAATTGGCAACACCTCGGGTTTTGGTCCCGATATTCTAGGTTCGAGTCCTAGCGGCCGAGCTTCCCGTGACATTGAGCCTCGCTGTCGTGATGCTGAGTGTCTCGTCTGGTCAAGTAGAACGTGCCGCCGCCCTGACGGGAGCATTTCTCGTGATCCAGCCCCGGTCCCGTACCGTGGTCGTCCTCGCTGCCGGCGAAGGCAAGCGGATGAAATCGGCGCTACCCAAGGTGCTGCACCCGCTGCTCGGCCGGACCCTGGTCGGGCACGTCCTCGCCGCCGCCACGGCCGCCGCCGCCGAGCGCACCCTGGTCGTCGTCGGACACCGCGCCGAGCAGGTCACCGCCCACCTGTCGGAGATCGCCCCGGCGGCCGTACCGGTGCTGCAGGCCGAGCAGCACGGCACCGGGCACGCGGTCCGGCTGGCGATGGCGGCCGCGCCCGACGCCACCGGCACGGTCGTGGTGCTCAACGGCGACGTGCCGCTGCTGCGCCCGGAGACGGTGGCCGAGCTGATCGAGGCGCACGAGTCGGCCGGGGCGGCCGCCACCGTCCTGACCGCCGAGGTCGCCGACCCAACCGGGCTGGGCCGGATCGTCCGCGACCCAACCGGCGGCCTGGAACGCATCGTCGAGGAGCGCGACGCCAGCCCGGAGCAGCGCCGGATCCGCGAGATCAACGCCGGGATCTACGCCTTCGACGCGGCCGGACTGCGCGACGCGCTCGGCAAGCTCACCACCGACAACGACCAGGGCGAGGAGTACCTGACCGACGCCGTCGGCCTGCTCGCCGCCGCCGGAGCACCGGTCGGCGTGCACATCGCCACCGACGTGACCGAGACCCTGGGCTGCAACGACCGGGTGGAGCTGGCCCGGCTGCGCCGGCTGCTCGCCGACCGGGTCAACGAGGGCTGGATGCGCGCCGGGGTGAGCATCCTCGACCCGGCCACCACCTGGATCGACGTGACAGTGCACCTGGAACGCGACGCCGTCGTCGAGCAGAACACCCAGCTGTACGGCACCAGCACGGTCGGTGCCGAGGCCACCGTCGGGCCGGACGTCACGCTGATCGACACCGCCGTCGGCGCGGGCGCGACCGTGCTGCGGTCGCACGCCGTGCAGGCCCGGATCGGCGCCGGCGCGAGCGTCGGGCCGTACGCCTATCTGCGCCCGGACGCCCAGCTCGACGAGCGGGCCAAGGTCGGCACCTTCGTCGAGGTGAAGAAGTCGCAGATCGGCGCGGGCGCCAAGGTGCCGCATCTGAGTTACGTCGGGGACGCCACGATCGGCGCCCGGGCCAACATTGGTGCGGCGACGATCTTCGTCAACTACGACGGGGTGCACAAGAGCCACACCACAGTGGGGGAGTCCGCCTTCGTCGGCTGTGACAGCAGCCTGATCGCCCCGGTCGAGATCGGCGCCGGTGCGTACGTCGGAGCAGGCAGCGTGGTGAACCGGGACGTGCCGCCCGGCGCGCTCGCCGTCACCCGGGCCCAGCAGCGCACGGTCGACGGCTGGGTGCGGTCCCGCCGGCCGGGCACCGCCGCCGCGACGGCCGCCGAACGCGCCACGGCCGGTACGGTCGGTGCCGGGAACGGGCCGGCCGACGCCGGGAACGGGCAGGTCGGGGCTGGGAACGGTGAAGCGGCCCACCATCACGGTGCCACTGACCCGGTTCCGGGAGATACTGCGTCTGACTAGTCCAGCGGCGCACGGCCCAGCCAGGTCGGCGTCCGCAACCACCCTGACGGGAGCAGACGTCTCGATGGGCAGCATCGTCGCCGAGAACCGCAAGAGCCTGATGCTTTTCACCGGCCGGGGTTTCCCCGAGCTTGCCGAGGAGATCGGTGAAGTGCTCGGCATCGCACCCACCCCGGCCGACTCGTACGAGTTCTCCAACGGCGAGATCTTCGTCCGGTACAAGGAGTCGGTCCGCGGCTCGGACGCGTTCGTCGTCCAGTCGGTCACCCACGGTGTCAACCGCTGGGTGATGGAGACCCTGATCATGATCGACGCGCTGAAACGTGGCTCGGCCAAGCGGATCACCGTGGTGCTGCCGTTCTACCCGTACTCGCGTCAGGACAAGAAGCACCGCGGCCGGGAGCCGATCTCCGCCCGGCTGATCGCCGACCTGCTGCGCACCGCCGGCGCGGACCGGATCCTCACCGTCGATCTACACACCGCGCAGATCCAGGGCTTCTTCGACGGCCCGGTCGACCACCTCTTCGCGATGGACATCCTGGCCGGCTACGTCGAGAGCCGGTTCGCCGGGCGGCCGATGACCGTGGTCGCGCCGGACTCCGGCCGGGTCCGGGTGGCCGAGCGCTGGACCGACCGGCTCGGCGGCTGCCCGCTGGCCTTCATTCACAAGACCCGGGACCCGCTCAAGCCGAACCAGGTGGTGGCGAACCGGGTGGTCGGCGACGTCGAGGGCCGGGTCTGCCTGATCGTCGACGACATGATCGACACCGGTGGGACGATCACCAAGGCGGCGGAGATCCTCTACGACGCGGGTGCGTCGGACATCGCGGTGGCGGCCACCCACGCGTTGCTGTCCGACCCGGCGACCGAGCGGTTGAAGAACAGCCGGATCAGCGAGGTGGTGGTGACCAACACCTTGCCGTTGCCCGCGGAGAAGCAGTTGGACAAGCTCACCGTACTGTCCATCGCGCCGCTGTTGGCCCGGGCGATCCGCGAGGTCTTCGACGACGGCTCGGTGACGACGCTGTTCGGCGGGCTGAGCTGATTCATGGCCCGCGCCTGCGGGCTGGGCCGCCCGCACAGGGACAGGGGTACTGCCTGAATCTGTTCACCAGCCTCGGGTAGACTGGTGCGGTTGCCACGGCGAGGGTGCCCTGCGGGCCGCTGCTGACGAAGCGCTGCCGCCCGGAGCACCGTGATCGACGCGGTGCTCCGGGCACTGCCCAGTTGGACGAGCGCCCAGCGTGCCCCTTCGCCCGGCACCGCCGACATCGCGTCCGTCTCTCCGGAGCCGGATCAGGTTCCCCCGCACGCACTGCCGAAACTCCAGGAGTACTCCCGTGTCCGAGGTAAAGATCAGCGCCGAGCCCCGCACCGAGTTCGGTAAGGGTGGTGCCCGCCGTACCCGCCGGGCCGGCAAGGTGCCCGCCGTGCTGTACGGCCACGGCGAGAAGCCCAAGCACATCGCGCTGCCCGCCCGTGAGTTCGCCGCCGCGATCCGGCACGGTGGCGCCAACCAGCTGTTCGCCATCGACATCACCGACGGCACCCAGGCGCTGGCGTTGACCAAGGCGATCCAGCGTGACCCGGTCAAGGACACCTTCGAGCACGTCGACCTGCTGCTGGTCCGCCGTGGTGAGAAGGTCACCGTGGACATCCCGGTGCAACTGGCCGGCGAGCCGGCCAAGGGCACCCTGGTGATGCACGAGCACGACACGCTGTCGGTCAGCGCCGAGGCGACCCGGGTGCCGGAGTCGCTGGAGGTCTCGATCGAGGGCTTGGAGCCCGGTTCGCACGTCACCGCTGGCGACGTTCAGCTGCCGGGCGGGGTCGAGCTGGCCGTCGACCCGACGACCGTGCTCGTGGTGATCTCCGCCGCACCGACCGCCGCCCAGACCGGCGAGGAGACGGCCGAGGAGCCCGTCGCCGAGGGCGCCGCGGAGCAGCCGGTCTGACCTGCCGTTCGACGATCCGGGCGTCCCGCTGCCGGCCCTGCCGCGGCGTGACGCCTTGATCCGTTTCAGGAGGTGTGGTGGAGACGGCGCCGTGGCTGGTCGTGGGGCTGGGTAACCCGGGCCGGGAGTACGCCCGCAACCGGCACAACGTCGGGTTCATGGTCGCGGACCTGCTCGCCGGTCGGCTGGGTGTCCGGTTGAGCCGGCACCGTAGGGCGGCGGCCGAGTCCGGCGAGGGGCGACTCGGCCTGGGCGGCCCGAAGCTGGTGCTGGCGAAGCCGCTGACGTACATGAACCTCTCCGGCGGCCCGGTGGCCGCGTTGGCGAAGTTCTACAAGGTGCCGGTCGAGCAGATCGTCACAGTGCACGACGAGCTGGATATCGACTACGGTCGACTGCGGGTGAAGCAGGGCGGTGGAGAGGGCGGCCACAACGGGCTGCGCTCCATGTCCCGGTCGCTCGGCAGCAAGGAGTACCTGCGGGTCAGGTTCGGGATCGGGCGTCCGCCCGGTCGACAGGATCCAGCAGATTATGTTTTGTCAGATTTCTCGACAACTGAACGCAAGGAACTCGACTTTCTCGTCGATCGGGCCGCTGACCTGGTGGAAGCGGTGGTCGTCCGGGGGCTCGAGTGGGCCCAGAACACGTACCACAGCAGCTGAGCGGCGGCTGTGGCGTTACATCTGGGACAGCTGGATCGTGAACCGGGCAGCACACCGCCCGTGGATTCCGGTGGACGGCCCGGCGTCCGCCGGGCAGGTACGAGAGGAGCCAGATGAGCACGCCGCCGGTAACCGATGCCGCATTCGCCCGATGGCTCGCCGGGCGCGCCGGCGAGTCGCTGCTCCAGGTCCGTGAGGAGCTGGGGTACGCCGACCCGACCGCGCTCAAGGCGGCCGGTGACAAGGTCTCCCACGACCTGCTCCGTACCGAGCTGGCCCGCTGGCGGCCGGCGGACGCGGTGCTGTCGGAGGAGGACGACGGCGCCCGCCAGGCGCTGCCGGACCCGGACGCCGAGATCTCGACGGACGCCGGGCCGTCCCGGCTCACCGCCGACCGGGTGTGGATCATCGACCCGCTCGACGGCACCCGGGAGTTCTCCGAGGAGGGCCGCGCCGACTGGGCGGTGCACGTGGCGCTCTGGTCCCGCAGCGGCTCCACCCCGCACCGGCTGGTCGCCGGCGCGGTGGGACTGCCCGCCCAGCACCGCACGATCAGCACCGAGCACCCGCCGCCGTACCCGCCGATGCCGGCGGCGGCGTCGGCCGGCGGCGCGATCCGGCTGGCCGCCAGCCGCAGCCGGCCACCGGCCTTCGTCACCGCCCTCGCCGAGCAGCTCGGTGCCGAGCTGGTGCCGATGGGCTCAGCCGGTGCCAAGATCGCCGCGGTGATCGCCGGCGACGCCGACGCCTACGTGCACGCCGGCGGCCAGTACGAGTGGGACTCGGCCGCGCCGGTCGCCGTGGCGACCGCCACCGGTCTGCACGCTTCCCGGATCGACGGATCTGCGCTGCAATACAACGAGGCCAACCCGCGGCTGCCAGATTTGGTGGTCTGCCGACGGGATCTTGCCAGCAAACTGCTCGCAGCGTTGCGACAGCATCTGCAGGTATCCTGACCCTCTATCTCCAGCTTGCCAACCGGAAAGGTCTGGTATTCGGATGACCAAGCTTCGGATGACCCACAACCAGGGGTGGGTGTGATGACCAACGCGACCGCGTACCGCGTCTCCCACCTCGACGCGCTGGAGGCGGAGAGCATCTTCGTCATGCGCGAGGTCGTCGCCGAGCTGGAGCGGCCGGTGCTGCTCTTCTCCGGCGGCAAGGACTCGATCGTCATGCTGCGACTGGCGCAGAAGGCGTTCGCCCCGGCCCGGATCCCGTTCCCGGTGATGCACGTCGACACTGGGCACAACTTCCAAGAGGTGCTCGACTACCGGGACCGCCGGGTCGACGAGCTCGGCCTGCAGCTGGTCGTCGCCAGCGTGCCGGAAGCCCTGGAATCGGGGCTGGTCCGCGAGTCGCCGGACGGGATGCGCAACCGCATCCAGACCCCGGTGCTGCTGGCCGCGGTCGAAAAGTACCGGTTCGACGCCCTGTTCGGCGGGGCCCGCCGGGACGAGGAGAAGGCCCGGGCCAAGGAGCGGGTCTTCTCGTTCCGCGACGAGTTCGGCCAGTGGGACCCGAAGAACCAGCGCCCCGAGCTGTGGTCGCTGTACAACGGCCGGCACCACCCAAGCGAGTCGATCCGGGTCTTCCCGCTGTCCAACTGGACCGAGCTGGACGTCTGGCACTACATCGCGCGGGAGCGGATCGAGCTGCCACCGATCTACTTCGCCCACGAGCGCGAGGTGATCGAGCGCGACGGCATGCTGTACGCGGTCAACGAGTTCATCCAGCCCCGCTCCGGCGAGACGCCGTTCGTCGAGAAGGTTCGGTACCGTACCGTCGGCGACGCCTCCTGCACGGCGGCGGTCCGCTCCCCGGCGGACACCGTCGAGAAGGTGATCGACGAGGTCGCCGCGACCCGGATCACCGAACGCGGGGCCACCCGGGGCGACGACCGGGTCAGTGAGGCCGCCATGGAAGACCGCAAGCGGGAGGGCTACTTCTGATGACGGTGACGGCTGACGCCCCCACCACCCGGACCATGGACCTGCTGCGGTTCGCCACCGCCGGCAGCGTCGACGACGGCAAGTCGACCCTCATCGGTCGGCTGCTCTACGACACCAAGTCGCTCTTCACCGACCAGCTGGAAGCGGTCGAGGCGGTCAGTGCGGCCCGGGGCGACGAGTACACCAACCTGGCGCTGCTCACCGACGGCCTGCGCGCCGAGCGGGAGCAGGGCATCACCATCGACGTGGCGTACCGCTACTTCGCCACCCCGCGGCGAAAGTTCATCATCGCCGACACCCCCGGGCACACCCAGTACACCCGCAACATGGTCACCGGTGCCTCCACTGCCGACCTGGCGCTGATCCTGGTCGACGCCCGCAAGGGTCTGGTCGAGCAGTCCCGCCGGCATGCCTTCCTCTGCTCGCTGCTGCGGGTGCCGCACCTGGTGCTCTGCGTCAACAAGATGGACCTGGTCGACTGGGACCAGTCGATTTTCGAGGCGATCGCCGACGAGTTCACCACGTTCGCCGCCAAGCTGGAGGTGCCCGATCTGTCGGTCATCCCGATCTCGGCGTTGAACGGTGACAACATCGCCACCCGGTCCGAGCGCAGCCCCTGGTACGAAGGACCGTCGCTGCTGCACCACCTGGAGCACGTGCACATCGCCTCCGACCGCAACCTGGTCGACGTACGGTTCCCGGTGCAGTACGTGATCCGGCCGCAGTCGACCACCGTCACCGACTACCGTGGCTACGCCGGCCAGGTCGCCTCCGGGGTGCTCAAGCCCGGCGACGAGGTGATGGTGCTGCCGTCCGGGCTGACCAGCACGATCGCCAGCATCGAGACCGCCGACGGCCCGGTCGACGAGGCGTTCCCGCCGATGTCGGTGACCGTACGGCTCACCGACGAGCTGGACATCTCCCGGGGCGACCTGATCTGCCGGCCGCACAACGCGCCCACCCCGGCTCAGGACGTCGAGGCGATGATCTGCTGGATGGACGAGACGCGGCCGCTGCAGTTGGGCGGCAAGTACGCCATCAAGCACACCACCCGCAGCGCCCGCGCCGTGGTCCGTGGCGTGCAGTACCGGCTGGACGTCAACACGTTGCACCGCGACGAGGCGGCCAGCCAGCTCGGCCTCAACGACATCGGTCGGGTCACCTTCCGGACCACGGTCCCGCTGCTCACCGACGAGTACCGGCGTAACCGGACCACCGGCGGTTTCATCCTGATCGACGAGTCGACGAACCGGACCGCCGCCGCTGGCATGATCATCGAAGCCGGCTGACCCAGGGTCGACGGGTCGGGTCCGCTGTCACCGGCGGGCCCGACCCGGTGGCTGAGTTTCACCAGCGTCCGTAGACCGGGGCCCGGCCGGCGGCCAGCGCACCGAGCGCCGCGACGATCTGGGTGCTGCCGCAGTCCAGCAGCATGGTCGGCACCATCAGCCGGGCACCCGGCGGCACCGCCGGGTGCGGCGTCTGCGCGTCGATGAAGATCAAGTCCTCGATCCCGGTCCGGCGGACCTGCACCGCCGACACCGCGTCCCACGGCAGCCAGACCGGGTTGGCGCGGAAACTTCCGTTCGCCACCCAGACCCCGGTCCGGTCGGCGGCCAGCACCGGGCCCCGGCCGGTGAACCGGCCGTGCCACATGACAACCGTCGCGGCCAGCAACCCGCCGAGCAGCAGCACCGGCAGACCGGCCAACGCCATTGTCGCCGTGCGGCCGGCCGCCGCCTCCCTCGCGGCCAGGTACGCCACCCCGCCGAGCAGCCCACCGGCCAGCAACCAGCAGACGGCGGCCAGCCCGCCGGCCCAGATCAGGAACCGGCGTCCGTCGATCCGGACCAGGAACGGGGTGTCCTCCGCCGGCCGGTCGGTCATCTCCTGCACCACGGGCACCTCCGCCGCCACTGGTCTAATGTGTCGCGGCGAGGTTAGTGGATCCGTTTGGCTCCCGCGCAGGGCAGGGCGGTGAAGAACGTCGGTGGCGGGAAGCCGTGCTCGGCGTACGCCGCGCCCACTGTGGCCGCCACCCGGTCGGCGGCATCCGCATCGACCAGCGCCAACACGCAGCCGCCGAAGCCGCCGCCGGTCATCCGGGCACCGTACGCGCCGCCGGCCAACGCCGCGGTCACCGCGACGTCCACCTCCGGCACGGTGATCTCGAAGTCGTCACGCATCGACGCGTGCGAGGCGGTCAGCAGTGGACCGATCTCGCGGATCCGGCCGGCCCGCAGCAGCGTGACCGTTTCCCGGACCCGGTGGTTCTCGGTGACCACGTGCCGGACCCGGCGTCGTATCGGGTCGGCCGGCAGCCGGTCCAGGGCGGCTGGCAGACCATCGACCGGCACGTCGCGCAGCGCCGGCACGCCGAGCAGCCCGGCCGCCCGTTCGCAGGCGGCCCGCCGGGCGGCGTACTCGCCGGAGACGTGCCGGTGCGGGGCCCGGGTGTCGACCACCAGGACGGCCAGCCCGGCGGCGGCCAGGTCGAACGGGACGTGGTCGACGTCGAGTGACCGGCAGTCCAGGAACAGCGCATGCCCGGCCCGGCAACGGATCGACGCCGACTGGTCCATGATCCCGCAGGGCACCCCGGCGTAGCCGTTCTCCGCCCGCTGGGCCAGCGCCGGCCGCCGGGCCACCGGCAGCTGGTCGGTGCCGATGCCGCCGAGGTCGGCCAGGGCGGTCAGCACCGCGGCCTCCAGCGCGGCCGACGACGACAGACCGGCGCCGAGCGGTACGTCGGACGCGATCGCCATCCGGACGGCCGGTACGGGGTACCCGGCCTCGCGCAGCGCCCACACCACGCCGGCGACGTAGCCGCCCCAGCCGTCGACCGCGCCGGGCCGGTCCGCGTCGGCGGCGCTGAACGCGATCTCCTCGCCGGACTGCTCCGACCAGACGGTCCAGCCGGGCTCTGCCGGGCCGGCCTCTCCGGCTGCCTCTGCCAGGCTCGCCGCGACGACGGTGCGGTGCGGCAGGGCGAACGGCAGCACGAAGCCGTCGTTGTAGTCGGTGTGCTCGCCGATCAGGTTGACCCGTCCAGGTGCCGCCCACGAACCGGCTGGCGGTACGCCGTACCGCTGCTGGAAGCCGTCGTGAGCGCGGCGGGTGACCGGCCCCGCGTCGCTGTCGCCTGCGCCGCCGCCGGCTACCGGGAGTGTCACGATCGGTGTCCCTTCACTCCGCCGGTCGTCCGGTGAAGATTCCACCACATCCGGCCAGGAATCAACAGTGGCTACGGGTAAATCCAACAGAGCCGAACATTGCCGACCGGCGGCCGCCGGTCGGATACCGGCGAGACATCGATCCACCGGTGCTGTCAGAATTGTCGACATGTCCGAGCCCGCCTCCCGCCCCCGGGTGCTCTCCGGCATCCAGCCCACCGCCGACTCGTTTCACCTCGGCAACTACCTCGGCGCGGTGCGCAACTGGGTGGCGATGCAGGACACCCACGACACCTTCTACTGCGTGGTCGACCTGCACGCGATCACCGCCGGGCACGACCCGCAGGTGCTGCGTCAGCGGACCCGGGTGGCCGCCGCCCAGCTGCTCGCCGCCGGCCTCGACCCGGGCCGGTGCACCCTGTTCGTCCAGTCCCAGGTTCCGCAGCACGCCCAGCTCGCCTGGGTCATGGGCTGCATCACCGGGTTCGGCGAGGCGAGCCGGATGACCCAGTTCAAGGACAAGTCTGCCAAGCAGGGCGCCGAGCGGGCCAGCGTGGGGCTGTTCACGTACCCGGTGCTGCAGGCCGCCGACATCCTGCTCTACCAGGCCGACGCGGTCCCGGTCGGCGAGGACCAGCGGCAGCACCTGGAGCTCACCCGGGACCTGGCCCAGCGGTTCAACACCCGGTTCGGCGCCACCTTCACCGTGCCGGCCCCGTACATCGTCCGGGACACCGCCAAGATCCTCGACCTGCAGGACCCGACTGCCAAGATGTCCAAGTCGTCGTCCTCCCCGGCCGGCATCATCGACCTGCTGGACGACCCGGCCAAATCGGCGAAGAAGATCCGCTCGGCGGTCACCGACACCGGCCGCGAGATCATCTACGATCCGGAGAGCAAGCCCGGTATCAGCAACCTGCTCACCATCTACGCCGCGCTCAGCGGCCGGACGCTCGACGAGCTGACCGCCGCGTACCAGGGCAAGGGCTACGGTGACCTGAAGAAGGACCTGGCGGAGGTGGCGGTGGAGTTCGTCCGGCCGATCCAGGAGCGCACCCGCGGCTACCTCGACGACCCGGCCCAGCTGGACAAGATCCTGGCGATCGGCGCCGGGAAGGCCGAGGCGGTGGCGGCCGCGACGCTCGCCGCCGTGTACGACCGGGTCGGCTTCCTGGCACCCGCGGGGACTGTCTGACAGTGTCCGTCATCGGCGCGCGACCAGCTCCCGGTCAGGTGCGGATCGGCGTCGCCATCGACATCCCGCAGCCCTGGGGCGAGGAGCTGACCCGCCGCCGGGCCGAGGCCGGCGACCCGGCCGCCGAGTACGTGCCCGCGCACATCACCCTGCTCGGCCCGACCGACATCGTCGAAGATCAGCTGGCCGAGGTGGAGGCGCACCTGGCGGCGGTGGCCGCCGCGCATCCGCCGTACCCGTTGCACCTGCGCGGGACCGGCACGTTCCGGCCGATCACCGAGGTGGTCTTCGTCGCGGTGGCGGCCGGGATCAGCGAGTGCGAGCTGCTCGCCTCGGCGATCGGCACCGCCGACCAGCTCATCCGGGAGAGCCGGTTCGCGTACCACCCGCACGTGACCGTCGCCCAGGACGTGCCGACCGACGCGATGGACAAGGTGTACGACGACCTCGCCGGCTTCGAGGCGCAGTTCGAGGTCGACTCGTTCACGCTCTTCTCGCACAGCGGTGAGGGGCGGTGGCGTTCGCGCCGGGATTTTCCACTCGGCGGCTGACCACCCGGCGGCGTCCCGGCGCACCAGGATGAAGGGTGCACCGGGATGACCGGTGCACCAGGATGACGGGGTGAACGTTTTCGGCCGGGCCTGGTCCGGCACCCAGCGGGCGCTGGACCGGTCCCGGCGGCGGTACCCGCGCCTGGATCACCTCTGGCGGGCGGTGGAACGCTACAACCAGGTGCTGGGCGGGCGGCTGGCCGCGGCGATCGCGTACTACGGGTTCTTCGCCGTCTTCGCCCTCGGTCTGGTCGCGTACTGGGTGTTCGGTGCCCTGGTGGAGGCCAACGCCGAGGTCAGCGCGGCGGTCGCCGACTTCCTGCTGCAGAACCTGCCGTTTCTGGACCTGGCCCAGATCCAGCGCAACAGTGGCCAGGTCGGCGTCGTCGGCCTGGTGCTGCTCGCGTTGACCGGCATCGGCTGGGTGGAGGCGATCCGGTCCTCGCAGCGGTTCGTCTACCGGCTCGACCAGCAGCCCGGCTACTTCGGGGTACGGCAGATCGTCGACCTCGCCGTACTCGTCGGGGCATTCCTGCTGATCGGCATCTCGGTCGGTGCGGTCGACGCGCTGCGGTCGCTACTCGGCTGGCTGCTCGGCGAAGGATCGGCCGCTGCGGCCGTCGCGAGCGTGCTGCTCGCCTTCGTGATCAACCTGGTGCTCGCCTCGGCGCTGCTGGTCGCGGTGCCCCGGCTGCGGATGTCCGCCCGGCGGCTGGTCGCCCCGATTCTCGTGGTGGCGCTCGGGCTGACCGTGCTGAACACCGCCGGGCGGTTCTACGTCGGCCGGTTCGAGCGCAATCCCGCGTACACCGTGGTGGCCGGCGCGGTCGGTCTGCTGATCTATCTCTACCTGCTCAACCAGCTGCTGCTGTTCGGCGCGGCGCTGGCCGCAACCAGCCGGCACGGCCGGGTGGTCGACCTGACAGCCCGGCGGGCGGCGGGGCGTACGCCATGGCCGGCCGGATCGGCACCGCCAAAAGCAGTAAAAGCCGCAAAAGCCGTCGACGGTCTCCGGCGTACGACGATGATCGGTCAGGTGGGGGCACTAGTCACGCTTGAGCTGCCGGACGACTCGCCGGCGCACACGATGCCATGGATCATCACCTTCGGGCCGCTCGGCGACCAGGACGGCGAGTGGGAACCGGTGGTGTGCGGGCCGTACGAACGGGCGCACGCGCTGGCCCTGGCCGAGACGGTGGTCGCCGACGAGGAGTTGATGGCGGTGGTCGAGCCGCTGCTGACCCTGGTCACCGTCGAAGAGATCCGCGGCGAACTGGCCGCCGCCCAGGCCTCCGCCGACGAGGACGTCGCCGAGTACGACGACTTCGAGGACCTGGTCGGCGGCAACGACGCCGAACCGCAGGAGCGGCATGTCGAGCCGTCGCCGCCGCCGTCACCGGACGAGGTACGCGCCGGCATGGTCCGCATCGCCAACATGCTGACCGCCAAAAGCTGACCGTCAGTGGTGGTGCCCCGGGACCATTTCTGGTCCCGGGGCACCGTCACCACCTTCGCCCCCCACCACAAGGGGTCCTTGCCCAGCCGCCCGGCGGCGCTTCCGGCTCGACGAACGACCGGTGTTTCCTGCCCGAGCCATACCCGGCGGCAGGCTGTCGTAAACCTGGCCGCACCCTGCCAGCCGGCCGGGGGCGAAACGGGTGTCAGGCCGGCTGGAACCAGGCGGCGGCGTCGACCGGCAGCAGTCGGCGACCGGGCGGTCCGTCCAGCGGCGCGCTGGTGATCAGCGGTACGCCGTACCCGTCGACCGCCACCGGCGCACCACTGAGGTTGACCACGCAGACCAGCGTCGCCTCGCCGGTACGGCGGAACGCCAACACGCCCGGCCCGGCCTCCACCCAGGTCAGCCCGGTGCCGTCGCCGGCCGGGGCGTCGCGCAGCGCCGGATGCTCGGCCCGGACGGCCAGGGCCTGTCGGTACAGCTGCAGCGTCGAGTCCGGGTCGCCGGCCTGGGCCTGTGCGGTCAGCGGCGCCCAGTCGGCCGGGGCCGGCAGCCAGGATTCGACCGAGCCGGCCGGCCCGAAGCCGTACGGCGGGGTGTCGCCGCGCCACGGCAGCGGCACCCGGCAGCCGTCGCGGCTGGCCCCGGTACGGCCGAACGCCGGGTCCTGCCGCAGGTGGTCGGGCAGGTCGAGGACCTCCGGCAGGCCCAGCTCCTCACCCTGGTAGAGGTAGGTGCTGCCGGGCAGGGCGAACATCAGCAGCGCGGCGGCGCGGGCCCGCCGCAGCCCGACCTCGCCGTCGCCGTACCGGGTGACGTGCCGCTGCTTGTCGTGGTTGGACAACACCCAGGTGGTCGGCGCGCCGACGATGGTCGCTTCGGCGAGCGCGGTGTCGATCACCTTGTGGAACGAGTCGGCCGACCAGGTGGCGTCGAGGAAGTCGAAGTTGAACGCCTGGTGCAGCTCGTCGGGGCCGATGTAGCGGGCCAGCCGCTGCGGGGTCTCCGCCCACGCTTCGGCGATCGCCATCCGCCCGCCGGGGTAGCTGTCCAGGATCGGCCGCCAGGTGCGGTAGATGTCGTGCACCTCGTCCTGGTCGAAGTAGGGCAGCCGGCCCTTGCCGAGCAGTTCGATCTGCCGGCGGCCGGTGGTGGCCGAGGTCCAGCCGATGTCCGGCAGCCCGTCGGCCTTGATCATCCCGTGGGCGACGTCGATCCGGAACCCGTCGACACCCCGGTCCAACCAGAAGCGCAGCACCTGCTCGAACTCGGCGCGCACCTGCGGGTGGCGCCAGTTCAGGTCCGGCTGGGCCGGGTCGAACAGGTGCAGGTACCACTGTCCGTCGGGCAGTCGGGTCCAGGCCGGCCCGCCGAAGATCGACTCCCAGTCGTTCGGTGGCTGGTCGCCGTGGTCGCCCCGGCCGTCGCGGAACATGTACCGCTCGCGCTCCGGCGACCCGGGCGCGGCGGCGAGCGCGGCGACGAACCACGGGTGTACGTCGGAGGTGTGGTTCGGCACGATGTCGACGATGATCCGCAGGCCGAGTGCGTGCGCGTCGCTGATCATCTCGTCGAAGTCGGTGAGGTCGCCGAACATCGGGTCGACCTCGCGGTAGTCGGCGACGTCGTAGCCGCCGTCGACCATCGGGGAGCGGTAGAACGGGGTCAGCCAGAGCGCGTCGACGCCGAGGTCGCGCAGGTACGGCAGCCGGCTGCGGATGCCCTGCAGGTCACCGATGCCGTCGCCGTCGGAGTCGGCGAAGCTGCGCACGTACACCTGGTAGACGGCGGCGGTGCGCCACCAGTCGTCCCGGGCGGTGCGCGGGTGGGCCTGGGCAGGATCGATCGTCACGGGTTCCCCGTCCTGTCGGTGCGATGCTGGCCTCGCCGTTGAGTCAGCGCGCTGCGGGTGCTGGGCTCCCTATCGAGGATGCCCGGCAGTTGCTGCAAGCGTCAAGCAAGCCTTGCGCAAGGCAATCAGCCGGTGGTGGCAGCGGCGGCGGCGAGGTGGGTGACCTGTGGAGCGATCCCGGTGGAGCCACGGGCCACCAGCTCGGGGCGGAACACGTACTCCGAGTTCGGGGCGGCGTGCCCGTTGATCTCGTCGACCAGGGCCCGGACCGCCGCCACCGCCATCGCGATCACCGGCTGGCGCAGCGTGGTCAGCGGCGGATCGGTGAACGCCATCAGCGGCGAGTCGTCGTAGCCGACCACCGACACATCGCCGGGCACCGACAGGCCGCGCTGCCGGGCGGCCCGGACAGCGCCGAGCGCCATCAGGTCGGAGCCGCAGGTGATCCCGGTGACCCCCTTGTCCAGCAAGCGGTTCGCCGCCGCCTTACCACCCTCCACACCGAACAGTGACAGGGCGGTCAGCTCGTCGATCTCGGCGTCGCTGGCGCCGACCAGCCGCTGCATCGCCGCGCGGAAGCCGGCCAGTTTGCGCTGCACCGGCAGGAACCGGTCCGGCCCGGTGATCAGCCCGATCCGCCGGTGGCCGAGGGAGACCAGGTGGGCCACGGCCAGCTCGCCGGCTTCCCGGTCGTCGCAGGAGACGAACGGGGCTTCGATGCCGTCGGCGTACCCGTTGATCAGCACGATCGGCAGCGGCCGGGCGATCAGTTTGCGGTAGCGGTCGTGGTCGGCGGCGGTGTCGGCGTGCAGGCCGGAGACGAAGACGATGCCGGCGACCTGCCGGTCCAGCAGCATCTCCACGTACTCGTCCTCGGTGACCCCGCCGGGGGTCTGGGTGCAGAGCACCGGCGTGTAGCCGGACTGGGCCAGCGCCGACTCGATGGTCTGCGCGAACGCCGGGAAGATCGGGTTGTCCAGCTCCGGCACGACCAGGCCGACCAGGCCGGCGCTGCGTTTGCACAACCGGGCCGGGCGTTCGTAGCCGAGGACGTCGAGCGCGGTCAGCACCGCCTGGCGGGTCTCGGTGGCCACCCCGGGGCGGTCGTTGAGCACCCGGGACACCGTGGCCTCGCTGACCTCGGCCTGGCGGGCGATGTCGGACAGTCGTGCGCGCATGGCGTTCACGGTAGCGCACCGGCAAGTTCTTGCGGTTGCGCCTGCAAGCCCTTCCATTGCTTGCAACGTCTTGCTAGCGTCCCGGCAACACAAGACAGGCTGCGTGCTGAAACACGGCACCGAACTGCAATAACTTCCAGGACAGGAGTCCCGATGCGCGTCCGTACCACGACGGTGGCCGCCGGGCTGGCCGCCGTGCTCGCGCTGGCCGCCGCCGGCTGCGGCAGCAGCGACGGCGAACCCGCCACCACCGACAGCCCCGACGCCGCCGCCACCGGCGGCACCCTGGTCATCTGGGCCGACGACAAGCGCAGCGCCGCCCTCGCCCCGTTCGCCGAGAAGTTCGGCGCCGACAACGGCGTCACCGTCGAGGTCCAGGCCATCTCCAAGGACCAGCAGACCACCTTCGTCACCGCGTCGCAGCAGGGCAGCGGCCCGGACGTGATGGTCGGCGCGCACGACTGGATCGGCAACCTGGTGCAGAACGGGGCCATCGAGCCGGTCCAGCTCACCGCCGACCAGACCGCCGGCTTCGCCGACGTCGCCATCCAGGCCGTCACCTTCAACGGCCAGGTCTACGGCGTCCCGTACGCGATGGAGAACGTCGCCCTGATCCGCAACACCGCGTTCGCCCCCGACGCCCCGGCCACCATCGAGGAGCTCGTCGCCACCGGCCAGCAGCTCAAAGCCGACGGCAAGGTCTCGGAGATCCTCTGCCTGCAGGTCGGGCAGAACGGCGACGCCTACCACCTGTACCCGCTCTACACCTCGGCAGGCGGCAGCCTCTTCGGCACCACCGCCGAAGGCGACTACGACCCGGCGCAGCTCGGCGTCGGCACCCCGGAGTCGATCGCCGCGTTCGAGAAGATCGCCACGCTGGGCGAGAAGGGCGCAGGCGCGCTGAAGCGGTCCATCACCCCGGAGAACTCGATCGCCACCTTCACCAGCGGCAAGTGCGCCTTCCTGGTCTCCGGGCCGTGGGCGATCACCGACGCCAAGGGCGCGAACATCGCGTACGACATCAGCCCGGTCCCCGGCTTCGCCGGTGGCGCACCGGCGCAGCCGTTCGTCGGCGTGCAAACCTTCTACGTGGCCGCCAAGGGTGAGAACAAGGCCCTGGCGCAGGAGTTCGTCGCCAACTACACCACCCAGACCGACCTGGCCGTCGCCCTCTACGAGGCCGAGCCGCGCCCGCCGGCGCTGACCGCCGCCCTCGACCAGGTCGCCGGTGCCGATCCGGACCTGGCGAAGTTCCAGCAGGCCGGGCAGGGCGGCGCGGTGCTGCCGGCGATCCCCGAGATGGCCGCCATCTGGGACCCGTTCGGCAAGGCCGAGGCCGCGATCGTCGGCGGTGCCGACGTGGCCAGCACGATGACCGCCGCCGGTCAGACGATCGCCGAACAGATCAAGTAATGCGCGACACCGGAGCCGGCGGTCTGCTGGCCAAGGCGCTGCTGCTCGGCCTGGTCGCGGCGATCGCGATCTGGGCGGCGTTCCCGCTGATCGCCGCCGAGGCGTGGGTCGGGCTCGGCATCCTGGCCGTCACGACCGCCGGCATCGGCTACCTCTACCTGGGTCGGCGACACGTGCCGGCGAAGTACCTGATCCCCGGCACCCTGTTCCTGATCGCCTTCCAGATCTTCCCGGTGCTCTACACCGCCTCCACCGCGTTCACCAACTTCGGCGACGGACACCGGGGCAGCAAGACTGAGGCGATCGCGGCCATCCAGGCCACGTCGGTGGTCCAGGTGCCAGGATCCATCGAGTACGCGATGACCGTCGCCACGGTCGGCGACCCGGCCACCGGTGACCTGGTGCTGCTGGTCGTCGACCCGGCCGACGGGGTCGTCTACGCCGGTGACGGTTCCGGATTGCGGGAGCTGCCGGCCGGCGACGTCACCGTCACCGACGCAGGCAAGGTGACGTCGGCCGACGGGTACACGCTGCTCAACGCCGGCCAGGCCAGCGCCCGCAGCCAGGAGATCACCGACCTGGCGGTGCCGACCGACGACGGGGCGATCCGCTCCATCGGGCTGTCGAGGGCGTACGAAGGGGTCGCGGTCCGGGCGTACGACGACGATTGTGACTGTGTGACCGACACCGTGACGGGCACGGTGTGGACGGCCGACGACGACGCCGGCTCGTTCGTCTCCGCCGACGGCGACCGGCTGCTGCAGGGCTGGCGGGTCGGCGTCGGGCTGGACAACTTCACCCGGGTGCTGACCGACCGGAGCATCTCCGGGCCGTTCCTCGGCACCCTGGTCTGGAACTTCGCCTTCGCGATCGGCTCCACCGGCGGCACCTTCGCCCTCGGGCTGCTCTGCGCCATCGCCCTGCACTCCGACCGAGTGCGTGGCCGCAACCTTTACCGGGTGCTGCTGATCCTGCCGTACGCGATGCCGTCGTTCGCGATGCTGCTGGTCTGGCGGGACATGTTCAACACCGACTTCGGGCTGATCAACCAGTTCTTCGGGTTGACTGTGGACTGGTTCGGGCAGGACTGGTCGGCCCGGCTGGCGGTGATCGGCGTACAGCTGTGGCTCGGGTATCCGTACATGTTCCTGGTCGCCACCGGCGCGCTGCAGGCCATCCCGAAGGAGCTGACCGAGGCCAGCTCGATCGACGGCGCCAACCCGTGGCAGGCGTTCCGCCGGGTGACGCTGCCGCTGCTGCTGGTGGCGTTGACGCCGCTGCTGATCGCCTCGTTCGCGTTCAACTTCAACAACTTCAACGCGATCTACCTGACGACCGCGGGTGCGCCGTTCCCGGCGGACAACCCGAGCGTCGGCGCGACGGACCTGCTGATCACCTACACGTACCGGTTGGCGTTCGGCGCGGCCGGCGCCCAGTACGGCTTCGCCGCCGCCGTCTCGATCTTCATCTTCACGCTCGTCGCGGTGATCTCCGCGGTCAGCTTCCGGCGCACCCGGCAACAGGAAGAGGTGTACGGATGAAGCAGCGCTCGCTGACCCGCTGGGCGGGTCGGGTCGGCTGGCGGCACCTGGTGGCGCTGCTGGCCGTGGCGTTCTCGCTGTTCCCGATCGTGTTCGTGCTGTCGGCGGCGGTGAACCCGCTGGGCACCCTGTCGTCGACCGACCTGTTCCCGACCGGCGCGTCGAGCAACAACTTCCGCCGGCTGTTCACCGACACGTCGTTCGGCCGGTGGTTCGGAAACTCGCTGCTGATCGCCGGGCTGGCGTCGTTCGCGTCGGTGTTCCTGTCGTCGCTGGCGGCGTACGCCTTCTCCCGGATGCGGTTCCGTGGCCGCCGGGTCGGGTTGCTGTCGCTGCTGCTGATTCAGATGTTCCCGCAGTTCCTGGCGATCGTGGCGATCTTCCTGATCTTCTCGACGATCACCGACCTGTGGCCGACGATCGGGTTCAACACCCCGTGGGGGCTGATGCTGCTGTACCTCGGTGGCGCGCTCGGGGTGAACACCTGGCTGATGAAAGGCTTCTTCGACACCCTGCCGAGGGAGTTGGACGAGTCGGCCACCATGGACGGGGCGTCGCACGCCCAGGTGTTCTTCCGGATCATGCTGCCGCTGGTGGCGCCGATCCTGGCGGTCACCGGGCTGCTGGCGTTCATCAACACCATCAACGAGTTCCTGATCGCCAACGTCTTCCTGACCAACCCGGAGGCGAAGACGCTGGCGGTCGGCATGTACGGCCTGGTGGCGGGGGAGCGGAACAACAACTTCGGGATCTTCGCCGCCGGCACGCTGCTGACGGCGGTCCCGACGGTGCTGGTGTTCCAGCTGCTCAGCCGCTACATCGTTTCCGGTCTCACCTCCGGGTCTGTGAAGGGTTAGCTTGTGGGCCAGCTGTTCGAGGCGCACCATGACGGATCGTCGTTGTATGCGCCGGGTGCCGCCGCCGGGTTAAACCTGGGTGATCGGGTGTCGGTCTTCGTCCGGGTGCCGGCGGGTGCGCGGCCGGTCGACAAGCTGTGGGTACGCTCCACAGCCGACGGTGAGCCGCGCTTCTCCGAGGCGGTGGTCGACCGGCGCGATCCGAACGGGGACGTGTGGTGGCGGGGCGAGGTGGAGGCCCGTAACCCGGTCACGCCGTACCGTTTCCTGCTGGCCGGCGGCGGTCCGGCCGGGTCTGCTGCTGGCGGCTTTGCTGATGGCGGGGGTGGGCGGCGCTGGTTGACCGGGGTCGGCGAGGTCGACCACGACGTGCCGGACGCCACCGACTTCCGGCTCGTCACCCACGATGCGCCGCCGGACTGGGCCGCCGACGCGATCATCTATCAGATCTTCCCGGACCGGTTCGCCCGGTCGGCTGGCGCTGACGGGCGGGAGCTGCCGGAGTGGGCGATCCCGTGCGACTGGGACACCCCGGTCGTCGGGCGCGGGCCGGAAACGCCGCACCAGTTCTACGGCGGCGACCTGGGCGGCATCCGGGAGCGGCTCGACCACCTGGAGCGGCTCGGCGTCAACACCGTCTACCTGACGCCGATCTTCCCGGCCCGGTCCAATCATCGGTACGACGCCGCCGCGTTCGACCACGTCGACCCGCTGCTCGGCGGGGACGAGGCCCTGGCGCGGCTGTCGGCGGCGGTGCACGCTCGTGGTTGGCGGCTGCTCGGCGACATCACCAGCAACCACACCGGCGACGCCCACCCGTGGTTCAGCGCCGCCGTGTCGGACGTGTCGTCGCCGGAGCGGGAGCTGTACTACTTCGGCGACGACGGCGACTACGAGTGCTGGAACGGCTTCACGTCGCTGCCGAAACTCAACTGGGGCAGCGCTGAGCTGCGGCGACGCTTCGTCGATGGGCCAGCCTCGGTGGCGCGGCGGTTGCTGCTGCCGCCGTACGGGTTGGACGGTTGGCGGATCGACGTGGCCAACATGACCGGCCGGCGCGGGGCCGACGCGCTCACCCTGGAGGTGGCAGCGTTGCTGCGTCGGGCGGTGGCCGAGACTCGGCCGGACGGGCTGATCGTCGCCGAGCACGGGCACGATTTCACCCGTGACCTGGACGCCGATGGTTGGCACGGCACGATGAACTATGCCGGGTTCACCCGGCCGGTGTGGAGCTGGCTGCGGTCATCATCGTTGGGGTTGCCGGACTTCCTCGGCGTACCGGGTGGGGTGCCGGCCCGGTCGGGGCCGGCGGCGTTGGCGACGATGCGAG
Source organism: Micromonospora sp. LOL_015 (assembly GCF_048060275.1). Classification (NCBI taxonomy): domain Bacteria; kingdom Bacillati; phylum Actinomycetota; class Actinomycetes; order Micromonosporales; family Micromonosporaceae; genus Micromonospora; species Micromonospora sp. LOL_015. Next base: position 59,254 of record NZ_JBHMIO010000019.1, read on the forward strand.
CCTTTGGGGCGTTGGTGTCGTGGCGGTCGCTGGTGCATTCGTGGCAGCTGCTCGGCTCGCATGACTCGGCCCGGGTGCGGACGGTGGTGGGGGACGCGGCGCGGCAGGAGGTGGCGGCCGGGTTGCAGTTCACGTTGCCGGGGACGCCGATGGTGTTCGCCGGGGATGAGCTGGGGTTGCGGGGCGACAACGGGGAGGGTTCTCGGACGCCGATGCCGTGGGACCGGCCGGGCTCGTGGGACGGTGTGACGTTCGGGGTGTATCGGGCGTTGGTGGCGCTGCGTCGGGAAGTGCCGGAGCTGCGGCACGGCGGGCTGCGTTGGGTGTACGCCGATGACGACGCCCTGGTCTATCTGCGGGAGTCGCCGACCGGGGCGGTGTTGGCGTTGGCCCGGCGGGCGTCGGGTGCTCCGGTGCGGCTGACCGGCCTGGTGGCCCCGCCGTCCGCTGCTGCTCCGGCCCTCGTCAACCTGTACGGCGGCGCGCCACCGCTACACCCGGCCGTCGACGGCACCCTGATCCTGCCGTCCGACGGGCCCACCTTCCAACTCTGGCACCTCCCCTGACGGCAAGTCCCATCGGCTGACTGTCGTCAGGTACTCAGGGCGGATAGCGCCGAAGTGAACGAGGCCACCGACTTGATCGGCTTCCCGCGTGCGGCCGTCGCGCAGGTGGGCCGCCGATCACCGGAACGGCCTGCTCATCACCTCCGAACGCGCGGGGCGCTACAGCGGTTGAATGGCTGGGGTCTGTTGGTCGGTTCGGGTCTGGTTGATCACAGGCGGCGTGTCTGCGTGACCATCGACGGTGGCCGGTCTATGCCGGAGGTATGAGGTACGCCGATAGTGGTGGCCTGTCCGCTGGCGGGCGGGCCAAGCGGGAACAGGTGAGGATGCAGGCGGCGCGGATGTTCGCCACCGGTGTCCCCGCGACCAAGGTCGCGGCCCGGCTGCGAGTGTCGACGAAATCGGCCTACCAGTGGCGACGCCGCTGGCAGACAGGTGGAATGGCCGCCCTCGCCTCGACCGGACCCGGCGGAACCACCTGCCGGCTCACCCCCCCGACCAGCTGCTGCGGCTACGCGCCGAGCTAGACCTCGGCCTGGCCGAACACGGCTGGAGCGAGGATCAACGCTGGACACTCGCCGGGTCGCCACGCTGATCGGCCGGCTGTTCTACACCTCCTACACCCTGCGCGGAGTGTCCTACCTGCTGCACCGCATCGGCTACACCCCGTAGGTCCCGAAGCATCGGGCGGTCCAGCGCGACGCCGACGCTATCGCCGCCTGGCGGGCCACGACCTGGGCCAAGGTACGAGGCTAGCGGCGGCGACCGGGGCGTGGATCGTCTTCGAAGACGAGGCCGGACAGACCCTGCGACCACCCCGGGCCACCACCTGGGCCCGCAGAGGACACACACCCGTCGTGCGGGTCAACGGCAAGGGCTCGGGCCGGGTCTCCATCGCCGGCCTGGTCTGCCTCAAACCCGGCCGGCGCGGCCACGTCCTCCACCGGCTCCGCGTGCACCGCAACCGCACCGGTGAACGCCGCAGCCTGTCCGAGGACGACTACGCCGCCCTGATCACCGCCGCGCACCACCAACTCCACGCCCCGATCATCCTGATCTGGGACGGGGTCAACACCCACACCAGCACCACGATGCGTCGCCTGACCGCCGCCCGTCACCGGTGGCTGACCGTGGTCCAGCTACCCGCGTACGCCCCGGACCTCAACCCCGTCAAGAGTCTGTGGTCGACGGTGAAAGCCGGCCTGGGCAACCTCGCCGTCGACGGCGTGGACCACCTCGCCGCGATCATCCGAACCGGCTCAAACGCATCCAGTACCGGCCGGAGCTGATACCCGGCTTCCTCGCCCACACCGGACTCACCCTCGAACCGGAACCCCCTGACAACTAGCCTCGGTCTTGCATTAAGTGTTGATCATGGATGCCTGACGGCTTGTTGATCTTGATTCGTCGGTCGATCGGTGTCTGGGCATGGTGGTGGCCCGACGCGGGGTCGGGTTCCTCCAGAAGCTGTCGGTCGGGATCGTGGTCGTGGTGTTCAGGTGATCGGCTGTGGCAGTGCCGCGAGTCGGGTGAACGCGGTGACCAGTTGCTCGGCCCAGGGCCAGCCTTCGGCGACGCGTAGTCTCGTGCGCCGTGCCGTGCGGGTGATCCGGGCTGGTACGTGCAGTAGCCGGTACCGCAGCTTCTTCGGTTCGGCTGTGGCGAGGTCGCCGTCGAGGAGCAGGTGCTGGGTCCAGGCGATCAGGTCGATACCGGTGAGGGCGAGTTCGAGCCAGGCGGCGTTGATCGCGAAGATCCGTGAGGGGAAGCGGCCGAAGCCGGTGTCCTTGCCGGTGCGGATGCGGTCTTCCACGCGGGCGTGGGCGCGGTGTCGGGCCTCCAGGTACTGGATGCTTCCGCGCCCTGGTGGGGTGTCGGTGGCGGTGACCTGGTGGCGGAACCCTTCGATGGTGTCGAACAGCGACAGTTGCGCGCCGGGGTGGGGGCGTTCACGGCGCACGATGAACCGGGTGCCGTCGGGGTAGCCGTCGTCGGGTACCAGTCCCGTTATCTCGCAGACGTCCGCGCCGTCGCGGGGCTGCCCGTCGGCGTCGGTGGCCGGGATCCAGCCGGTGGCGGCCAGGATCGCGTGCCGGACCGGTTCGGTGACGGCCACGCCCACGGAGAAGTAGGTGGTGATGTGCTGTTCGCGCAGGCTGCGGATGTGGGCGAGGAAGCCCTGGGTGCAGCCGGCCGAGTCGGAGCGGATGAGGATTTCGGTGCCGTGGCGGTGGGTGTCGGGGATCTGTTCCACGGCGGCGTCCAGGACGGTGATGTGGTCGGCGGTGGTGTTCGATCCGGCCCGGCCCTCGCGTAGCAGCCCCGACAGGGCCTCGCGGGTGTTGTCCAGGAAGCAGAACAGCGGGTGGTAGCCGAACGTCTTCTTCCAGGTGCGGGTGGCTGATTCCTTCTCGGAGTGGCAGATGACGATGGAGGCGTCGAGGTCCAGGACGAGACCGGGGATCGGCTGGCCGGCGGCGGTCGCGGCCGGTATGCCGTCGCGGGTCTCGGCCATCTGCGCCCAGGCGACCTCCCGTGCCCGTGCGCGGGCCGTCCGCAGCGGCGCCAACGCTTCGCTGTCCATCCTCGACAGGACGCGCCATGCGGTGGCGTCCGAGGCCACCGCGCCGAACAGGCCGGTCTGGTCCCGCAGGACCGCCAGGTCGGCGATCGCTTCGCCGCCGTCGGCGATCGTGACCGCCAGGTCGACCGCGACCTGTCCCGGGTCGTGACCGCCCCGCCGTTGCCGTGACCCGGACAGGACTTCGCTGAACGCCCCGGTCAATCCCGCCGCGTCGGCGACGTCGGTCAACAGGCGGGCGCCGGCGTGGCCGACCACGCCACGTCCGTCGCCGCTGACGATGATCTTCGGGCGTGTTCCGGTAGCCTTCACCTGACAGGTGCCTTCCGTCCGGGATAGATGAGACCCTCAGCAAGTCCTATCTTCCCAGGTCAGAAGGCACCTGTCTTTCAAGATCCACTATGTGGACCCACCCATAATGAAGGGCTGAGGCTAGAGACCCAACTATTCAACCGCTGTAGTCCGAGATAGCATGCCTCCTATGACGACGACGAACGATGCCGACATCGAGATCAAGATTCTGGATGTCGACCAAGCGACGGCATCTAATATGGCTACAGAGCTCGGCGAACATCTCCGTAGTAATGAGTCAGCGATCCGCACCGTTCGACTGCGAGACGATGCGACCCATCAAGATTCCGGCGCTATTTTGGGCGTCATCCTGGGTTCGGCGGCGGCTCACGCCGTGATCGAAGGCATCTTCTCCTGGTTACAGTTGCGGCGACGAGCCAAGGTGCGATTGAAACGCGTTTTGCCGGATGGAGAATCATTCGAATTTGAGTTCGAAGGCAATCTCAGCACCCGAGAACGGCGAGAGATCCTTGATAGGATCGGCCACGACACCGAATGACAACCCAAATAGTCGCCATCGCGCTCGGTGCGAGTTCCTGGCCGAACCTTCCTGCATTTGAGTCATCATCGGCTTTCTCCGATTCGGCGGATGCGCTTCGGGCGTACCTGAGATCAAAGGACGGGCTGCACCTAGCCGACGCCAATATATTATGGCTTTTCGGCAGTGACGATTCCGTACTCGATCAATATCAGAGTATTCGCCGGTTCATCCAAGTCAACTTGAAGTCAATTCCGGGCGCGAGCCATCGAGAGCTCCTTGTGATCATATATTACATCGGTCACGGTGGGTTGTTTGGTACTTCGAATTTCGAAGATTACTGCCTGATAATTCGAAGTTCAATTGATGGCCTGGAAGCAGAGTCTAGCTTTCGGCCGAAGACCCTCGCCTCTGTCGTCTCCAATGTACTACCGACCGGGCCAAAGCTGTTCATTCTGGATTGTTGCTTTGCGGGTAAGGCCCTTTCGCAGCTGCAGAGTTCGACTCAACAGCAGCTCAACGAAGTTGCCCAAGACATTGTGAGTACTTCGTCCTCATTTCAAGGTGTGTCACTTCTTTGTGCGAGCGGGCCCCGTAACGTAACAAAACTACTTAACGACAGCTCCGGTACGGCATTCACCAGTACGCTACTCAGAATACTGCGCCGCGGCGACTCGCAAACTCATGGCCACCTATCGGCTCGGCGCATCTGCCAGCTCATACGAGAAGATCCAAATTCCGGATTGAAGCCGGAGGTGCACTCTCCCGTGCAGTCCAGCACGGAAGTAGCGGACCTCAAGATTTTTCCGAATCGAACGCAGCGACCTCGACTGACTGGGCATGTCGATCCCGATCGAGGGGCGGAGACCGTGCCGCTGGATCGCATCGCGAACCTCTTCGCTTCTGTCGAAAGATCCAGAGTTTATGTATTTCCGCGTATCGATCAACAGAAAATGAATAGGGTTCGAGAGATGTTCGGCGTCGACCCAGATGAGAGTATCGGATGTTTCGTGCAGTACTACACCCGCATAGCGTTCTACGGAATCGGCGGGATACTCATTACTACTTGGGGACTGCGACTTCGTCATGATGGAAAAGTCACATTCCTGCCTTACGTGGAACTCGTTCAAATGAAGGGAAAAGCAACGCAGTACAGCTTTTGGAGGCCGGTCAGTACCGGCATTATTCCAATTAGGCATACCTGGATCAGGATTGAGTTCTTCAAAGGCGATGACCAGATTTTGAACGTCAGCTATCCAAACAACATGTTCGGAAAGAGGGACGATATTCGGATTGCGCGGCTAATTGCTTCACTACCCGATCTTCTTTGATTTTCGGAGTGATGCTCCTGAGGTCCGTTCTTTTGACAAGACGACGATCGCACGCGTCCATGGTCGGGCGCACTACTCGGCAGAACAATGCTGCGCAGTGGACGCGTGCCCTCTTGCCGGGGATGAGTTGGGGTTGCGGGGCGACAACGGGGAGGGTTCGCGGACGCCGATGCCGTGGGATCGGCCGGGCTCGTGGGACGGGGCGACGTTCGGGGTGTATCGGGCGTTGGTGGTGTTGCGTCGGGAGGTGCCGGAGCTGCGGCACGGCGGCCTGCGTTGGGTGTACGCCGATGACGACGCCCTGGTCTATCTGCGGGAGTCGCCGTCCGGGTCGGTGTTGGCGTTGGCCCGGCGGGCGTCGGGTGCCCCGGTGCGGTTGTCCGGTCTGGTGGCCCCGCCGGACGCTGCTGCTCCGGCACTGGTCAACCTGTACGGCGGCGCACCACCGCTACGCCCGGCCGCCGACGGCACCCTGACCCTGCCCGCCGACGGCCCCACCTTCCAGTTGTGGCGCCTACCCCTGACGCACTGGTCTGCTCCGGCAGGACCATGAGTTCGTACCAACCACGTTCGAATGCTGTTGCCGGAAGCTGACTCACGGGCTACTACCGATTTGAGACGCATGGCGATATCGCGTTGACCGTGCGGGTTCAGATTCCGATAGGATTCCCGTCCGTGGGTGTTCGTCCGCTCGTCCCAGGTCCAGTCCGACGCTACTTCCGTGATCTTGCCTCCGGATGGTCCGTGCATCGCGAGATCGCGAACATGTGGCAGGACGAGGGGTTCGTTCCGTCTGGCGACCCGAATGATGAACAAGGTGTCCGCCGTGGGCTCTGGCGCGAGTACGAAGACAACGTCGATTGGACGGATCCTGTACAGATCGAGCGCGTCCTGCGTGTGTACGAGACGCTGTTGACTGCGCTGACGGATGAAGCGTTGGACGCGGCCCGAACTTTTCTAGAACGTTATGGGTTCAAGCTAGGTAATGACAGTCGATTGAAGCTGCCAACGCCTCTGCCACTGAGCCTCCCTCGTTCGCTGGTGGGGTTGCGTGATCCGGCAGCTATTCTAGATTCCTTCGAACGGATCGATCGTGCCCTGCCGCAGGACCCTGCACAGGCTATTGGTTCGGCGAAGGAACTGATCGAAGCCACAGCGAAGACGGTTCTCGTAGAGATCGGGATTACCTTTGACGAGAAGACAATCAAGTTTCCCGCCTTGGTTGACCTCGCCCAACGTGAACTGCGACTTCACCCGCAGCAAGCAGCCGGCCCTGACGGCAGCTCGTCGGTCAAGCGGGTGCTCGGTGGGCTGATGACGGTCGCGCTCGGTGTAAACGAACTACGCAACGAGGGCTGGGGCACCGGCCACGGGCGGGCGGACGCGAGGATGGGGCTGCACGCTAGGCATGCGCACCTAGCCGTGGGGGCGGCACGGACATGGTGCCAACTCCTGTTGGACACCCTTACCGATCCGAACGCACCTTGGAGGAGGCCGGCGACTGGGGACACTCCGTAGGAAGCTGTGCCCCACGGTTGTCGCATGTGCCGGGCGTATCCACCCGGGCGCTCGATGACGCAGCATCAGCCGACGCTATGATGCGACTCCTATGCGTGGCCTACTCGACAGAGACCTGCTCACCGGTACACAGGAGATCACGACAAGACTACGTCCGGAGCGCTCCGCACGTCCGGTGGACGCTGAACGGCCCGCTCAACTCCGCCAGGAGATCATCCGCCTGTGCCAAACGTGGGGCGGCGCTGGTCAACCGATACTGCCTGTCGCCGGCGGCGTCCTTCCCCCGAAGTATGCCCAATTACTCCAAGTTGAGCAAATCGACCTGGTGGGCGGACTGCACGAGGTGGACGTTCAGCTCCCGTACCGGGTCAGGCGGGGCACACCGTGGGATTTCCCGGTCCTTATGATCGCCAGGACCACCCCACTTGATCAATGGCGTCCTGTTCATGTGCCTGTGTTGGAAGTGGGTGACCCCTGGGAGCTGATCTATGCCGCCGTCCTCGGGATCCTGCCAGAGGAACCCGATTCAACGCTTATGGGTCCCCATGAGCCTGGCGGCATACGGTTTGAGCAGATAATGCCGGTCGAACGCCAGTCGGCTGTCGGCTCACTCCACGACCTACTGCGGCGGCTCGAAGAGTACCAACCAATGTCGCCACGGATGGTGAGCAATATCGGCCTGGCGGCAGGGCAGGTACCCGATATCAGCTATTTGGGAAGGGGGATGAGCCCGTTACCAGAGCTCAACATCCTGCGTCGCGCCGCTGGTCCGAATATCATCGTCATCGTAAGCCCTGACTCGATCGACGACCTCGCTTTGCTGTGGAACCTTCGTGCAGCGCATGGAGACCGTCATGTGTTGCCTATTGGCCTGCCCCTAACCGCAGCCACTGAGCAGGCGTTGCAGGAGTTGCGGAAGCCAGGAAGAGCCACCCCCTTCGGGTTCGGCGGCGGGCGGTGCTATGTGACAAGTGTGTCACTCGCGCCCGAACAGCTCGCTGACTTGGCGGTCAGCGCAGGTATGACGGCAGTCGCTTATGATAGCGTCTTGACCTTCGGGCCTCCGCCAGGTAGGTCACGCAACGGAGTAGCGCACTGGTCGCAGGGTCAGGCTCGACTCGTGGTGGTTTCCGATGCGGATCGCGATTTTCTACGGCCCGTTCAGAATTTCTGGCGCCAGCCAGAACTTGTCGTCGACGTCAGCGTACGTGGGCACCTACTTCCTGCCGATCCAACGATGCGCGGTGCCGAGTTCGGCGATCGGTTTCAGGCCGGATCCTCCCAGGTGAATGTGCCGCCGGTTCGGCGCCTCGAAGCGGTGACGGTTCGATGGCCGTCTACTTGGACGTCTCTCGCTGCGGTCGCACAAAGTCGAGGACTTCGTATCGAAACGTCTGAGCCGGGCGTAGCAGCGGAAACATTGATTCGGGTCATCGGAGGCGTGGAGGGCATCCGGTACCTTACACACCGTCCGTTGATCGAGCTACTCTACGAGCTTGCAGAACGTAGCGGTATGTCGTGGTGGAAAGAGCGCTGGACGCGCGCCCACAAAGAGCTACGAGCACTCGCTGTTCCCGAGGAAGAAATCGAGGCGGCGGCAGTTCACCTGGGTCGTGATGATCCAGTAATCGCCCCTTCGGGTGAAGGGCGGGCACTGCCATTCCACAGGTTTGCCAAGGTATTCGGGAGGAGACAAGCAGCCGTCAACTGGGTCGTGTGGGCGGAGCGGCACCACCTGCTTGTTCGCGGGGCAACGGTGGAATGCGTCGAGTGTCGAGCAAAATCATGGCTACCCATGGCATCGATCCCGCCACCCATTGCCTGCCCCGGTTGCGGTCGCATGATCACTCAGCCGTACAAGCCCGACGCGCTGAATTTCACCTACCGTATCGGTGAGGTCCTGCGGCGTGTCCTAGAAACGGATAGTTTGGGGCATCTGCTCGCCTTGCGATGGCTGGTTAGCCTCTTCGAAGGACATGCCCTCGTGGGAGCGCACCCGGGAGTCAACTTCTTCGACGCCGGAAACAACATCGGCGAGGCCGATGTCGTCCTGCTGTTCGCCGACGGGAGTCTTGTACCTGTCGAGGTCAAACGTCGCGCTGCAGGAGTGGACCAGAAGATGGCCGAGTCCTTGGATACATTGTCAGAGAAGCTCCAGGCGCCGTACGATATCGTCGCTGTCACGCAGCCGGCCCGTGACTGTCCCGAACTAGTACAGTTCGCACGAGCGCTTCCGGACCGGCCTCGCCTGCTACTCACCGATGACCAACTTCACGCAGAGCAAGTGATTCTTATGCACAATACTGATCCGTTCGCTTGGAGTCCCCAAGACGAGGAGGTGCAGATGACACGGCAGAATCGATTCGTTGACCTGCTGTCTCGTGACGAACTAGCCATGCCGATGGACCGTGTCGACGAAGAGCTATTGAATCGCGACCACTCATGATTTTTCTGGAATGATACAGTAATTCCGGCAAATCGTAAACAGCTTCGGAATAGGTAGGCATGGCGGCGGCGGCCCGCTTGGCCTGCGCAACAAAGAAGGGGCGCAGGCGCTCTCCGTCAGCGCACGGGATTCCCCGACACACGCCGCTCGTCACGTACCGGAATACCCGCGAATCCCGGGACTCAGCTGTGTGGCGGTTGAGTCTCCTGCAGGAGCGGTTGTAGCGTAAGGCCGCGTGTCAGTACTTTGCTCACAGCCTATCGGGAAGAAGTTGATGAATGGAAAGCATTGGCCGTATCGCTAGAATTCGTAGAATTGAACCCGAGTCCTCAAAAATCTGGGTCGATTTCATGGGCGGCCTATCTGGCTATTTCACTTCGTCGAACGAGGAAGGATGGTCTGTTGGAGACATTCTTTTGTGTCCAGATAATGGCCGGGTGCACCGGGTCGATGATGACCTATGGGGTGCATCCTCTGAAGTCGGTACAGTAAAGAAGGTCAACTCATCGGGTGCTGTCATCGACGTTAATGGCCAGCTTCGTCACTTTGGCGTGCATGAAGGCAAGCCATTCGTTGAGGGTCAAGTGATCAGGATCGACCAGGCCGGTAATCCGGCGGAGGTACTTTCCGAACATCCAATTGACCGACTTGGTCTAAATCGTGATGATTTTGACGTTGGCGATCTGATCGTTCCGGCAGGGGATAGTGAAATTACTCTCAGTGACTTCGGTGGTTCCCCGGAAATTGTTCGTCGCGCGCACGACCTCGTCCGCGTAGCGCTCGACCCCGACGATCCTCTAACGGTAATCGGAGCGAAACCTATCAAGGGGATCCTCTTTACCGGGCCGGCAGGGACTGGAAAGACCTTCCTTGCCAAGGCATTGGCAAATTCTACAGCTGCAACTTTCTACAATATCAGTGGTCCTGCCATTGTGGATCAGTTTGTTGGTCAAAGTGAGCGGAGACTTCGCGACATATTTGACCATGCCAGGGAGAACCGACCAGCCATCCTCTTTTTTGATGAAATTGACAGCCTGTATACGCAGAGGGGTGGGAGCAACCACGAGGCGACCAACCGGCTTGTGGGCCAGTTCCTGTCCCTCCTAGACGGATTTCTGAGCTTTCAACAAGTTATTGTCATTGCAACGACCAATCTCCCGGGTGCGCTTGATGAAGCTCTTCTGCGTCCCGGTCGTATTGCCCACAAATTGGAGTTCTCGATGCCTGACGATGCTAATAGAATATCGATCCTGGAGGCTTCATCGCGACGACTTGTTTTCTCCGAACGTCCAGATATGACGACCCTTGCCGGGTTAACGAAAGGCTGGACGGCGGCGGATCTCTCGGCAATCTGGACGGAGGCAGCGATCTTGGCTGTGCTCGATGGCCGGAGGTCACTCTGCCTTGAGGATGTACGTGAGGCGATTCCGCGAGTCCAGCGCGTTTCAGCCCGTCGCGCGGCAGGTGAAACCAAGTGATTTTTCGCAACCGAAACCGTGATCGCACTTGGCGCCGACAGCGTCGTGAGTTTGTCTACCTTGATGAGGTTAGCGTGACGAGCCTGGTTGCCGCACGCGACGGATCAATAGCCGAGTCGGTGAAGGACACTCTAAACAGGACTACTGAGGTAGAACGGAAGTCGACTCTTGGGATTTCCTTTGCCAGCGCTAAGCTCGGGACTGAGTCTCGGGTTCGTGGGACCGACAGCTCTTCAAAGGAGGTAGTCAGGCGATCGGTCATCCAAAGTACGTTTCGTGACTTGCGGACAGGTGGAATAGACGACATTCACCTGGCGAGGGAGCCCGTCGGTCGACGGCAGGTGCGTGAAGGCTCGATCGAGACGTTTGCGGAGCTTCTGAGGAATGAGAAAAGGCTTCGAAAGTGCTCTCAAATCCTTCCGGTGCGAGATATCAAGCGAGGTGATGTCCTTGAGTTCGAAATCGAGCTTGAGGCACACAAGACGTACCGCCTGGTAAGTGCGATTTCTTCTATTGTTGAGATTGTCAAGGGCCGTGAATCACTCTTCGGTCTGGGGGATGGCGACTACAACCAGGTGCTTCCAATTGTCGAGGTTATCGACAGACTTCTGTTTGGGCTCGTTCCGGTGCAGGGTGTCAGCACCAGATTCAACGTCGTGTATATCGATGGAGAGGAATGCATCGTTGATCGACGTGTGTTGAATTCCCAAGGTGAGGTTCAAAGAAACAGCCACCCTCTTGAGGTTGTGGGTGTTACCGACTTTCAATCGTACTCAAGGGATTTGAGGCGTGTCCTTTTCGGGGACCTTGCATACACGGCATATATGCGAGTGGAGCGATCTGCTCTTCTTGACACTTGGAACCCGATAAAATTGGCAGACGTTCTTGGTGGATTGTCTGGCGAACTCGTCCGTTTTATCGAAATGCTACCTGATGGTTTCGATGAGGAACTTTCGTCTCGCGAGGATCCCTCTGAAGGTCCGCAATCCTTGGATCTTGTGCGCCATTTTGTGCGATTTGGTGAAGGCGTCGCAGCACTTAAAGGTACTGAGATCGACAGAGTCGCGCTAGCGACGGTTGCTGTCGAGGCCTCGGGTAAATTCAAGATGGATGACATAGACTCGCGTAGGTCTGCATTCGATCTAGTGGTTAACGCCATAGATGAAAATTCTGACCGAGAGGATGTCCGACGTCTCCGAGAGACGACGATATCGGAAATCTCGGCGGGTTCCCTGGTCGAATCCGTTTATTCGGGGGGGCAACCAATCAGGCCGGTTCGCACGACCCGAAAGATGGAGGTTGAGTTTGTGGCAATTTACTGGTAAGGGCCATTGGTGTGGCCTGACCAGCTGTGCCCTATGCGCTGATTTCCCGATGCTATTGGAAGTCGGGTCCCGCTGGACGAATGTCCGGCCATCAGCTTAGGAACAAGACTTCGGCGTGCTTTGAGGCGATGTACTTGTGGCCCTCGCGGCGTAGCTTGACCAGGTCAACGGCCTGGATGACGGTGGTTACCGGGCGGAGATTCCGAAGGCTGGCCACTCGCTGGATGAGGGGTTGCGCGTCGGCGGCGGCGTTGTGGTAAGCGATGCTGACGTGGGGGACGAACCTGCTTGCCCGTCCGGGTAGGGCTGCTGAGCCGCGTACCTCGGCGATGGAATCTCGGATCAGGTCGCGGAGCCTGCTGACGGGTTCCGGGGGACCGACACTGAAGCGGACGGCCCCGGGCGATCCGGCGAGCGGCCCGATCTCGATCGGGATGGGGGGCAGGTCGGCGCAGCGTCTGCGTACGTCGTTGACTACTGCTGCGGCCACCTCGGGTGAGACTTCGTCGGTGAAGGCGAGTCGATGCATCGTGATGTGCAGGCTGGCCGTCGGGACCAGGTCGAGGTGGGGTAGGTCGCGCAGCTGCTCTTGACAGTGGGTCGCCATGGCGGTGAGGGCTGAGACGTGACCCAGCATCACAAGCCAGTGGTAGGAGCGCCGGCCCGGCGTCCACCCCGGTCGGTCCCAGTGGTTGACCATCCGTTGGACCTGTTGGAACTGCGCCCACTCCCGGTCGGCCCAGGGGCGTCCGTGGTCGTGGTCCGGTGCTTCGGACTGGGCAGTCATCGGTTTCCTCGGCCTTCGCCGAGCCACGTGTGCACCTCGTCGACGAACGACTCAGCGCAGGGATCGTCGAACTTCTCCCTAATCGTGGTGGCGAGGTCGCGGGTACGCTGACGTATCGACTCGATCTGGTTGCCTTGGCAGGCTCGCATCGCTTGGCGGGCGACGTCGGCGGCCTGCTCGACATCGGATCGGTCCCCGCCTACCAGCGCTGTCGCCAGGTCCAGCCGGACCAGGGCCTGGCTCCACACGGAAGGTGACGTGTCGACGATCGTGACGGCGCGGCCGGCCAGGTCGAGAACCTGCTCGGTGCGTCCCAGCGCCAGGTACGCCGTCGCTGCGTTCGACGCCACCCGCGCCTCGCTGTAGAGGCCGAACGAGACACACGAACTCATGCCAGGCTCAGGTGACAGGTCCGAGAGCACCGCGTACGCGGTGCCGATCGCCTGTTCTGCCTCCTGCGTCTGGCCGAGCTTCGCGTGCGCGCGTGCCTCGCCGTTGACGGCGAGGCGTACCGCCTGCGCTCCACGGCCGGCGAACCGGCGGCCGTCCACGGCGTAAGCGAGCGCCTTGCGGTACTGCCCGTCGTAGAACTCGGCGAAGCTCTGCGTGCCCCGTACCCATGCCTTGAGTTCCCGGTCGTCCGCGTAGTCGGCGAGCTGGAACGCCTCGATCCCGTAGGCCCGCGCGGAGCTGAACTGGCCGAGGTTGACCGACATGTAGCTGAGCAGCCCGGAGAGCTGCCCGGCGATGGCGAGCAACCGTGCGCTGTACCGGGGCTGTATCCGCAGCGGGATGAGGCTCTGCACCCAGCGTCGCTGGCGCACCACGTCGGCGGCCAGCGTGAGCGGTCCTTCCTCCTCGTAGCGTGCGACGACGTCCGAAACGTAGAGATCCAGAGTGTCCAGCAGAGCATGGCTGACGCTCGCGTCGTTGTTCTCGCGGATCCGGGCCAGGATGACCGAGGGCTGCTCGACCAGCCCGCCGGCAATACCTACGCTCCGGGTAGCGGGTACGACCCTCCTGTTGTCGGAGACGGCACTGCTCTCGGAACCGACAACAGCAGTATCCTGCCGCGCTACCGTGCGGGGGTTGCGGAATCCGAGTTCGTCGTCGGTGTCGGCGTTGAGGGCGATGCGGAGGGCGGTGCGGTAGTCCTCGGCGGGGTAGCGGATCTTGCCGTTTTCGAGTTTGCCCAGGTAGTTGGCGGTGAAGGCGCTGTGGGCGGCTTGTCCGGGATCGGGGTAGAGGATCTTGTTGACGGCGTCGGCGAGTTGCCGGCGGGTCAGGCCCAGGCGTTCGCGTGCTGCGGTGAGCGGATGGTTCTGCATGACACCCCCGAAGTGTGGCGCACGATCTGATGCGTGGTGGCGCGAACTGCCCGTGTCGGTAATCGATTTTGGACAGTATCCCACCCGATGAATGCCGCCTTCAACCATCTGCGTCTGGCAATTCCTTTCCCTGCCAGGGAATACGTCAGCGACGGATTGTCAAGAGGGGAGGCAGGGGATGGTTCCCGCAACGGGAAGCATCCCTTCCAGTAGTGCGGGCGCGCCGCCGGCCGCCGCCGGAAGCTGGCGTCCTTCCACTTCAAACACGGCGCAGGAGTGACCGCAGTTCATGACCGGGTCCCGCAGCCACCGTGCACCGCCGAGCGAGTGATGGCAGGAAGTTGCGACGCCCCCGGAACCCATGTCGAGGGGCCATGCCGCAGCGATCCAGCGGGCGCGATCTACCTGGAAGACGGCTTCCGGATGCCTCTGGGTCCACGGCCTGGACGTGGTTCCATCGTCGCGGCGGCGCCTCGGTGATTAGCTTCCAGCTACGGCCCGCGCGCTTGTCACCACGCCTATTAGGCTAGGGTACCTCTCTACCCGCGCCGGATAGTAGCCCTGGGTCAGGGAGGCAACTTTGAGTAGGTTTCACGTTAGTCAAATTGAGACACATGTTCGATCACTTTACGAGAAGGGTTACTGGAAACCCGATCTCAATGATGTGGCCAACATGTCCCGACTTCTGGCTGTACATGCCGTTCATATGGTTTTGGGGTCCGACGACGACAATAATCGCATAGTTGAGATTACTGACGGTACTGATGATCGCGGAATCGACGCCGTTGGGGTAGATCCGAACTTGAAGCTCATCGTTTTCGTCCAGTCGAAATGGCGACAGGACGGAACTGGATCGATGGCTCTCGGAGATGTCCTGAAATTCCTTCAAGGCGTACAAGTGCTCTTGGGAATGAAGGCTGAGGGTGAGCCGGTGCATGCGTCGGAGGATACAAGGACCGCACTCCGAAAATTGCTTATAAAGCCAGGTGCTCGAATTCGACTAGTTACTGCGTCGACTGCGATCGATCCTCTTGTGCCGGCTGTCGAAGACCCGATCGTCGAACTCCTGGGTAAGTTGAACGACCTCGAGGATACCGAGCCTTTGGCGACGCACCTGCACCTGTCGCAGGCAATGTTGTTTAATTCGATCTCAGACCAGACGCGCGCAGCAATTGACCTCGAACTACAGATGCTTGACTGGGGCCGAGCGTCGGAACCGCATAAGATCTACTACGGCCGAGTGAGTGCAGCAGAGATCGCCAATTGGTATCAAGCTCATGGATCGGACCTGTTTGCTGAGAACATTCGCGTCGTTATTCCTCGGTCGGATATCAACGAAGGTATATTGCAGACCATCAAGTCTGAGCCGCAACAATTCGCATACTACAATAATGGGATTACAATCCTTGCGGAGTCGATCGCAATTGGGCCTGGTGGTGCGCTCAATCGTGACGTCGGATACTTCAAGCTCACCAGAGCGAGTATTGTTAACGGCGCGCAGACGGTCTCAACGCTCGGAGCCGTCAAGGGAAGTGAGGCCGAACCGAACCTGGGTAATGCCTTTGTTCTTGTGAGGTGCATCGAAGTGCCCAAGAACGAGGAGGAGTTGGGTCGGCGTATAACGCGGTATGCGAATACTCAGAATGAGGTTTCGAGCCAGGACTTTGCCTTTCTTGACCGCGAGCAGCATAGATTAGTGCGTGAACTGCAGGTGTTGGGGTATGAGTACATCCTGCGTTCGGCCGAAGTGCCGAAGTCTAAGGATTTCGGAAAGGTGATCGAACTGCGTCAGGCGGCAGTAGCGCTGGCATGTGCTTCACCGAACCTTGCGCATTCGATAACCGCGAAGAGAGAAGTATCTCGACTCTTTTCTGATGCCTCCATATATAAAGCCTTGTTCAATGATCAGACTGATCCACTTAGACTGAGTAAAGCAGTCCGGATTGTGTCGGAGGTTGACGACATCCTGGATGAAATGGAGCGTGAGTCGGATGGGATTGAAGCGGGGGTTGCCCTTCATGGCAGACGACCTATCGCGCATGTAGTGATGCGCAAGTTGGGTGACAAATTCCTAAAAGAGCCGTCGAGCGATCTTGACCTGAGTCTCGCCAATTTACGGGTCGAGGTCAGGGGTTATGTGGCGGCGATCGTAGGGGTTTTCCCGGCGAATGCGTACCCGGGAAACGTCTTCAAGAATCAAAAGCGCGTAGCGTCTCTGATCTCACAAGCCAAGCTTCTGTAGGTATACCCAGCCGCTCCCGTTAAATAGCTGTAGGTAGTGAGCTCGTCGGCTCGGACATCCTGTCCGAGCCGACGGTAGCCGATCGCGGGCCGGGTATGCCTCTTCCTGCCGCGGAGAAGACGAATCATGGGACGGGTTGCCAGCCCCACGGGCGGTCGCCGTGTTCGCCACGGATGCAGGCGAGGCGGTAGTGGGCCTGGTCGCGTAGGGCTGGGTTGTCTCGCGCGAGTTGCGCCGCGAAGGTCACCTTGCGCAGCTCTCGGGCGTCGCGGAGGACCGAGAGTCCCGGCCAGCCGGTGACGTCGTAGCCGTAGTGGTGGCAGAACTCGGTCCAGCCCGGCGCGTACTCGGCGCTGAAGGTCAGGTGGTCGACGGCGACGGAGACCAGGTCCCACTCGGGTGGGCCGAAGGCGAATCGTTCGAGGTCGAGCACGACGGGTCCGGCGTCGGTGTCGACGATGTTGCCGGCCCAGGCGTCGCCGTGCACGGCACCGTGAGGGAGGCCAGGAGGAAGCTCGCGGTAACGCTCCTGCAAGCCGTGCAGGTGATCGAGCAGCCAGGCGCGGTCATCGGCCGAGAACACGGTCGCCTCGGCGATGCGTTGCTCCAGGCGTACGAACGGTGCTAGCGGCGGCAGTTCGAGGGTGGCCGGGGGCCGCAGGCGGTGAAGCTGGTGCAGCACCTGGGCTAGCTGGCCGATGCTGCCTTCCCGGTGCGGCGGCAGCTCATGCCAGAAGGTCACGGCTCGCCCGTCGACCGCGACTGGTTGCGGGAAATCGTCGATCGCGCGGACCGCCGGTGTCCCGGATTCGTTGAGCCAGCGGGACACCCGGACTTCCTTGCCGGCGGTGGCGAGCTGGCCGTCGCGGCTGACGCGAGCGACGACGCCGCCGGGCAGCCGGTAGATGACGTTCTCCGCAGACCGGATCAGCTCAGCGCCGGTCGCGTCGACCCCGACCTGTTGGCAGGCGAGCAGCAGCGCTTCCTGCGGATCCGTCATGCGACGGCTCCGACCGTCTCCCGGATCCGGGCGCGCAGCTCCTGCACTTCCGTCAGCTTGCCGTGCGGCCCGGCCATCCGGTGCAGCTCCCGCAGGTCGTCGGCGGCGCGCAGCGAGCGGACCGGCCCGGCGTCGTCGAGGGCCAGGTTGCCGATCGTCGCGGCCTCCAGCGGGTCACCTTGCACCATCGTGAGGGACGCCAGTTTGATGCGGGAGATCGCCCTGGACCGCAGGTACGCCGGGAGATGGTGCTCCACTGAGTAGGCGAACCGGTCGGCCGACTCCGTAACGAGGCTGGTGTGCAGGGCGACGTCAAATAACGCGTGGGCGGTGTCGCCGTGGTGCTGGGCGTCGTCGTAGAAGCACATCCACGGCGGGTCCTCCGCTGGTGCGGCGTGCGCGAAGGCTTCGTCGGCGGCGCCGACGGCGGCCAGCGCCTCCTGTGCTCTGCCCGGACCGAGTTTGGCGAGTGCCCGTGCTCGTACGGTGTGCAGCATGGCGCGCTCGGAGGCGGTGAGCCAGTCGGCGCGGACCAGGGCCATTTCGATGTGGGTGAGCCCGTCGTCGGGCTGACCGCACCACACCGCCTGCCGGGCCAGGCTGGACAGCAGCATCGCGCGCTGGTGCCAGTCGCCGCCGATGCTGGCGCAGCGCAGGGCGAACGTGAACCGTTGCCGTGCCGCCTCGTGGTGGTAGGCGTCGAAAAGCATGAACGCCACGACCCCTGCCAACTGGGCCAGCGCCTTGTGTAGCGCGGGGCGCAGGTGCGCCGGGCAGCTCACCTCCAGCAGCCGGGACAAGCGGTGCAGCTTGTCGTCGGCGATCTCCCGGACCAGCGCGCCACCGTGCGCGTTGTCCCACTGCTCGAAGATCTCCGCTGCCTCAAGAACCTGCGCGATGTGTTCCTGGCTGACCTGACGCGGCAACTCGTCAACGACCTGCGGGCCGAGCAACGACATCAACGGGATGGCGTCGGACGTCAACGGAGCAGCGGCGGCGGGACTCAGCCCTGTTGCCGAGGACTCGTATCGATTTGATCGAACGGCGAGCATGCCTTTCGTTCGCATGCTGATATCCCGACGGCGGAATCCGAGTTCGTCGTCGGTGTCGGCGTTGAGGACGATGCGCAGGGCGGTGCGGTAGTCCTCGGCGGGGTAGCGGATCTTGCCGTTTTCGAGTTTGCCCAGGTAGTTGGCGGTGAAGGCGCTGTGGGCGGCTTGTCCGGGATCGGGGTAGAGGATCTTGTTGACGGCGTCGGCGAGTTGCCGGCGGGTCAGGCCCAGGCGTTCGCGTGCTGCGGTGAGCGGATGGTTCTGCATGACACCCCCGAAGTGTGGCGCACGATCTGATGCGTGGTGGCGCGAACTGCCTGTGGCGGTAATCGATTTTGGACAGTATCCCACTTGGTGAATGCCGCCTTCAACCATCTGTGTCGAGCAATTCGTGACCCCACCAGGGAATACGTCAACGGAGAATTGTCAAGAGGGGAGGCAGGGGATGGTTCCCGCAACGGGAAGCATCCCTTCCAGTAGCGCGGGAGCGTCGCCCCGTCCCGGGCGGGACGCCTACCGCAGCAGGTCAGTCATCGGCCACGGTGTGTGTGCGGGGTTCGGCACAGGCGCCGTACCGCTGACGTTGCCGGACCCCGACGCGGCCTGCCGCCACCGGAAGCCCCCCGTGACCGGCGGCGGCAGGCCCCGCGAAGAAGCCCAGGCCCACCGGCCAACACAGTGGACGTACCCGGAAAGGGGTTGTGATGCTGGAAGCGGTGCGTGCCGCCCCGGTTGCCCGACGACCAGGCCCCGGTCGTGCCGGAGGATGCGCTGCCGGATGTCGGCCATGATGCGCCGGTAGTGCGGCTCGAACTGACGTGCGGGCATGCCGAAATCGTGCCCCAGCTCGGCCTTTGCGGGAGACCCGCCGGGGTGGCGTCGATCCCGTGGAGCGGCGCTCAGCTGCTTCTTCGACGATCGGCGCTACCTCGGCGAACCCCATCGACGCCCCGGCCAGGCCGGTGCACGCGGCACCGTCGGCCACTGCACGCAACCCAGGAGTGCTCCCGATTGTCGGCGTTCGGCGGAACGTGAGCCGCCGAGACGTCCGTACCAGCGGCCCTGTGGGCGTACTGCCGTTTGTGGCTGCGTGCGCAGGGCGGGCGGCCCGACCTCCGCGCCCCCGTTCGGGGTCGGGCCGCCCATCCCACCTTCCCCACCGAACCGCGATGTAGCGGCGATCCCGTGACCTTCGAAAGGGCGGTCCCACCCGTGCGCAGACTCCTCGACCTTGTCCTGTTCCCTCGGCGTACTCGGCGGCAGTCCCGGCTGCTCGCCAGCCTCGCCAACCAGACCCGGCCGGCCGCCCGGCCTCCCGCCGCCGCTGCTGGCGGCGGGTCGCGTCCGCCGGCCCGGCACGGCGGAAACGCCGCCACCCACCTCTACTACGGCGCCAGTGTGGTGCGGCCGTCGATCAGCCCCGGGCTGGTCCGCGACCGGCGGTTCCCGGTCCGCACCCGGCGCGGTTGCGACCCGACCGAGGTACGCGCCTTCCTGCACCTGGTCGCCGACGAGTTGACGGCGGTGCGGGCCGAGTTGGCGGTCACCCGGGACGAGAACGTGCGGATCAAGCAGGCGTTGCGGGACTGGCAGTCGCGGCAGTTCCAGGCCGGGATGCCGGCCTGATCCGGTCGACCCGGACCCGCCGGGCGGTAAACACAGTGGACGATGCAGGGAGAGGGGTACGTTGATGCTGGATGTGGTGCTCGCCGCCGCGATCGCGGTGCTGGTCGGCGCGGTGGTCGGGTTCAGTTTGTGTCGGCATCGGCACCGCTGGTGTCCCGGCTGTGGCCGTACCCTGACCTGCCCGGCATGCCCGACCGGCGGGCTGCTGCCCGCGCAGGTCGAGGCGGCCGGGCGTCGGTGGGCGCCGCAGCCGGTGCGGACCGTCACCCTGCGGCGGACCTGGGTGTGGCCCGGCCGGTCCCGGCGGCGGGCCGGCCGGTGACCGCGCGGGTGGTGCCGGCGGTGGCGGCCGGGGTGGGGCATGTGGCGTGGCGTCCGTCGTGGCGGTGCCGGGCCTGCCGCCGGCCGTGGCCGTGCGAACCGGCCCGCGCCGAGCTGCTGGCGAGCTTCGACCGGATCGGCCGCTGCATGTACGTCGCCGAGCTCGCCGCCGAAGCCGCCCGCGACCTGCCCGACCTGACCCCGGCGCAGACGTACGCGCGGTTCATCGCCTGGGCGCGGCGACGGGAGCCGGCATGACGGTCTACCGCACCCAGGCCACCACGGCCGCCGCCGCTGTAGCTTCCGGTGGTGGGGTGCCGGTGCCGGCTGCGGCGGTACGGGTCCGGTCGCCGCTGCTGGCGGACGAGTTCTTCCTGTTGGCGGCCGATGATGTGACGGGTCGGCCGCGTCTGCCGGCCGGGCCGGTCGGGTACGGTCTGGCCGCCGCGCTGCTGGCCGACCTGGTCGACGCGGGCGCGCTGCGGGTGCACGATGGCCGGTTGTGGCTGGCCGCCCGGCACGTGCCGGTGGACGCGCTCGGCGGCTGGATCCTGCGCTGGCTGGACGCGGAGCCGCGACACCGGCGGGTGGGGACGTGGTTGGCGTTGTTGGCGCCGCGGGCCCACGGGCAGGTCGCGCGGCGGCTGACCGCGGCGGGTGTGGTCCGGCCCCGGACGGTACGTCGCCGGCTGCTGACCACCGCCGTGGTCCAGGTGCCGACGGACACGAACCGGGCCGCCTGGGCCTGGGCCCGCCTGTCCGTACGCCTACAGCGCCGCGAACCGCTGCCGGCTTTTGAAGCGCGGCTGGGCGGGTTGTGCCTGGTGACCGGGCTGGACGACTTCGTGCTCACCGGCCTGCCGGCGGCGGCCCGCCGGCATCTGCACCGGGAGACCGCCGCCCGGCTGCCGGCCGAGATCACCGAACTGTTCACCATCGCCCGCCACCGCCTCGACGGCGCCGCCCACCGCCGCCGCCGCTGACCATCCCCAGCCTTCCCTCCGTTACCCCTTGACAAGCGGGCTCGACGCTCGGCGGCAGGAGTTTGGCATCCTGGCGCCATGGCTGACCGGGAGCGGTTCCTGACGTTCGATCACGAGTACCGAGACGGGCTGCACGTCTACGTCGCTCGTCCGACCGAGGCGGAGCTGCCTGGCCCGGCGTGGACGGGGTTGTGGGAGCAGGACTATCCCGAGGAGCCGCACCGGAACCCGTGGCGTCGGTACGCGATCAACAACAACGACGGGGAAGCGCTCGCGGTCTGGCGGGCGTTCGCGTGGGCGCTCACCGCCGGCCGGAGTCGGTACGCCATACCCGCCTACTACCGGGATGAAGCAGCGCGGCTCCTCGGCATCGTCCGGGGAGCGGTGCAGTTGGTCCGCTGGGAGTACGAGGTCGACTCTGAGTCCTCCGAGTGGCCTGCGGCCGACGTCGGGTTCGTCCCTGGCCGAGCCTGCGTCCCAATGCGGCCACCGCCGGATCAGTGGGAACGCGACCACGCTGGGTTTGCTGGGTTGTTCACGCTCGACAGCTTCGACGATCTCCTCAACCTGCACCTGGCTGTCTCGTTCGATGCCAGCTCGGAGCTCACGCTCTTCGCGCTCTCCGATCCAGACCGGACCGAGCCTCTGATCGCAGCCCTCAACCAGGATGACCGCCCGAACCTGGCGGACATCCTGCAGCCCGGTGACATTCTCGTGGACTTGACGGTGGCGCACGATCTAGGCTTCACCAGCAAACTCACAGTGAAGGCTGCCGAGGCGGTCGAGGAAATTGGTCGGCTTGCCGACCACTTCAGCCAGGCGTTTCGCCGCTACCTGGGGAAGCTCGACCGGATCGATAGCTTCGAGGAGTTCTACGCAGCGATCGACGATCTGCTCGCGCCGCCCCACGCAACACGCGTCTCCTGACGGACGGCCCAACCGTGGCAGCGATCCACCCGGCTGCCTGCCATCGGTCAACCTGCCGTGATCAGCTCGCGGTACAGCGGAGAGTCCAGGAACCTCGGGACGATCTCGCCGTACGCCCGTCCGAACTCCAAGGTGCGCACGTCGGTGCCGGCCACGAACCGCATCGCGGCACCCTCCCCGCAGACCACATCCTCGTCCGTGGCGTCGGTTGGCGCGTAGAAGATCGAGAACTCGCCAACCGCGCCGGGGAACTTCGCCGACGGGGCGAGGCCCCGCCAGAACAGGCGCAGCTCCGGCACGGAGAGGCCGGTTTCCTCGATCAGCTCCCGGTGAGCGGCCGTCAGTGGATCCTCGCCCGGATCGACGTTCCCGCCCGGCAAGCACCAGCGGTACGGGTCGACGCTGGTATTGCCGTCACGGAGCTGTAACAACAACCGACCTGCCGGATCGACCAGGATCACGCCGGCAATCCGAGCATCCACTCGTACGGCCACTCGAGCAGCCTACTGCTGCACGCCGAAGGGTGGCGTCGATCCCGTGGAGCTGCCGGTCGGCCGGATACGGTGCTGCCATGCCGTTGGAATGGTCGCTGAGGAAGTGAGCGAGGCTGACCTCGTGGAGGATCTACCGGGCCTGACCGTCGCCGACGTCCGTGTAGCGTTGCGCTCCTCGGCAGAGCTTGGCCCGTCTGGCCAGCGGACGCTTGCTGCCCGTGCGGCCGGTCGGAGCGGGCACGACGACATCTCCGAGCGCGTCGAAGAGTTGCTGCGCACTGGAGCCAGTACGCCCCGCCGGTATGAGTGGATCGCGGTTGATCCAGCTCAAGCGTGGGGAGCACCGGATCTCACCGAGGAGGGACTCGATGGACGGTGACAAAGGTCTGGACCGCGCAGAAGAGCTGGTCCTCTGCCCCCTGGAGGATTCGCCGCTTCCCCTGTGGGAACTCGGCTGGGACGAGGCCGAGTCAGCGAGTTGGTTCGCTGAAATCCTCGGGCCGGGCCTGGTCTCGTTGGTGGCCCGAGGCCTCGTCGAGGTGCGCAGATTCGACGGCTGGCCAGCCGAATGGGATCACGGCACCCTTGTGGCAGGTGACGAACTGCTGCGAGAGAGTGGGCGCGCCGAAGCTTGGCGCGACGATGGAGGACACAGGGTTCTCGCGGCGCACATCACGAGAGCCGGCGTCAGGTTTCTGTGACCCTGGGCTGTCCCCGGAAGCCGTTCCTGTCTCCAGCTCAGCCAAGAGAACGGGTAGCCAACGCATCCGCCACGGGAGCGGTGTGCTGCGCGGTTCGTCAATCTGGCCGTACGGATGTCTGCTCGAAGATGGCCTCGGGGTCGGCACCGAGGCCGCGCAGTAGTCGAGCGGCTGGGCCGTCGCGGTCCCGCAGGATGCCCGCCAGCAGGTGTGTCGTGCCGGCGAACGGGTGACCGGATCTGACCGGCGGTGTTGTGCTCGGCGACCGGCTCCGGCAGGTCCACGCCGGCAGCGTGTAGCTGCTCGTCCAGCTCCAGGATGCTCAACAACACCTCGACGGTGCCGGTGCGCGCGCGGCCGAGCCGGATTGCCTGTAGGGCGGCATCCCGCTCCACGACGCCCCCGTCGAGGCGAGTCGGAAAGGCGAGAGTGGCGGCACGGCGTCTATGGAGGCGACTGGCCCGATCTGACGGCTTGCGATGGAGCAGGCCTCGATCCAGTCGATCCTGGCCGCCGAATACCGCGTGAGCTGGTCGGCGGCCGTTCCCACGCGTACACCTTGGAGCTGATCTCCCGGGCCGGGTTCGACCTGCCGCAGGTGCAGCGGCCGACGGCCGGCGACTACCTTGAGGTCCGTGGCGTGCGGTTCGTGCAGGAGCTTCAGCCGTCGGCGCTCGCCCCGGCGTACGCGCAGGCGGCGATGCGCGCCTACCGGCGCGGCGTGATCAGCGCGGACCGGGTCGTCGAGCTGCTGCACCGGACCGTGACCCTCGACGACCTGCCCTCCCCGCACCCGATGCCCATCGAAGCGTCGCTGCGAACCAGCAGCCCATGATGGCCAGCTGACAGGTACGGCACGGCAATCGTCACCGGTCGCAAGGAGCACTATGTTCCATGAATCCGTTCAGCACGCCTATCCTGGCCTTGCTGTGGCCTCGTTCTGGGACGACAGCGAGTACGCGCTTGACACCTACGTCGACGCGCCGCCGTCGGACGCTCTGATCGCGTCGGTGCAGGCCGAACTGGGCTTCCGTCTGCCGACGTCGTACCTGACGCTGATGAGGTCGCACAACGGCGGGATACCGCGTGACCCGTGCTGCCCTGCGCCGAGCCGGACCACATGGGCGCAGGATCACGTCGCCGTGGACGGCATCATGGGGATCGGGAGGAAGAAGCGATACTCGCTGGCAGGTGAAGCCGGCAGTCGGTTCTGGATCGAGGAATGGGCCTATCCGCCGATCGGCGTGTACTTCGCGACCTGCCCCTCTGCTGGGCACGACATGATCGCGTTCGACTACCGGGACTGCGGCCCGGACGGCGAGCCGCAGGTGGTCCATGTAGATCAAGAGTGGGACTACCAGGTGACCGTGCTCGCCCCAGATTTCGTGTCCTTCCTGCTGGTGTTGCGGCCCGAGAGCGAGTACGACGACGAGTGCTGAGAGAAGCGGACGTCATGGGATCGCCCGAATAAGTGACGACAGAGCTCGTCGCCCGTACTGCGGGCGGCGGACACGGGTGTTGAGGCGGCGGGGACTTCATCGAGGTGAGGCTCAGATACCTCACCTCACGATTTTGACGTGCGTCAGCCTCACCTCGACGACACATTTGGATGCCAGACCAGCCCGGCTACCCGCCGGCACGTGAGCACGCGCGCCGGCAGTAGGCAGGAGCCTGATCATGATCGATCGGCGTAGTCCGGCGACGACAACGACCGGTGGGCTGGTGGACGAATGGCCAGGCGACGACGCACACCGTGGCGCATCCGGCGGGAGGCGCCAGGCTGATCGTTGAGGGCTGACACCTCGAAGGGTTCAAGCTCGGGACGCTCCGCGAGGGCGAGTGCGCAGGCATACGGCCTGACGTCAGGCAGCCGCAGCATCATCAGCCTTTGCGCCAGTACGCCGAGCAGCACTGTCCGGTCGGCGTTCGGGTGCCGGGCGATCGTGGCGATCAGGCGGTTGCGATCCCATCGGTCGAGGTCGTCTGTCGGCAAGGTAGACAGGGTTCGTGCGTCGGCGAGCGGATGGTCGGCGACCGCTTGGCGCACGAACGAGTACGGGCTGGCTGCCAGAGCCCGCGGCAGGAGTTCCCCGACCTCGCACGCCACTACCACCGGGCCAACAAGCTCTCTGGTCGGGCTCGTACTTCGCCGGCTCCGTCGGCGGCGCGCCACCGAGCATCGTGAAGCAGTACATCGAGCGGCAGAACCGGCCAGGTTAGGGCACTGCTCGGGCCCTGGCGGCCCTCCCAGCGCGGGCCTACCCCCCCGGCCTGAAGGCCGGAGCACTGGCCCGCATTCCGGTAGCTCTATGTTCAGGCAGCGTTGAGCTTTCGCAAGACGTACTGGTTGAGGCTCATGCCGTCCTCAGCTGCGCGGATAGCGAGTTCGCGGTGCAGGCTCTCACCGACGCGGAGGTTGAACTTGCCTGAGTAGCTGCGGTCAGCGAACGGCTGCGGCACCTGTTCGCCCTGCTCCTCCATGTCGGCGAGCACCTCACGCAGTAGATCCTGAAGTCCCTGGAGAGCCTTGATCTGGGAGGATGCCAGCCACGAGAGGGATGGGAACTCGGCGCAGGTAGCGAGAAACTCGCCGTCCTCGGCCGACCACGTAACGCGGTAGGTGAAGTGAGACACCTCGGGCCGGTCAGCGGACTGCATCACAGCACCTCCTTCTTCTCGATCGCCTTGAGCACCTGCCGCACCTGATACGCCTTGGCCTTGCCTTTGTCGTTCTGGATGTTGACTCGCGGATCGCCTGGCCAGGGCATCTTGAACACCGCATGGGAGCTGCTGTCTTGTCGCGGCTTCCCGAAGTAGTGCTCGCACACCCGGTAGAGGTCGTTGTAGGCGATGTTTTGCTGGCTTCTTCGCATCGCTTCGACGAGCTTCTCTACGGACGGCATGGCTTGATGGTACCGCCGGTGGTACTACAGCTGCAACCTGTCGGGGCATGGAAGGCGCACTAGATCTTGCCGATCTATCCTTCAGCGGTGTGATTTTCACACCGGCGAGGCAAGATTGGGGCTGTGATGCGTGCGCCGTTGCGAAGCTGGGTGGAGGTGGGTGGCCGGGTGGCCGCCGCCCGCGAGCTGGCCGGGTTCAGCCAGCGCGAGCTGGCCGAACGACTTGGCGTCCATCGCTCGGCGTTGACCCGTGTCGAGCTCGGCCAACGTCAACTGGACGCGCTTGAGCTGGCGCGGATCGCCGAGCTGCTCGGCCGTACCGTCGAATGGTTTCTCACCGCCCCGGCGGAAACCCTCGCCAGCCGGCGGGCCGGGATCTCGGCCGACCATGACGTGCAGCGACTGGAAGACGCGCTGGACCAGGTCAGCCGCGACGTCGAGCTGCTGTCCGACGTCGGAGCACTGACGCTGGCGGCCACAGGCCTGCAATCGGGCGTCACCACACTCGCCGAAGCGGAAGCCGGCGCGGCCGAAGCGCGCGCCCTGCTCGGCTGTGGGGACGGCCCCTTGGTCGACCTGCAGGCGATGGTCGAACGGCTGGGCCTGCTCGCGTTCTCGCTCGACCTGGGTCCGGGGGTGATCGACTGCGGCTATCTGCGGACCGGTCAGGTGGGCGTGGCGCTGGTCAACGGTGCCGCGATCGCCGGTCAGCGGCCGGTGAATCTCGCGCACGAGCTCGGTCACCACCTGCTCGCCGACGAGTACACAGCGGATGTCGGTGGCGGCTCCGGTCGGTCCGACCGCGAAGCGCTGATCGACGCCTTCGCGATCCACTTCCTGATGCCACGAACGTCGGTCAGGGCCCGCTGGGCCGAGCTGTCGGGCGAGTGGGACCACCCTCGGCAACGGCTGATCGTCCTGGCGGCCGAGTACCGGGTGAGCTGGTCGGCGGTTGTCTCCCACGCGTACACCTTGGAGCTGATCTCCCGGGCCGAGTTCGAGCTGCTGCAGGTGCAGCGGCCGACGGCCGGCGACTACCTTGAGGTCCGGGGCGCGCGGTTCGCGCAGGAGCTTCGGTCGCCGGCGCTCGCCCCGGCGTACGCGCAGGCGGCGATGCGTGCCTACCGGCGTCGCGTGATCAGCGCCGATCGGGTCGTCGAGCTGCTGCACGGCACCGTGACCCTCGACGACCTGCCCACCCCCGCACCAGATGCCCATCGAAGCGCTGCTGACGGCAGACGCGCGTCGAGGTGACGCTCAGACACCTCACGGGGCAATTTTGACGTGCGTAGGCGTCACCACAACGGAGCATCCGAAGCGGCTGCTGGGGTTGTACGAGCTCCGGGCTGCGACCACAGCCGCCTGGAGGTGCCCGGGGTCGACTCCGCGAACGTTGAGCGGCGGGTGCACGCTCCGGACAGAGTTGGGCCTCGATCGTTTCCGGCTCCGCGACCTCCGCCCAGGTCAGGCGCAGGTTTGCGGGCATCCACGCGGTCAGCCGGTTTCACCCTCAGGGATCAGGACCACCCGATCGGTCCAGGTTGTCCGGTACCCCTCGGACACCAGATGCCCGGCCAACGTACGACGCAAGGTCGAACTGCCCGAACGCCCCTGGTGCTGGCGGACCGATCAGCGGGCTGCGCGCTACCGGCGGCACGTGGTCAGTTGATTGCGCCCTACGATTGTTCGCCGGGACCCAACAGCCGAGCGCCATGGAGCAGATATGCCGTTGACGCTGCGCCATGCCCTGGATGATCCGCCGCTGCGGCCGCTGCCGGCTCCGGTCGGTGACCTTCTGCTCAGGCTCGACGCGCCGCCGCGGCTGGCCGCGCATCTGCGCGCCGTATACGACGTCGCCGCCCAGCTCACGGGCTGGCTGGCCGTCCACTACCCGGCCCTGGCCGTCGATCGCGACGCCGTACTCTTCGGCGCTGCCACCCACGACATCGGCAAGACCGTTTACGTGGCGGAGTTGTCCGGGCCGGGTTCGCGGCACGAGCCGGCCGGTCAACAGATCCTGCTCGACGCCGGCGTCGGTCCGTACCTGGCGCGCTTCGCCGCGACGCACGCCAGTTGGCAGTCGCCCGGCATCGAGTGCGAAGACCTGCTCGTCAGCCTCGCCGACAAGATCTGGAAAGCCAATCGGGTCGTCGACCTCGAACAACTCGTCGTCGACCGTCTCGCTGCCGCCTCCGGGCAGGAACCCTGGCAGGCCTTCGTCAACCTCGACGATCACCTTGACGGCATCGCGGCGGACGCTGACCAGCGGCTCGCCTTCCAGAACAGCTACCCCATCACGGACGGCTGACGTCGGTGCGCGGTTCGTTGGCGGTCTATCCCGGTACGTTCGACCCGTTCACCCCGGGGCACGGCGACCTGGTGGCCCGTGCCCGGGTGATGTTCGACCGGATCATCGTGCTGCTGGCGGTGAACGCCGACAAGCAACCGACCGCCGAGGCCACGGCCAGGGCGGTACGCGTGCGCGACGCCCTCCCGGCGGACTGGGGCAACGTCGAGGTCGACGCGTGGGCCGGCCTGACCGCCACCTACTGCCTGCGCCGTGGTGCCACGGTCATCGTCCGTGGCGTGCGTACGGCTGCAGACGTCCACTACGAGCACCAGCTCGCCGCGATGAACGAGCGGCTCGGTGTCCGGACCGTCTGGTTGCCGACCCGTCCGCAGCTGGCCGCCATCTCGTCCACCGTCGCACGAGCACAGCATGCGGCGAAGTCGGCCCGTGCGTCGTACGACGCTGGGGGTCGGGTCAGTTCTCCACGAGGGTCCGCAGTGTCCGGCGAAGCTGACTTGTTGCACTCGGACTGATCCCGGCCAGGAACGCGCTCTCGGCCTTCCCGTACGCCACCTGTGCCGCGTCGTAGGTCTGCAACCCCTGTTCGGTGAGCTCAACGACATTCCTGCGCCGGTCCGTGGGGTCCGGTCGTCGCGTGATGATGCCCTTGCGCTCAAGCACATCCAGCAAGGCGACCATCGTGGTGCGGTCGATACCGAGGGTCTGCGCCACCTGCAGCTGCGAGGTCGGTTCCCGGTGGGCCAGGACCCGGAGCGCTCCGAAGTCCTTGCTGTCGATCCCCAGCGGCTCGAGCGCTGCGTCGGTCAACGCGGTGAGCTTCAGGGCCGCGTGCTTGAGGAGGTACCCCAAGACCTCGTGCGGGTCAGCGGTGGCGCTCGGCTCAGTGGACACGGCTCCCATCTTATGCATAGTCTGATCGTCAGTACTGCTGACGATCAGACTTACTGCGAAAGGCTCGTCATGATCATCGTTACCGGAGGGGTCGGTTTCATCGGCTCCCACACCGTCCGCGCCCTCGCCGAGGCCGGCGAGGAGTGCGTCCTGCTCCAGCGCCGCACCCCCCAGGTCCTCCCACACCTGGCGGACCTGCCCATCCACGTCGTCCAGGCCGACGTCGCCGACCTCGATGCGCTGCTCGCCGTCGGCCGTCGGTACCCGATCACCGGAATCGTGCACCTCGCCCTCGCCCTGCCCTGGCCGGCGACCGACGTCGACCCGATCGGAGCGACGGGAGGAGCCCTGGAGGCGTTCCTCAACATCGTCCGCGTCGCGCGGACCTGGGGTGTGCGCCGCGTCGTCACCGCCAGCACCATCGGCGTCTACGGCTTCACCTCTGAAGGCGCGCTGACCGAGGACGTGCCGATCCCCTTGGGGCACGGCCACGCCATCCCGACGTTCAAGAAGATCACCGAACTCCTCGCCGGCCACCTCTCGGACGTGACAGACGTCGACATCGTCAACGCCCGCATCTCCGGCACCTGGGGTCCCGGCGGACACCTGCCCGACCCGTTCTTCGCCGCGCCCTCCCTGGCTCATGCCGCAGCCCGGCGCAGCGAACCCGACCTGTCCGGACTCCTCGCACCGCCGCACGCCGAAGATGCTCTCGACCTGCTCTACGTCAAGGACACCGGTCGCGCACTCGCGTTGCTGCAGCTCGCCGAGAAGCTGACCCACTCGACATACAACGTCGCCTCTGGTCGTGCCACGAGCAATGCCGACGTCGTCACCGCGATCGCCTCCGTCGACCCCGGCTTCCGGTGCGAACTTCCTTCGGGCGGAGGCCGCCCGGTGAGCTGGCTCGACATCACCCGCCTGCACGAGGACACCGGATTCAACCCCCGGTACGACACCGCCGCGGCTGCCGCTGACTACATCGCCTGGCTGCGCGCGGGAAACCAGCGGTAACTCCCGGCCGACTGTGTGGGTGAGGGGGTGTGGTCCGGCCTGGCCGGGATGCCCGGCAGCGTTGCTCCTACCTCATTCGGCCCCGGTAGCCGACAGGGCCCGCTCCGACCCGCTGGCGAATTCCCAGGAACGTGCCGTCGTCAAAGGCGATCGTGCCGTTTCCGCCCCGGCTGTCGCGCCAGGCCAACCGGGTGAGCGGGCGACCACCCACCCCCACCGCGAGCAGGAGGTCGTGCGAGGGGTACCAGCCACCACCCCAGCCTTCCTGGGCCACGTATCGCGAGGCATCGCTGGTGGCGGGACTACGTTCGATGAGCTGGCCGCGGAACTCCTTCGGTCGCTTGCCCGGCTGGCGACGCCAGCCGTAGAAGGCAGCCTGCTGGGCCTCGAAGGTGACGGCGTACTCGGCGCCGGACTCGTCCGCCCAGGCCACGTGCTCGAGAAGGCAATGCTCGCCCCGGTCGATGAAGATCGTGACCTCACCCCGACTGGTGGCGTACCTCAGCACCGGTTCCGCGGTCAGCTGGCTCTCGAGCGCCGACCTGGCCTGGTCGTGCGCGTGCATCGGGTCGATCGTCACCCGGTACAGCCACAGCATGCTCTCGGCGTCGTTACCGCTCTCCACCCGCAGCGTGTTGCGGCCGGCCAGCAGATCCTCAGCCGGGACCGCGAAGATCAGCCGCTGCGGCAGCCCGCCACCATTCGGGATCCGCAGCCGGTCGGCCAGTGGCCTGCCGTTGAGGCGAACGGTGAGCGGGGCGTATCCGGGCGAGTCAGAGAGCATCGACGCAAGCGCCACGACGGCGACGCATGCCTCGCCGACGACCTCCGGGTCGGGTACGTCGAACTCCAGCTCGACCGAGCCGCCTGCCCCGACGGCCAGGTGACCGTCGGCGTCCCTCGCCCGGTCGATGTCGGTGATGCTGACGTTGCCGGTGCGTGCCGGGTCGGTGCCGAAGTCGGCGTAGGTGGGTTCCATCTGGACCCCGGCGCGGTCGCTGACACGCGGGGCAGGAGCCGGCTGCGGGTCCAGCAGCACCTCGCACGTCGCGACCGTGCACTCGTTCCTGTCGTACCCGATGTTGGCCGCGCCGAAAGCGGGCCGCACCTTGCCGACGTGCAGCGCGCCGTTCTCCTCGTAGCCGTGGGGAACGGCGCCGGGCGGGATCTGCCCTGCGCTGGCGGTCTCCCAACGGTATCTGCTCTCGGAACTCTCCATCCAAGGAGGATAGATCTACTCCTCGGGCCGACGGCCACCCTGGGTCGTCAGGACGCCGTCAGGGTCTACCTGTCCCGGGTGCCGTCCTGCTGTTCCAACCAGGTCAGGATTGCCCGGGTCGTTTCCTCCGGCTTCTCCTGCTGGATCCAGTGACCGCAGTCCAGGGTGACCACGTCCACGTTGGGCACGAACTCTGCCAGTCGGTCGGACTTCGCGATCAGGTCCCGGTCGCCGTAGATCATGAGCGTGGGCTGTCGGATGATCGGGTCGACGTCCGCCAGCAGGTGCCAGTTGCGGTCGAGGTTGCGGTACCAGTTGATACTGCCGGTGAACCCGGTCGGCTCGAAGGCGGAGACGAAGACGGCCAGCTCGTCGTCGCTCATCACCGGCTCGCCGAGTGGTGTGTCCGCCCTGGCCAGCTCGATGAACGCCATGCCGGGCTGAGGTTCCATCAGGGGCAGGTTCTTCCGGTAGAGGTTGCGCAGGAACCGGAAGGTGTTCTCGTCGAACACGGCGTCCGCAACCCCTGGCTGTCGGTTGAAGTGGACGAAGTAGAAGTCGCCGCCGAGTACGGCTTCCATCAGCTCGATCCAGGGCGTCTCGCCGCGCTCCTGGTACGGCAGACTCAGGTTGATCACCTTGTTGACTCGGTCCGGATGCAGCAGGGTCAGCCCCCAGACGACCATCGCACCCCAGTCGTGGCCGACGAAGGTGGCATCGTTGTAGCCGTAGTGATCGAGCAGCGCGACGAGATCACCCGACAGGTGCGCGATGTCGTAGTCGGTGACCTCGGTCGGGCGCGACGAATTACCGTAGCCGCGCTGGTTCGGGACGATGACGTGGTAGCCCGCCGCCGCCAGGGCCGGCATCTGATGGCGCCACGAAAAGGCATGCTCCGGCCAGCCGTGACAGAGCACGATCGGCTTACCGGCGTTCTGACGGCCAGCCTCGAAGACTTCGAGCTGCACGCCGTTGACGGGGACAAGACTTGGCTCAGGAAAGTTCATGTCGCCATCCTGCCGACCATAACCGGTCACCTCATGACCGGTTTATCTGACAATCTTGGCGGCATGCGAACCGACCGGCTGGTGGCCGTACTCCTGCTGCTGCAGCAGCGCGAGCAGGTGACCGCGGCGGAGGTCGCCCGGGAGCTGGAGGTCTCCGAGCGCACCGCCCGCCGCGACCTCGACGCCCTGGCCATGGCCGGGGTGCCCGTGTACGCCACGCAGGGGCGTGGCGGCGGCTGGCGCCTCGTCGGCGGTGCCCGTACCGACCTGTCCGGGTTGACCGCAGGCGAGGCCCGCGCCCTGTTCCTGGTCGCCGGCCCGGCCTCGGCCGCGACACCGGAGGTCAAGGCAGCGCTGCGCAAGCTCGTCCAGGCCCTGCCGGAGCCCTTCCGGGCCCAGGCGCAGGCAGCGGCGTCGTCGATCGTCGTGGACCCGCAACGGTGGGGGACCAGCCGGGCCGACCGCCCGCCGCCACGCTTCCTCGACGAACTCCAGGACGCGGTGATCCGGGGCGTCCAGGTGCGGCTCGGCTACGTCGACAGCACCGGCAGCGTGAGCGAGCGGACCGTCCACCCGCTGGGCGTCGTTGCCAAAGATCCGTGGTGGTACCTCGTCGCCGCCACCGAGGCCGGCCGGCGGACCTTCCGGATCGACCGGGTGTCGGCCGTCGAGCCGACCGACGATGCCGTGCACCGGCCGGCGGACTTCGACCTCGCCGAAAGCTGGCGGGAGATCGCCGACGAGGTCGACCGCAGACGGATGCCCGTCGAGATCCAGGCGGTCTGCGCGCCCGACAGGATCGGCACGCTCCGGATGGCTCTCGGCGACCGGCTCGAGGTGTGTGGCCCCACGACCGACGGCCGCGTCGAGGTGGTGATCCGTGGCTACAGCGAGTACACGCTTGCTGGCGAGCTCGCCTGGCTGGTCGAATGGCTCGAGGTCGCCGGCCCCGCCGGTGTGCGGGACCAGCTGGCCTCGATCGGCACCGCGCTCGTCGAGCGGTACGGCCGAGGCCCCGTTACCCGGTCTGGAGCAGGCCGCGGCTGACCATGAAGTCCCGTAACGTCTCGACGTCGTCGGCGGACATCAACTCACGGGGGATCACGGTCGCCGGCATCCGGCCCACGTACACGATCCAGAAGCCGGGAGTGTCGAGCACCTTGCTGACCCTGTCCCAGGCGATGTCGCCGAACTCCGTACCGCTGCGCATCGTGATGGTGTCGTCGGTGATGTCGTAGCCGCCGTCGACCGCGTACTCGCCGGACCGGCGCCGGGCGCGTGAGCGCACCCACGGCCCGTACAGCATCGACAGCACGCCGGCGGTGACCAGCGACATCCACAGCAGCGAGAACTGCTCGCCCCAGCCGTACTCCCGCGCGGCGACGAAAGCGGCCACCCCGGTCACCGCCAGGATCGCGCCGATGTAGCCGTACTTGGCCAGCCGCACCCGGCTGAGCGCGGCGGCCGCCCTGCCCGGGTAGTCGGGATCGGCCGGGACGTCGAAACGGATGCGCACCCCAGCACGATAGTGCCCGTACCCGCCAACGCCGCTGTCCGCAGCTAGACATCGGCGAGGATCCGGGCGAGCTCGGCGGGTCGGGTGAGCATCGGCCAGTGCCCGGAGTCGATGTCGACCAGGTCGAGGTCCTTGGCCCGGGCCAGCTCGGGGACCTGCCCGGCGGTGATCATCTCCTGCGCATGGGCCGGCGTGAACTCCGGGCACACCAGCACGACCGGTACGTCGAACCGCCGCTCGTCGGTCAGCCGTACGACACCTCGTGCGCACCGGACCGAGCACGACCGCCCGCGCCGTTCGGACGCCCGAAATCCGGCGGGAACGGCCCGGCGCCACCGGTCGCCAGTGTTTCCGCTGCGGGCAGCGTGGCCTGCAGTTCGCGGGCGCGCCGGCACAGCGTGGCGACCTTCTGGCGGTAGACCGCTTCGGCCAGTGCCTCCCGGGCGCGTGCGGCGGCAATCCGGGGCCGGGCGGTTGGGGTGCGTTGCTGCGCTACGGCGAGATCGAGAAGGAGCCGTGCGGTGGCGAGGCCGGTGCCGCAGCCGCGTCGAAGCGCCGCGCCACGCCGCAGTTGACGGTCCACGACTGCGCCTGAGATGTGGTATTTGATCATGGTTAGGGTGTATCGCCAAGGTGTCGAGGTGCAGCGGTCGGGCACACTGTGCGGATGAGCGTTGCTGGTTGCCTCCGACCGTCCCACCTCCCCGACACCGACCGGGTGCCGGTGGTACGGCGATGACCACCGTCGGGTCGGGTGCCCTCCTGACGGTGGTCGAGGCGGTCAGCCGGTCCCGCGACCTTGGCGAGTTCGCGGAGGCTGGCTGTCGCGAGCTTTTCCGCCTCATGCCCTGTGTCAGCGTGTCGTACACGGAGGTCAACCTCAGGACCGAGGTGGTATCCGGATACCTGTGGCCGTACCCGGGTATCGAGTGGTTCGAGCGGTACGCCGCACCGCTCGGCCGCATCGCACGACAGAACCCGCTGGTCGCACACATTGCCGGCGGCGGCTCAGTGGCGTCCTGGGCGGACGTCGACCCGAAAGACGCATTTCGCCAGACCGCTCTGTTCCAGGAGTTCTACGCCGCGAACGGCATCGAGAGTCAGGCCGCACTGGGCGTCCTCAACCAACCCGGGCTGGTGACCGGCTTCACGGTCAACCGTGACGGCTCGCCGTTCAGCGCCGACGAGTATCAGGTCCTGTGCGACCTGCGCCCGCACCTGATCAACCTGTACCGGCTGGTCAGTGGGTCGGGACGGGCCCGCGCCAACGACGTCGTCCTGGCAGCGGACGGGTGGACCGTGGTCCGGCTCGCCGAGGGCGGCACGGTGTTGACCACGAGCGTGGAGGCGGAGGCGATCGGTGACCGGGTCGGGCTCGACCTGCGCGTCGGAGCCGACCTCACCTCGACGTGGTTCTGGCGGCGGCTCCGCGAGACCATCGGGGCGCGCTGGCAGGTCGGCAGAATGACCAGGCCGATCCATCTCGGTACCGCCGACTGCCCGGTCGAGGCGATGGTCGCCACGACGGCGGTCGGCCCGTACTCGTTGATGTTGCGCGACCGGGACGCCGTACGCCGCCGCCGCTGCCGGGAGTTGGGCCTGACCGGCCGGCAGGCCGAGATCGCCCGGCTGGTCATTGCCGGCGCGACCAACGTGCAGATCGGCCGGGCGCTGGGCATCACCGCCTCCACGGTGCGCAAACACCTGGAGGCGACGTTCAGCGTCGTCGGCGTACAGTCCCGGGCGGCTCTCGTGGCGGTCCTGCTCGGGCCCCGGCCTACGGGCGGGCCGGATGATTTCCAGCGGTCACGGCTTGTCGAGGATGCAGACGATCTCCATCTCGACCGATGAGCCGGCACTGGTCGAGCCCACCAGGCGTACCAGCGCGATGTCCTCGCTCGCGCCCTGGGTGACCGGCCCGGCGATCTCGATCGAGTCGAAGGTGCTCTTGAAGCCGCTTTCCTGGTTGACGTGCCGGAACGTCTGATTCGAGATGGCGGTGAACGACTGGGCGTCGGGGTCGCCGGAGTCGAAGTTGTCGACGCCGAGAAGGAGCCGGACGTCCTCGGCGAAGGGATCCTCGACAGGTTGCACACCGAGATCCCTGATGAACTCGCACTCGCCCTCGAAGTCCTGGTGGATGGTGCCGTCGACGGTGACCGCCCCGGTGCCTTCGTCGGATCGCTCGTAGCCGTCGCCGTCGGCGGGCGGGTCGTCGGACCCCGGTTGCGCATCGGCGGTCGCGGTGGTCCCGTCGTCACTACTGACGGTCGTATCGGCGGGCTCGCCGGGGGACCCCGAATCGGTGCACCCGGCCAGGGCGATCGTCGAGAGGACAGCTATGAAGGCGAGGCGGGACCGGAATTTGACCATGGTCGCACCGTAGGGACGGACGGCGCACGGGCCAACGGGACGAACGTCGTATTGCGCCGGCCACCGGCTGCGGACCCGCCGGCCCACTTTCTCAGTCGTGGGTGATCGAGAAGCCGAGGATCACCGCAGCGGAGACCACCACGTGCCCGGGCGCGAGATCCTGGGCGGAAGCCTGCCCGCCCGATCCGTGCCCACGGTACCGCTCGTGTCCCACATTCTCCGGATCGACGTCGTCGATGTGCACGACCGCGCCGAGCCGGACACCGGCCGCTTCGGCGTACAGCTCGGCCTTGCGCCGGGCGGCGGCAACCGCTTGGCGTCGAGCCTCTGCGCGCATCTCGCCCTTGGTCGTGACGTCGAAGTCCACCGCCTCGATCTCGTTTGCGCCGGCGGCTACGACGTCGTCGAGCAACTGCTGGACGAGGTCCATCCGGTCCGACTCCATGGCGAACGACGCCTGACACTGGTAGCCGAGAAACACCCGCTCCGGGCCGTAGCCACTCCACGAACTATTCAGATCCAGGCGGGAACGCTCCACCGCACTGTCGACGACGCCGTGCTCCCGCAATACCTGACGCACCGCGCGTACCGCTTCGGCTGCGGTAGCGAAAGCCTCAGAGGGAGTTTGCTCCACCCGTACCACCCGGAATCTGGCCCGGACCAGGCTCGGCATGGCCTTTACACTTGCCGCGCCGAACGCGGTCACACCCCAGGGTCGCTCAATCAGTTGCATCTGCCAGATCCTAGAAGGACGCTCCGCGACGGCATCGACCGGTGCGGCACCGGCGATCACAGGGCGGGCCCTGACCCGGTCACGGTAGGTTGTCCGGGTGACGGGGGTGGCGACGACGCGGGAGCAGATCTGGACCGACGGTGCGTGCAGCGGCAATCCGGGGCCGGGCGGTTGGGGTGCGTTGCTGCGCTACGGCGAGGTCGAGAAGGAACTGTGCGGTGGTGAGGCCGGTGCCACGACGAACAACCGGATGGAACTCACCGCCCCTATCCGGGCGTTGGCCGCGTTGACCCGCCCGTCCGTCGTCGACCTCTACACGGACAGCACGTACGTCCGAAACGGCATCCTGTCGTGGATGGCGAACTGGAAACGCAACGGTTGGCGTACGAAGGCGGGCGAGCCGGTCAAGAACGAGGATCTGTGGCGGGAGCTCGACGCGGCCGTCGCCCGCCACGACGAGGTCGTTTGGCACTGGGTGAAGGGCCACGCCGGCCATGTGGAGAACGAACGCGCCGACCGCCTCGCCGCTCGCGGTCAGCGGGACTCGCTGGAGGCTGCGGGAGTCGCGCTGCCGCCGGTGCCGCAGCCGCGCCGCCGTACCCGGCGGTAGTACTCAGCGGTGCCGAACCCGGCCTCGGCGAGCAGCGGCTAGCCCGCCTTTCCCGGCGAGGCCGTCGCCGAGACGTGCGGGGTGACGCCTGGAGTTCGCCCGCCGGTCGGTTCGGCGTAGCGTGCCGGAAGACTTCCTATCGATTTAATGATTGGCATGAGTCGATCACATTCCCGCCACTGCCATCACCCGACCGACGACCACCAGGCGGACCAGGTTCCGTACGGCCAGATCGATCCTGCCGGGCACCCGACCGGCGGCCTCGGACGCAGATCAATGCTGGCCGCCGCCGGCGGCCTGCTGATGCTCGCCGCCGTTCCCGGCACCGCGCGGGCCGGCACCGCGATGACAGCCGGTGCGGCGTCGGCCGGCGCGCCGGCGATGGCCGCGCCCGGCGCTTCCCGGGCGTCGCGGATCAGCCAGGGGACCACCCTGGTCCACGCCGACCTGCACAACCACACCGTGATGTCCGACGGGGACGGCAGCGCCGACGACGCGTTCGCCTCGATGCGCGAGGCCGGACTCGACGTCGCCGCGCTCACCGACCACGCCACGATGTTCGCCATCAGCGGGCTCAGCCGGTCGGAGTGGCGGACCACCGGTGCGCTCGCCAACGCGGCCGACGACCCCGGTCAGTTCACCGCGATCCGCGGCTTCGAGTGGTCGCACCCGTTGCAGGGTCACATCAACGTGTGGAACACCTCGGACTTCGCCGACCTGCTGCGGGCCGGCAGCCCCGGCAGCCTCTACCGGTGGCTGGCCGGTCGGCCCGGCGGCCTGGCCAGCTTCAACCACCCGGGGCGGGAGATCGGCCGGTTCGACAACTTCTCGTACGACGCCTCGGCGCGGCAGCAGCTCGTCGGCCTGGAGATGTTCAACCGGACCGACGACTACCTGTTCGAGGGCTGGTCGTCCTGGGTGGCATCGCCGCTGGTGGCCTGCCTCAACGCCGGCTGGCGGCCGGGTCTGACCGGGGTCACCGACGAGCACGGGACCAGCTGGGGCTTCCACGAGGGCAAGGGCCGCAGCGGTCTGTGGGTCGCCGAGAACACCCGTGCGGCGGTGTTCGAGGCGATGGCGGCCCGCCGCTGCTTCGCCACCCGGGTGTCCGGCCTGCGGCTGGACGCGGCCGCCAACGGCGTACGGATGGGTGGGGTCATCGGGCTGGTCGCCGGTGACGTCCGGTTCCGGGTGGACCTGGACCGGGGTGCGGTGTGGGACGGCAAGCCGCTGCGGATCCAGGTGCTGCGCCCCGGGACCTCGGTGCCGACCGTCGTTGACGTCGTCGACACCGTCTCCGGGTCGGTCGCCGACTTCACCGTGCCGCTCGACGTCGCCGACGGCGACTGGGTCGTGC
Source organism: Micromonospora sp. LOL_015 (assembly GCF_048060275.1). Classification (NCBI taxonomy): domain Bacteria; kingdom Bacillati; phylum Actinomycetota; class Actinomycetes; order Micromonosporales; family Micromonosporaceae; genus Micromonospora; species Micromonospora sp. LOL_015. The sequence continues at coordinate 98,723 of NZ_JBHMIO010000019.1, forward strand.
TGCGGGTCTCCGACCCGGAGCTGGCCAACCCGACGCCCGGCCCGTCCGGTCATCCGTGCAACGACTTCGGGGTGGCGTACAGCAGTCCATGGTGGCTGCAGCCCTGAGCAGAGGTGGCGGAGGCAACGTCGGCGGACACCCGGACCAGTTTGAGGGATAGACCCGAACGTGTCCGGGTCACCACCAGTGTGGCTCAGGTGTTGACGGTGCTCCTCGACGATCCGCAGGCTGGCCGGTACGGCTTGGAGCTCATGCAGGCCACCGGTCAGCCCAGTCGTGGCGGCCCGTGCCGAGCTCGCGGCCCTGCGGGCGAAACTGCGCCCGCGCGGCGCCGGTGGCACTCGGGCCGCCGACGCCGCCACCTTCACATCGGCGCCGGGGTGGTGAGCACCTTGCCCCAGCGGATCGCCGAGTGGCTGCTGGCTGCGGCGGCGCGGCGTTGGCCGGCACACCTGCGCGAAGGAGATGAGCCGGGAGTGGGCCGGCGAGTTGTACGCCCTCGGCCATGGGGAAGGCGCTGTCGCTGCGCCGCGGAAGTGGCGGCAGCTCCGCTTCGCGGCCAGTCTCGCGCTCGCCCGCCCGCCGGGCGCGGATCCGGTACCGCTGCCCCGGCTGCCCAGACCCTCACCCACCCAGATACACGCGGGATGGCTGTTCCTTGCGCCGCTGTTCGTGCTGGTCACGGCAGCGATGGCGGTGTCCTCACCTGGCCTGGCTGATCGACGCGGTGGCGCGTACACCGATGGCCTCGGTCATTACCTTCTTCGCCGTGAGCTATGTGGCTTACATCCTTATCGCGGCAGTCGTCGGCACGCTGCTGGCCCGGCGGCTGCTGCGACGACGTGCCGGCCGGCCGGTCAGCCCGGCAGGCTGTGGGTGGGCGACCCTACCCGTGACAGCCGGCCTGCTCACCCTCGATGTGCTGGCCCGTAGCGCGAACAGGGTCTGGGACGGCTCCTGGTTCGCCGTCGCCGTGGCACTTTGTCTGTCGGTGCTGCTCCCGCCGGTGGCGGCGGGCGTCGCGGCGCTGTCCCGCCGCAGGCGTCTGGTGTCGGCCGTCGGCTCGGCCGTGCTGGCCGCTCCCGCCCTGACGCTGGTCAGCGCCTACACGATGGTGCTGGTGGCACCCCAGACACCGGCCGAAGCGGCGGGTCAGCCCTGGTGGTGGCTCACCTATCTGGTACGCGAACCGATCCTGCTGTTGACGTACGACGCCTTCGACACCTCGTTGCCGATAGAGGCCGCCCTGGCGATCCTGCCCAATCTGACCCTCGTCTCGATGGTGCTTGCCCTGGCCCATGCGATCAGACTCGCCCGGCCGATCGAGGCCGCCGCGACCAGCACGTCGACGGCACCCGATCCCGGCCGGGGCATCCCCGGTCAGCGTGGGTCCGAACGGACCAGCCCGACCGTGACCGGCGCAGGTTTGACCGGCGCAGGTTTGACCGGCCAGACCCCGGCTGTCGCACGTGGCCCGTGGTGGCACCGCACCGCCCTCGCCGGTGCGGTCTACTCGGTCCTGGCCTGGGCGGTCACCTTGGCCTACCTGACCCCCAACATCGGGGTACAGAACTCCTGGACGGGCCCTCTGCCGGACGGCTCATGGCCGTCCTCGGAGCCCGCCGGCTGGCAGGGGTGGTCGACCCAGGAGGGGCGGGTGTGGATGCACGAGTTGCAACTGTGCGGCATCGTGTGTGCCGCACTGTGCCTGTTGTGCGCCGCCGCCTACCGAGGCCGACCACTGCGACCGACGCTTGCCGGCTCGGTCGTACTGCTGGGAGTCAACATGGCGGTGGTGCGCGGCGGTTGGGCGGATCCTCGGCTGCTGCCCTGGCTCGCTGCGGGTGGGCTCGTTGCTAGCGGACACTGAAAAATCCTTGTTGACGGACAGTTGAGTCCCTGCCCGCGGACAGCA
>NZ_JBHMIO010000020.1:0-98896 GCF_048060275.1 Micromonospora sp. LOL_015
TCCGGCTGATGTGGTGATCACGTTCCCGGCTGGTACTGCGGACGCGGGGATCTTCACCTATGTGCCGCCGACGATTGATTCGGTGGTGCCGGATTCGGGTCCGAACACGGGTGGTACCACGGTGACGGTGACGGGTTCCGGGTTTACTGGGGCCACTGATGTGACGTTCGGTGGTGTGTCGGGGACCGATGTGGTGGTGGATCCGTCGGGTACGTCGTTGACGGTGGTGACGCCGCCGGGGCCGGTGGGTCCGGTTGATGTGGTGGTGGTGTTGCCGGGTGACGACGCGGTCGCTCCGGACGGCTTCACCTACTCGGGTGGGCCGGCACCGGCGATCGACTTGGTCGACCCTGGACAGGGACCGGCCAACGGCGGGACCACAGTGGTCGTCGGAGGCAGCGGCTTCATCCCGGGCCAGACGACCGTGACGATCTGCGGCAAGACGATTCCAGCAAACAAGGTCACGGTGAACAGTTCCGGGACCTCGGTTACCTTCGTCACTCCGCCGTGCGACGTCAAGCACACAACCATCACGGTGACCACACCGAACGGCACTTCGAACGAGATCGCCTTCCGGTACGTGGGGCTGCCGGTCACCGGCAGCGCGACCACGAATCTGATCACCAGCGGTGGTGCGCTCGTGGCGCTGGGAATCTCGTTGCTCCTGCTCACCCGCCGTCGGGCGAACAGGGCGTGACACGTAACAACTGAGGAGGCGGGTGGCCCCGGGAGCGCATGAGCGACCGGGGTCACCCGCCGTTACCGGGCCCACCGGGCCGGAGCCCGAAACCGGACGATAACGGGGTGCCAGCGGCGTCAGATCATGCGATCGTCGGCGGCATGACCGACTATCTGGCGCTCAACCGGGCCAGCTGGGACGAGCGCGCGCCGGCGCACGCCGTCTCACCGGACTATCGGGTGGCGCAGTTGATCGCCGACCCGGCGCTGCTCAGCGAGGTGGTGCGGTTCGATCTGCCGAGGCTCGGCGACCTGACCGGCGTACGCGGGGTGCATCTGCAGTGTCACATCGGCACCGACACGCTGTCACTGGCCCGGCTCGGCGCGACCATGACCGGCCTGGACCTTTCCGGCGCGTCGTTGGCCGAGGCCCGGCGGATCGCCGGGGCCGCGCAGACCCCGATCGAGTACGTCGAAGCCGACGTCTACCGCGCCGTGGAGGTGCTCGGCACGGGCGGGTTCGACCTCGTCTTCACCGGGATCGGCGCGCTCTGTTGGTTGCCGAGCGTGACCCGATGGGCGGAGACGGTGGCCGGGCTGCTGCGTCCGGGTGGCCGGCTGTTCCTGCGGGAGGGGCACCCGGCGCTGTGGGCGGTCGACGAGACCCGCCCAGATGGCCTGCTCGTGCTCGACCTGCCGTACTTCGAGACGGACCGACCGCTGGTGTCGAACGAGGACGGCACGTACGTCGACACGGCCGTCAGCTTCACCTGCAACCTGACCCACTCCTGGAACCACGGCATCGGGGAGATCTTCACCGCGCTCACCGGCGTCGGAATGCAGGTGACGATGTTGGTCGAGCACGACAGCGTGCCGTGGAACGCGTTGCCCGGCCGGATGGTCAAGGGCGATGACGGCGAGTGGCGGTTGACCGAACGACCGGAGCGGTTCCCACTCAGCTACACCCTGCAGGCGGTCCGGGTCAGCTGAGGCTGTCGCGCCACTGGTGGTGCAGTACGGCGTACCGACCGCCGTCGGCGATCAGGTCGGCGGGCCGGCCGTCCTCGACGATCCGGCCGTCGTCGAGGACCAGCACCCGGTCGGCGATCTGCACCGTCGACAGCCGATGCGCGATGACCAGCGCTGTGCGTCCGTGGCCGGTCGGCCAGCCGTTGGCCCCCGGCCCGTCGCCGTTGCGGCCGCCGCAGTTCTGGCTACCGTCGTTCTGGCCGCCGTTGAGCATGGTCTGCAACGCCCGCTGCACCAGGCGCTCAGTGGGTACGTCCAGCGACGAGGTCGCCTCGTCGAGGATCAGCACCGCCGGGTCGGCCAGCACCGCCCGGGCGAAAGCGACCAGCTGCCGCTGCCCGGCGGACAGCCGCCCGCCGCGTCGGTGCACGTCGGTGGCGTACCCGTCGGGAAGTCCGGAGATGAACTCGTGCGCGCCGATCGCCCGCGCCGCGGCCTCGACCTCGGCGTCGGTGGCGTCCGGGCGGCCGAACCGGATGTTGTCCGCGACGCTGCCGGCGAAGAGGTGGTTCTCCTGCGTAACCATGATCACGTTCCGCCGCAGGTCGCGGCCGGCGATCTCACGCAGGTCGATCCCGTCGAGGGTGACCGATCCGCTGACCGGGTCGTAGAGCCGGGCCACCAGCTTGGCGATCGTCGACTTGCCGGCCCCGGTGGCCCCGACCAGCGCGACCGTCTGCCCGGCCGGGATCCGCAGGGTCAGCTCGGGCAGCACCAGACGGTCCGGCCGGTAGCCGAACGAGACGGCATGCAGTCGCACCGCGCCGCGTACCGGCTGCGGCAGCGGCCGCGGCCGCACCGGCTCGGCGACGTCCGGCCGCTCGCCGAGCACGCCGGAGAGCTTCTCCAGCGCCGCGGTCGCCGACTGCAGCGAGTTGTAGAACTGGCTCAGCTCCTGCATCGGCTCGAAGAACCGGCGCAGGTACAGCAGGAACGCGGCGAGCACGCCGATCTCGGTGCGGCCCTGCAGCACCTGCCAACCGCCAAAGGTGAGCACCATCGCGACTGCCACGTTGCCGATGCCTTTGAGGCTCGGTGAGTAGATCGCGATCAGCCGGAACGCGTGCAGGCTGGCTCGCTGGAAGCTGGTGTTGACCTCGGCGAAGATCTCCTGGTTGCGGGGCTCGCGCCGGAACGCGTGCACGGCCCGGACCCCGCCGAGCGACTCCACGAAGTGGACGATCAGCAGCGCCACGGTCTCCCGGGTACGCCGGTAGGCGACGGTGGAGGCGCGGGCGAACCAGATCGACATCCACAGCAGGAACGGGAACGCCGACAGGGTCACCAGGGCCAGCGGCAGGTCCAGCCAGAGCAGGATCGCCGCCACCGAGATCACCGACAGCCCGGCGAGCACCAGGTCGTCGATGCCGCCGTTGACCAGCTCGGAGATCGAGTCCATGTCACTGGTCAGCCGGGCCACCACCCGGCCGGAGGTGTAACGCTCGTGGAAACTGACCGACAGGTTGAGGAAGTGCCGGTACACCCGCTGACGCAGGTCGAGCAGGATCGCCTGACCGACCCGGGCAGACAGGATCAGGAAGCTGCGCTTGCCGACGTACTCGGCGACGGTGGCGACCGCGAAGGCGACGGCGATCGCGGTCAGCGGCCCCGCGTCACCGTCGTCGGTCAGCGGCGGGATGGCCCGGTCGATACCCAGCATCACGAGGTACGGACCGGCCATCGCGGCGGCGTTCTGCAGTAGCAGCAGGCCGACCGCCACCGCGATCATCCGCCGGTGCGGCCGGGTCAGCGAGCCGAGCAGCGCCCGGCTGCGGGCCCGGACCCGGGCGTTGTCGACCGGGTCGCCGTCGGCTCCGCTGCTGGCCTCGTCCGCCGCCCGGTCGGAGACCCCGCGCCAGTCCGGCTGAGCGTAGTCGGACCTGCTCGCGTCACGGTCCGCGGTGCTGCCGGCATCGTCGGTCCGGCTCACCGCGACCTGACCAGGCCGGGTCCGTCGGCGGAGAGTACGGCCCGGTAGGCGGGCACGGTGGCGAGCAGTTCGGTGTGGGTGCCGACGGCCGCGATCCGGCCCGCGTCCAGCAGCGCCACCCGGTCGGCCAGCGCGACCGTGGACGGCCGGTGCACCACCAGTAGCGCGGTGGTGCCGACCAGCACCCGGCGCAGCGCCTGCTCCACCAGCGCCTCGGTGTGCACGTCCAGGGCGGACAGCGGGTCGTCGAGCACCAGCACCCGGGGCCGGACCAGCACCGCCCGGGCCAGCGCCAGCCGCTGCCGCTGCCCGCCGGACAGCGACAGCCCCTGCTCGCCGATCCGGGTATGCAACCCCCAGGGCAGGTCGTGGACGAAGTCGGCCTGCGCCAACCGGACGGCGGCGTGCACCTCGGCGTCGGTGGCGTCCGGCCGGCCGAGGGTCAGATTTTCCCGAACCGACATCGAGAACAACGTGGGATCTTCGAACGCCACGCCGACGCACCGGCGCAGCTCGTCGAGGCGCAGGTCGCGCAGGTCATGACCGTCCAGGGTGATCCGTCCGCCGGTGACGTCGTACAGTCGCGGCACCAGCGACACCAGGCTGGTCTTGCCGCTGCCGGTCAGGCCGGCGATGGCCAGCGTCTCACCCGGCCGTACGGTGAGGTTGACGCCGCGCAGCACCGGCTCAGGCGTCCCCGGGTAGCCGAAGGTGACGTTGTCGAAACGCAACTCACCGCGGACCTCACCGACCCGGACCCGGACGTCGTCCGGCCGGTCGACGATCGACGGCGAGGTGTCCAGCACCTCCTGAATCCGGTCGGCGGCGGTCATCGCCTCCTGGGCGTGCGAGATGATCCAGCCCAGCGACTTGATCGGCCAGATCAGCATCAGTTGCAGGGTGACGAAGGCGACCAGCTGACCGATGGTGAGCTGCTGGTCGGCGACGGCGCCGGCCCCGGCGACCAGCACGACCGCGAGGCTCGCGTTCGGCACCAGGTCGTAGCGGGCCGACGCGTGGGCGAGCAGCCGGCCCTTGCCGACCGCGGTGTCGTGCAGCTCTCGGGCCAGGTCGGTGAAGCGTGCGGTGAGGTACGGCCCGCGCCCGAACGAGATGATGGTCCGCAGCCCTTGCGCGGACTCCTCGACCAGGGTGGCCAGGTCACCCTGCTGGTCCTGCATTCGTCGGGACACCCGCAGGTAGGCGCGGGTGAACTGGCGGCTGAACAAGTAGAGCGGCACGGCGCTGGCCGCCACCACCAGCCCCAACGGCCAGTGCAGGTGCAGCAGCAACGCCACCACGGTCAGGTAGGTCGCCGAGTTGAGGATCAGGAACAGCAGACCGAAGGAGAGGAAGCGTCGGATAACCGACAGATCGCTGATCGCCCGGGACAACAACTGCCCGGACTGCCACTGGTCGTGGAAGGTGACCGGGAGCCGCTGCAGGTGGGTGTAGATGTCGTCGCGGATGGTGCCTTCCATCCCGATCGACGAGGCACTCTGTGTCCACCGCCGGACGAAGATGAGCACCGCCTCGACGACGCCGAGCAGCAGAGCGAGTCCACCGAGGAACAGCAGACCGGCGGGATCACCGGCGGCCACCGGGCCGTCCACCACCTCGGCGATGACCAGCGGGATGGCGATGCCGGCCCCGGTCGCCGCCGCGGCGGCCGCCAGCAGCCAACCGAGTTGACCGAGGTACGGGCGCAGATAGCGGCGCAGCCGCCAGAGATTGTGGACGGCGCGCCGCCGCGGCGGGGATCGGTCGGGTACGGCGTCCACACCACGACGGTAGCCGGTGCCGGCACCGGTTCACTGCCCCGCGAATGTCACCTGCGATTCATGGTGGAGCAGCCACTTCTTGATCGGCAGACCCCACCGGTAGCCGCCCAGCGTGCCGTCGCCGCGCAGCACCCGGTGACAGGGGACCACCAGCGCGACCGCGTTGCGGGCGCAGGCGCCGGCCGCCGCCCGGACCGCTGCTGGACGGCCGGAGCGCAGGGCGATCGCCGTATAGCTGACCGGCTCGCCGGGCTTCACCTCACGCAGCGCCGACCAGGCGGTGCGCTGGAACGGGCCGCCGTGCTGGCAGACCGTGAGCTGGTCGATCGCGGTCAGCTCACCGGACAGGTAGGACCGTACGGCGCGGGTGACGTCGCCGAGGCCGGCCCGGCGGCGCACCGGCCCGCGCAGGTCGGGGTGGACCAGGTCGAGCAGGTCGTCCGGGTCGGCGGTGAACCCGGCGGCCCGTAGCGCCCCGTCCGGGTCGGTGATCAGCGTCAGCGGCCCGACCGCCGTGGCGACGGTACTCATGTCCAATGTCGAACGTTTTGTCATGTGTCACTCCGGTGTCGATTTCGATGGCGTGGCGGACCGCCACAGCCGCAGGTTGGCGTACGACCGCCAGGGCCGCCAGCGGTCCGCGTGGGCGGTCAGGTCGGTGGGGGCGGCGGGCAGGCCCAGCGCCGCCGCGCCGCGCCGTACTCCCAGGTCGGTGCCGAGCAGCACGTCCGGGTCGCCGAGCGCCCGCATCGCCACGTACCCGGCGGTCCACGGGCCGATGCCGGGCAGTGCGGTGAGCCGGTGCGACAGCTCGACCCGGTCGCTGCCCGGGTCGAGTCCGATGCCGCCGTCGGTGACGCCGGCGGCCAGCGCGCGCAGCGTGCCGCGCCGGGCGGCCGGCATCGCGAAGGCGTCGTCGGGCAGGGCGAGCAGGTCAGCCGGGCCCGGGAACGGCGCCAGGCCGTCCGCAGGCGGGGCTGTTCGCGACCCGGTCGCCGTGCAGAGGCGGGCCAGCACCCGGCGGGCGGCGGACACCGAGATCTGCTGCCCGACCACGGCCCGTACCGCCAGCTCGAAGCCGTCCACCGCGCCCGGCACCCGGACCCCGGGCTCGGCGGCGACGGCAGCGGCCAACGCCGGATCGGCGCCCAGCACGGCGTCCACCGCCGCCGGATCGGCGTCCAGGTCGAACAGTCGGCGGCAGCGGGACACCGCCGGTGCCAGATCGCGCAGGTCGCCGAGGTGCAACGCGGCGGCAAGGAAGCCGTCGTGCGGGGTGAGCGCAACCGTGCCGGCACCGTACGGCAGCCGCAGCGCACGCCGGTATCCGCCGCCGTCGGCGGACTCCACGCCGGGCACCGCCCGGTCGGCCAGGAATCCGAGTACGGCATCGACCGCCATCGGCTGACGGAAGGCCAGCCGTACGGTGATCACCCCGGCCCGGTCGGGCGCACCGGGCCGTACCCGGCCGCGCAGCGTCGACGGCGGACCGCCGTACACCGTCCGGAACGTGTCATTGAACTGCCGGACGCTGCCGAAACCGGCCGCGAACGCGATCTCGGCGACGGTCAGGGCGGTCCGCTCCACCAGGATGCGGGCCGTCTGCGCACGCTGCGCTCTGGCCAACGCCAGCGGGCCGGCCCCCACCTGCTCGGTCAGCACCCGGGTGAGATGCCGTTCGGTGTAGCCGAGGCGGCGGGCCAGCCCTGGCACGCCGTCGCGGTCCACCACCCCGTCGCTGATCAACCGCATCGCCCGGCCGACCAGGTCGGCGCGGCGGTCCCAGTCGGGCGAGCCAGGGGTGGCGTCGGGGTGGCAGCGTCGGCAGGCGCGCAGCCCGGCCTGTTGCGCGGCGGCCGCCGACGCAAAGAACCGGACGTTGTCCCGCTTCGGGGTGACCGCCGGGCAGGACGGCCGGCAGTAGATGCCGGTCGACGTCACGCCGGTGTAGAACCAGCCGTCGAAGCGCTGGTCGCGGCTGTCCAGCACCCGGTAGCACCGCTCGAAGTCGAGCTCCATGGGTCGATCCTGCCCGCTTGCGGGCCCGGTCGGCTGGCGGGAATCGGACCTGCAGTCACGAGCCCGGGCGGGCCGCACCGGCCGGGCCGGCCGGCCGGGTCGCGCCGGCGGCCAGCAGGCCGATCGCCAACGCCCCGACCACCACCAGCAGCGATCGCAGGATGCCGACCTGCTCGGCCAGGAAACCGATCAGCGGCGGACCGGCCAGGAACGAGGTGTAGCCGATCGAACTGACCACCGACACCCGTACCGCCGCCCGGTCGGCCTCGTCGGCGGCCGCGCTCATCCCGACCGGGAAGCCGAGCGACGCCCCCGCGCCCCACAGCAGCGCCCCGAGCAGCGCCAGCGGCAGCGTCGGCCCGAACACCACCAGGGCCAGGCCGACCAGGGCCAGCACCGCCGTCGCCCGCAGCACCGTCACCCGGCCCCAGCGTTGCAACGCCGTGCCGCCGACCATCCGGGCGGCGGTCATCGCCGCGACGAACACCCCGAACGCCACCGCGCCGACCGCGTCACCGACGTGGTAGCCGTCGACCACGGCCAGGGTGAGCCAGTCGTTCGCCACCCCTTCGACGAACGCGAAGGCCAGCACCAGCAGACCGATCAGCAGGGTGCGCGGCTCCCGCCAGGCACGCAGCACCCCGGACCGGGGCGTCGTTGCGCCGGGTACCCGGGCCGGGACCGGCAGGAACATCCGTACGGCTGCGGCGATCGAGGCGATCACCAGCAGCGCGGTGACGGCGAGTTGCCAGTCGACCGGCACCGCGAGCCAGGCACACCCGGCCCCGAGGAGCGCGCCGGTCACCGTACCCAGGCTGAAGCCGGCGTGGAAACGGGGCATCAGCGGGCGGTCGAGCCGGCGCTCGACGTCGGCACCCTCGACGTTCATCGCCACGTCCCAGCTGCTCAACCCGGTGCCGGTCAGCAGCAGCCCGGCACCGGCCAGGGGCGGTGAGACGACCGCCACGCCGACCGCGACGGCGAGCATCCCGACGGTCACGGCCGATGCGCCCAGCAGCACCGTCCGGTGGGATCCGATCGCGTGCACCAGCGGACCGGACAGCGGCAGCGCACTGACCGCGCCCACCGACGTGCACAACAGCAGCAGCCCGAACTGGGCATTGGTCAGATCGAGGGCGTCGCGGATCGCCGGCGTACGGGAGATCCACGACGCGAACGCCAGACCGCTGACCCCGAACGCGATTGCGACCGCGATCCGCGCCCGTTCCACCACCGGCCGCGCCAGCGTCGCCGCCCCGTTCGCCACCACGCCACCCGCTCCCCGCTCGCCCGGACCTTCCCGCCCGCCCGGACGTCTGTCCGTCCGGGCGGCAACGGTACGCCGCCCGCAGCGGCTACCGCCCGGTGCTGACGGGGTCTGGCCGCGCTGGGCACCCGGCGCCGTCGCCCTGCGCAGACGGTAGAGCACCCGACACCGGTAGGTAGCATGACGATGCTCACCATCAACTGCTGGCAGCGGCGCTCTCATCATCTGCGTTGGTCGATTGGCTCCGTTCGGCGACCTGGCTCCTGGATCGATAGAGTGGCACAGTTTGGTGTACCTCGATAAAGGAGTCGGTAGATATCATGCGTCGCCTACTGGCCAGCGCCGTCCTCGGCTCGGCCCTGATCCTCGGATTCACCGGCTGCGGCACCGAGCCGCCGCCGACGGGCGCGCCGTCGCCGACCGGCGGCAGCACCACCGCCAGCGAGGCCGACATCCTCGCCGCCACCAATGCCGCCTGCAATCAGGCAGTATCGATGAGTAGCGACTTCGCTGCCGGTTTCCAGCGTGACGTCAACCAGTTCGCCGACCCGACGGCCAGCGCGGAGGCGCCGGCGGACGCGAAGGACAACTTCGAGGCGCAGATGCGTGGCTGGTCGGCGACGCTCACCTCGCTGGCCACCGGCCCGGTGTCGGACGAGCTGCGGACGGTGCTGACCGAGAGTACGGCCGCGATCGAGGCCGCCACCGAGATCGGTGAGACTCCACTCAGCGATGAGCAGGTGGCCGCCGTGGTGGCGATCCCGGGGAACTTCCGCGCCGTCTGCGAGTGACGTCCGCGAGGGGCCGGGCGGGGCGGGGGCAGGCGTCCGTTAGCCTGCTCCAGTTTGCTCGCCTCTCAATGGACGGATTTTCAATGCGACGTACCCTGATCACCGCCACCGCCGCGACGGCGCTCGCGTTCACCCTGGCCGGCTGCGGCGGTGGCGACAGCGATGTCGACCCCACCGCCGGTCAGACGTCACCGCCGGCGGCGACCGCGTCGGCCGACGCGGAGTCGGCCGGCTCCGCCGAGGACGGGGCCGCTGCGGCCACGAAGGAGGCATGTGACATGGCGGTGCCGGTCAGCGAGGAGAACACCGCGAACATCGAGGACGACTTCGGCAAGCTGATTGCCGCTGCGGTCGAGGGCGGGTCGGCGGCGGAGACCGCCGAGTCCGAGTTCCGGAGCAAGCTCGCCGGCTGGTCCGGGATGCTGCAGTCGCTCGCCGTCGACCCGGTGGACGCCGACGTGCAGCAGGCGCTGACCGAGGCCGCCGACGTCGTCGCCCAGATCAACGACCCGGACGACAACACCCCGATGGGTCAGGTGGCCGACCTGCTGGCCGAGGCGACCGGCAAGCTGAAGACCGCCTGCGCCTGACCCGCCACCGGACGCTGCGTAGACTCGACCGACGTGAGTCTCACCATCGGCATCGTCGGCCTGCCCAACGTCGGCAAGAGCACCCTGTTCAATGCGCTCACCAAGAACGACGTTCTCGCGGCGAACTACCCGTTCGCCACTATCGAGCCGAACGTCGGGGTGGTGGGGCTGCCGGACGGGCGGCTGGGCAGGCTGGCGGAAATCTTCGGCTCGGAGAAAACCATCCCGGCGGCGGTGTCGTTCGTCGACATCGCCGGTCTGGTGCGGGGCGCGTCCAAGGGGCAGGGCCGAGGCAACGCCTTCCTGGCCAACATCCGCGACGCCGCCGCGATCTGCCAGGTCGTGCGGGTCTTCTCCGACCCGAACGTGGTACACGTCGACGGCAAGGTCTCGCCGGGCGACGACATCGCCACGATCAACACCGAGCTGATCCTGGCCGACCTGCAGACCTTGGAGAAGGCGCTGCCCCGGCTGGAGAAGGAAGCCCGGCTGCGCAAGGACCGGGCGGCGATCCACGCCGCCGCGAAGGCCGCCGCCGCGCTGCTCGACGGCGGCACCACGCTGTACGCGGGTGCGTCCGCCGCCGGCATCGACGTTGCCGAGCTGCGCGAGCTGCACCTGCTCACCACCAAGCCGTTCCTGTACGTCTTCAACGTCGACGAGGACGAGCTGGGCAACGCCGAGCTGCTCGCCGAGCTGCGCGCGCTGGTCGCCCCGGCCGAGGCGGTCTTCATGGACGCCAAGATCGAGTCCGAGTTGATCGATCTGCCGGACGACGAGGCGATGGAGCTGCTGGAGTCGACCGGGCAGAGCGAGCCGGGGCTCAACCAGCTGATTCGGGTCGGCTTCCGCACCCTCGGGCTGCAGACGTACCTCACCGCCGGGCCGAAGGAGGCGCGGGCCTGGACCATCCCGGTCGGGGCGACCGCGCCGGAGGCCGCCGGGGTGATCCACTCCGACTTCCAGCGCGGCTTCATCAAGGCCGAGATCGTCTCCTACGACGATCTGGTCGCGGCCGGCACGATGGCGGCGGCCAAGGCGGCCGGCAAGGTCCGGATGGAAGGCAAGGAGTACGTCATGCAGGACGGCGACGTCGTCGAGTTCCGCTTCAACGTCTGATTCCGGCATGCTGGGCACGAGCCGGCGTGTGGCGCGTCCCAAGGTTCGCGGTGTCTGCCAGGGGGTGGCAGCTGTGCCCAGCTCGCGGTAATACCGTGGTATGGTTGCCGGATGGCGAGGACGAGGAAGGTTACGATCACGCTGCCGGTGGAGCTGCTGGAGAGCATGAAGTCGCACACCGACAACGTCTCCGGCTACCTCACCGAGCTGGCCGAGCGGGCTGAGCGGCGAAGGCTTCTCCGGGAGGAGTTGGACCGCTATCAAGCTGAGTCCGGGGCGTTCACCGATCAGGAGATGGCCGAGGCCCAGGCGCTTCTGTACGGGACCAGGGAGACGGACCGGGCGGCGTGAGCCTCGAATCGCTTGTGCTCGACTCGCAAGGCTTCTCGGGATGGATCGGCCGGGATCGCATGGTGATGCGACTGCTGGAGCAGGCGGAGCGTGACGGGGCTGATCTGGCCATGTCGGCTGCCACGATCATCGAGGTTTCCCACACCGGCGTGGACACCGCTCGGCTGACCTGGCTGTTGTCCCGCATTCGTGTGGAGGCGGTGACGAAGGAAAGCGCCCGTCGCAGTGCGGGGCTGTTGAAGGCGGCGGGGCTGCACGGGCACAAGTACGCCATCGATGCCATGGTCGCCGAGATGGCGCTACGACTACCTGCGCCGGTCGCGGTCCTGACGTCGGATGTCGACGACATGACCAGGTTGTGCGGGCATCGGGTTCGGGTCATCAGGCTGTAGGCCGGCCCTGCGGTCAGGGCAGGGACGTGTCAGGCAGTTGAGCGGCTGCCTGGCTCAGCTCTTGCGACCGGGCACAAGCCCGTCCAGATTCAGCTTGAGTTCGAACGGCGTCGTGGTGTGCAGCTCGTGGCGGTGGATCCCGGTCGCGACGTATGACCGGGTGGGCTCGTCGAGCTCGTATGCGTGGACCACCGGTGATCCACCCTCGTCGTCGACGCGCCAGTAGTGCGGGATGCCGGCTTCCGCGTACTTGCGCAGCTTGACTGTCCGGTCGCGGTGGGCCGACTCCGGCGACACCACCTCGACGACCAACAGCACCTGGTCGGGTGTGTAGAAGGTGCAGTCCGGGTCGTAGTAGGGAGCCCGCGTGGCGAGGAGATCGGGCTCGGGGCGGTTCCGTTCGTCGAGCCGAATCGTCATCTCCCGCTCGATCTCGACGCCTGCTGGCGCCTGCTCCATGAGAGCGAAGAGCAAAGCGGAGACAGCTCGGCCGTGCCAAGCCCGCTGGGGGGACATCATGAAGACGAGCGCTCCGTCGATCAGCTCGGTGTGACGCGGCGCCTGCGGGAGCTGGTCGAGGTCGTCGGCGTACCACCCTTCAGGGCGGGGCGGCCGCATCCACTCGGGCACTGCGGTCATGTTCCTCACCGTAACATCCGGCTTCTGTTGACCTACCGTCGTTCAATCTCGATGTCTGCGCCGCATCGAGGTGAGGCTCAGACACCTTACGAGGCGGTTTTGAGGTGCGTGAGCCTCACCTCGACGCTGAACGGAGGGGTCAGCCTTGGTGGTGGGACGGTTCCAGTCGGTATAGGGCCATGACGCCTTCGCCGGTCGCGGCACATTCGTCACGCCGGATCCGCAGCCCTGACCTGCGTCGAGCGGTCAGCCCTGCTGGCTGTCTGTCCCGCAGCCGGTCACGAGATGTAGTGCAGGATCACGTTGTGCACGTGGTGGGACTTCTGGTCGCCACGGAACTCGACCTCGTAGGTGTGGGTGCCGACGTTGATCGCGATGGCGCCGGAGGAGAAGTACGAGCCGCCCCAGGACTTGTTGCTCACCACGCTCACGCTGGTGATCTTCGAGTACGGGATGCTGGTGATGGCGACCTTCTTGCCGACGAACGACTTGTCCTGGATTATCACGCGGCGGTTGGTCAGCCCGATGAAGCCGGTGCCGGTGCCGATCGCGTCGTAGACCGCGATCACCTGCTCCCCGTCGAGTAGCCCGCTCTCGATCTGCCGAAGTTGCTCCCGCCGGTCGTACGCCACGTTCGCCATGTGCCCGAGAGTAGGCGGCGGGCACAACCACGCCAGCGATGAGCGAGGTCGCTGCGGTCAGCGGTTGTCCGGGCGCGGGACGTGGGATCAGCGCAGGTCGACGACCGTACGGTAGGCGTCCTCGATGCGGGCCGCGAGTGCGACGTCACCCTCAGTGATCTTGTCGCCGTCGGGGGAGCCGAGCCGGATCTGGGTCTGCCCCTCGGCCCGGCGTACGTCGGGCCGCAGGTGCAGGGCGTCGGCCGCTACCTTGATCCGCTCGGTGAGCTCGGCGTGCTGGCTGTCGTCGAGCAGCAGGGTTCGCCGGAGTTGCTGGCCGTCCTGCGTCCACCCGTCCAGTTGCGTGAGCGCATCGCTAAGGTAGTCGCGGCCGGTCCGGCTGGACCAGAGTGCTCGCAAAGCCACACCTCCCAGGCGTCGTTGCCGGCTTGTGGCCAAATCGTCGCCATCCTGTGTCTTGGTCGGTGGTCCCCAGTCTGGCCGCTAACTGGTTGGTGTGTCCACGTCCACCCTTCCGTCATCTGCTGTCCTAGCAGTCAGCAGGGTTACCCGAAATGCTGATTGATCTGGCAGGCTCATCTGCTGTGCGGAGCGGGCGGGTGAGGCGTCAGGTGGTGGTCGGGGCGGCAATCGTCCTCGACGGTCGGGTGCTGGCATGTGCCCGGACCCATCCACCGGGGGCGGCCGGCAAGTGGGAATTTCCCGGCGGCAAGGTGGAGAGCGGCGAGACCGAGACCGACGCCCTGATCCGGGAGTGCCGCGAGGAACTCGGAGTCTCGATCACGGTGGGTGACCGGGTCGGCCCCGATCAGCCGCTCGGCCACGGCCGCTCGGTGCTGCGGGTCTACCTCGCCGGGCTGCTCGGGCCGGCGCAGCCTACCGCGCTGGAGCACTCCGCTCTGCGCTGGTTGGCGGCCGACGAACTCGACCAGGTCACCTGGCTGCCCGCAGATCAGCCGATCGTCGCCGAGCTCCGTCCGTTGCTGCACGCCGCTCGGTGAACCGGATACGCCTGGCGGGCCGGTGGCGGCTGAGCCGGCTCAGAGGTTGATCGCGACCTGGAACGACCGGGAGGTGAGCCCGGCGCCGCCGTGCCTCCCCGCGCCACCAGCGTCCCGGCCGGCTCGGCCCCGCCGGCCCGATCCAGCCAGACCATCAGTTCGGCGCCGTCGGGGGAGCGGTGGGCGTTGGCGTCGGTGTGGAACCACAGGTCGTACGTGGCGTTCCAGCGGCCGGTTGCGCCCCGGGTATCGATCGTCCAGTCGGACCGGGCGGAGCGCAACTGCCCAACCTTGATCGGCAGGCCGCTGCCGACGGTGCAGTTGCCCCAGTGGCAGCCCTGGTAGATGGTCGGGTAGGCGGCGGCGGCGGAGCCGTCCCGCTTGTCGTGCTCGGGGTGGGTCACCTCGAACCGGCCGGCCGCGTCGACGGTCAGACACTGCGGGGTGTCCGCACCCCAGACGTTGTTCATCACCACGTACCGCTTGTCGGTGATGTCGATCGTGTCGGCCCGCCCGCAGAGTTCGCTGGCGTCGGCGTCCGGTGCCAGCAGACGACGGTCACGCCGGCGACGACGAGGGCGGCGACGACGAGTGCGGGCAGGCGGTGGCGCCGGAGCCGGAGCGGGATCATGGTGGGGGAGTCCTTCGGCGAGCAGCCCGCAGCACGGGCTGGTGCCGTGGGCCCGGCGGCCCGACGCCGCCCCACGACGGAAACGGTGGACAAGGTCCGTTCCCGGCTCCGCCGAGGATGTTACGATCGTCGATGGCTGGCCGGCAACCCCGGTGGCGCAGCCGGCAATCCGAAAAAAACCGCCCCTCCCGGCGCACGAAGCACCGGGAGGGGCGGTCAGCTGGCTCTGGTCGGTGAGACCGGCTCAGCGGTCCTGGTCCGGGTGGTGGTAGTTGAGCGACTTGTCCGGCAGCGGGAAGGTGACGTCCTCACCGAACGGCGACGGCGCGGCCGGCTTGTCGAACGCCAGCTCACTGATTGGCAGGTGGCCCTTTTCGTCCACTGCCGCCGCCTGTGGGCGAGGCACCTGGCGGTGCCAGTTGACCCCGCGCTCGGCGTCGGCCGCCGCGCTGTGGTCGCCGTCCGCCGGCAGCCCGGCGGTCGTGGCGGCCGGCTGGTCCAGGCCGGACTCACCGAGCGCCGGTCCACTCGCCGCCGCGCCGTTCTGCCCCCGCCGGAAGATCTTGCTGCCGAGCCACACGAGGGGATCGTACCGCCGGTCGACGACGCGCTCCTTCATCGGGATGATCGCGTTGTCGGTGATCTTGATGTGCTCGGGGCAGACCTCGGTACAGCACTTGGTGATGTTGCAGTAGCCCAGCCCCTGCTGCGCCTGCGCGTACTGCTTGCGGTCGGTCCTGGTGTCCAGCGGGTGCATGTCCAGCTCGGCGGCGCGGATGAACACCCGGGGACCGGAGAAAGCGGTCTTGTTGTCCTCGTGGTCACGCACCACGTGGCAGGTGTTCTGGCAGAGGAAGCATTCGATGCACTTGCGGAACTCCTGCGAGCGTTCCACGTCGACCTGCTGCATCCGGTACTCGCCGGGGGCCAGGTCCTCCGGCGGGCTGAACGCCGGCGTCTCCAACGACTTCTGGTAGTTGAACGAGACGTCGGTGACCAGGTCGCGGATCACCGGGAAGGTCCGCAGCGGGCTGACGCTGATCGTCTCGTTCTCTTCGAACGTCGACATCCGCGTCATGCAGCCCAGCTTCGGCATGCCGTTGATCTCCATGGAGCAGGAGCCGCACTTGCCGGCCTTGCAGTTCCACCGGCAGGCCAGATCCGGAGCCTCGGTGGCCTGCAGCCGGTGGATGACGTCGAGGACGACCTCGCCCTCGTTCACCTCCACCTGGTAGTCCTGCAGGTCGCCGCCGGTCTCGTCGCCCCGCCACACCCTGAAGTGGCGCTTGGTGCCCATCAGTTGTCCGCCTCCTCAGCGAGCGCGTCCTGCGCCAGCGCGTCGAACTCCGCCAACTCCTCGTCGGTCAGATACTTGGCCAGCTCCGCCCGGTCGAAGAGCTTGATCAGCTCCGGGCGCATCTTCGGCAGCGGCTGGTGCTCCAGCTTGACCGTGTCGCCGTCCAGCGAGCAGACCAGGTTGACCGTGCGCCACGTCGGGGCCATGGTCGGGTGGTCCTCGCGGGTGTGCCCGCCCCGGGACTCGGTGCGCTCCAGCGCGGCCTTGGCGGTGCACTCCGACACCACCAGCATGTTGCGCAGGTCCAGCGCCAGGTGCCAGCCCGGGTTGTAGCGCCGGCCGCCGGCGGCGCTGACCTTGGCCACCCGCTCGCGCAGCTCGGTCAGCCTGACCAGCGAATCCGCCAGCTCACCTTCGCGCCGGATGATGCCGACCAGGTCGCCCATCACCGCCTGCAGATCCTGCTGCAGGGTGTACGGGTTCTCCCCGGTGTCGCGCGACAGTGGCGCCAGGGCCTGGTCCACCGCCTGCTCGACCTCGTCGGCCGAGACCTTCGGCCGCCGGTCCAGCCCACCGACGTACGCGGCCGCGTGTTCACCGGCTCGCTTGCCGAAGACCAGCAGATCGGACAGGGAGTTGCCGCCGAGTCGGTTGGAGCCGTGCATACCGCCGGAGACCTCGCCAGCGGCGAACAGGCCGCTGATCCGGCCGGCCGCCGCAGCGGTGTCCGGGTCGACCTCGACGCCACCCATCACGTAGTGGCAGGTCGGCCCGACCTCCATCGGCTGCTTGGTGATGTCGACGTCGGCCAGCTCCTTGAACTGGTGGTACATCGACGGCAGCCGGCGGCGGATCTCCTCGGCCGGCAGCCGGCTGGCGATGTCCAGCAGCACGCCGCCGGACTCCGTACCGCGACCGGCTTTGACCTCGCTGTTGATCGCCCGGGCGACCTCGTCACGGGGCAGCAGCTCCGGCGGACGCCGGTTGTTGTCCGGGTCGGTGTACCAGCGGTCCGCCTCCTCCTCGGTCTCCGCGTACTGCTTGCGGAACACGTCGGGGACGTAGTCGAACATGAACCGCTTGCCGTCGGTGTTGCGCAGCACCCCGCCGTCGCCCCGGACCGACTCGGTGACCAGGATGCCCTTCACCGAGGGTGGCCAGACCATGCCGGTCGGGTGGAACTGCAGGAACTCCATGTTGATCAGGGTGGCGCCGGCCCGCAGGGCGAGCGCGTGCCCGTCGCCGGTGTACTCCCAGGAGTTCGAGGTGACCTTGTACGACTTGCCGACCCCGCCGGTGGCCAGCACCACGGCCGGCGCCTCGAACAGGACGAACTCGCCGCTCTCCCGGTAGTAGCCGATGGCGCCGGCGACCCGGGACCCGTCCGGCCCGTCTTCCAGCATCAACTCGGTGATGGTGGTTTCGGCGAAGACCTTGATCCGGGCGTCGTGGACGCCGTACTCCCGCTTGTCCTCCTGCTGCAGCGAGACGATCTTCTGCTGCAGGGTGCGGATCAGCTCCAGGCCGGTGCGGTCACCGACGTGAGCCAGTCGCGGGTACTCGTGGCCACCGAAGTTGCGCTGCGAGATCTTGCCGTCCTTCGTACGGTCGAACAGCGCGCCGTACGTCTCCAGTTCCCAGATCCGCTGCGGTGACTCCTTGGCGTGCAGCTCGGCCATCCGGAAGTTGTTCAGGAACTTGCCGCCGCGCATGGTGTCGCGGAAGTGCACCTGCCAGCTGTCCCGGCTGTTCACGTTGCCCATCGCGGCGGCGGCGCCGCCCTCGGCCATCACCGTGTGTGCCTTGCCGAACAGCGACTTGGAGATGATCGCGGTGCGCTTTCCGGCCAGCCGGGCCTCGATCGCCGCCCGCAGTCCGGCGCCGCCGGCACCGATGACCACGACGTCGTAGTGGTGTCGTTCGATTCGGGTAGTCATATCGTCCAAGCCCCTAGTTGAAGAACCGCAGGTCGCTGAACCAGCCGGCGGACAGCGCCATCACGTAGAAGTCGGTCAGCGCCAGGGTGCCGAGGGTGATCCAGGCCAGCTGCATGTGCCGGACGTTGAGCTTGGAGATGAACGTCCAGATCCGGTAGCGCACCGGGTGCTTGGAGAAGTGCTTCAGCCGGCCACCGGCGATGTGCCGGCAGGAGTGGCAGGACAGGGTGTACGCCCAGAGCATGATCACGTTGCCGAGCAGGACGACGTTGCCCAGGCCGACGCCGAAGCCGTTCTCGCCGTCGAAGGCGAGTACCGCGTCCCAGGTGTTGATCAGCGAGATGATGGCGGCCGCGTAGAAGGCGTAGCGGTGCGCGTTCTGGAAGATCAGCGGGAAGCGGGTCTCGCCGGTGTAGCGCTGGTGCCCGTCCGGCACCGCGCAGGCCGGCGGGGAGAGCCAGAACGCCCGGTAGTAGGCCTTGCGGTAGTAGTAGCAGGTCAGCCGGAACAGCAGCAGGAACGGCAGAGTCAACGCCGCGTCCGGGACGATCCACCAGCCGGGCAGGAACCGGCCGAAGTGCGCCGCCTCCGGTACACAGCGTTCGGTGACGCACGGTGAGTAGAACGGGGTGAGGTAGTGGTGCTCCTGGACCCAGTAGAAGTCGTGCATGAAAACACGGACAGTGGCGTAGGTGACCCAGGCACCGAGTCCGATCACGGTGATCAGCGGGGGTAGCCACCACCGGTCGGTGCGCAACGTCTTCGCCGCGATGGCGGCGCGCGCCCGCGCCTGCCCCGGCATCGTTGCCGTAGTCGTCATCCTGTCTCCCTGACGGGGCCCGGCCCGTGCAAGGGCGGACCCGGATATCTTCGGCCGGTCTGTGGCGAAGCAGGGCAGAGCCCAGATTGCCGTGCGACCGCGTGCTCCGGAACCCGCACCACACGCATCGGCGGGCGCTGGTCCGGTGCACACGTTACGCCCAGTACCGGCGGCCGTATGCGCAAGGGAGTCTTGCCGGTATCGCGCCGGTTACGAAAGCCCGGCCCGCCGCTAGGCGGTTGGATGTGCAGAAGCTCACTGGATCCCGAGCGGCGTCGGTCACAGATTGACAGCGGACGCATCGTCCGGGGTGATGGGCGGTGCGGTCGACCAGCCCGCACCGCCCATCGCGGACCCACCAGGAGTGAGGTATGGCTAACCTAAGCAATCCGCGTAGCGTCGTCAATCTCGCAATTTCGCCGGGTCAACCGGCGGCACCGCCGGTGATCTGCCAGTCCGCCAGGTGCAAGGCCGGCGCGCGCCACGAGGTGTCGTCCCAACTGTCCGGCAGCCGGCTCAACTCCGAGCCCAGACCCAGCACCGAGCCGGGCGCGAGTGCCTGCGGATACGACTGGGTGAACCGCAGACTGCGGACCGCCGCCACGATCTCGCCGGACTCGACCAGCCACGCACCGTTACGGGTCAGCCCGGTCACCACCAGGCTGCGGGGATCGAGAATGCGGGTGTACCACAGGTCGGTGACCAGCAGACCCCGCTCCACACCGCCGAGCAGTGCCGCACTGCCCCCAGCGGCCGGTCCGGCACCGCTGGCAGAGCGCCGGCTATCGCCCGGAAGCAGCCGCAGATGCTGACCCACCGGCCCTAACGGAACGCTGCCCGGTGCCGCGTGCCCGGTCGAAGCGGTGCCGGCCGCCGCCGCGGTCCGCCGGTCGTGGGTGAGCGCCGTCGCCCGGCCAGCGTCCACCAGCACCGTACGGCCGGTCGGGGTGCCCTCCGCGTCGAACGGTAGCCCGCCGCCGGTGGCCGGGTCGTCGACCAGCGTGATGGCCGGGTCGAACTGGGCCTCGCCGAGCCGGACGAACGATCGCCGCTCGTGGTGCGCCTTGCCGGCGAAGCCGTGCCGGGCCAGCATCTGCAACAGATCCAGCACCGCGGTCGGTTCGAGCACCACCGGGTAACGCCCCGGCGGCAGTTCGACCGGGTGCCGGCCGGCCCGGGCCTTCACCGCCGCCCGGGCACCCAACGCCGCGCCGTCGATCTCGGCCAGCCGGTCGGCCGCCTGCCGGGCCACCCCGTCGGCGCCGTCGGTCCGGGCGATCCCGTCCATCGCGGCCTCCGCCGCCCGGCCGCCGGCGGTCTGCCCGGCGCTGTTGGCGAACCCCGTCGACCGGTGCACGGTACGGCAGAACCCGGCGCATTCCAGACCGCCGGCGGCCGCGACGAAGTCCCGCACCCGGGCCGCCCGCTCCGCCGGGCCGGCCTGCGCGGTCGCCTCGTCCCACGTCGCGGCCGCGTGCAGCGGCGCCGGCCCGGCCAGCCCCGGCCAGGCCGGATCCGGCGGGCAGAGCCGGGCCGCCGCCAGAGTTCGCTCGACCAGGTCGGCCAACCCGTCCGGGCCGGTCAGCGTGGTCGAACCGATCGCGGTCCGGCCGTCGACGTGTAGCCGCAGCCACACCGTGGTGACCGTCTCCGCGACGTTCTGGTGGATGAACGAGTTGGCGAACCGGGTCAGCGCCAGCGTCCGGTGGCTGACGTACGCCTCGGCCTGCGCTCCCGGCCCGGCGGCCCGCCGGACCGCCGCCACCACCCGGAGGGCCAGATCGGTCTCGGCGGGCGACGTCGCCGCGCCGGTCAGCCCCGCGTCCAGACTCACCCGCGTACCCCCACCCGGACATTGGTGAACCGGGCCGGCGCCGCTGGGTGCCCGGTGTGCCCGACCTGGCCGGGCTGGCCCTTGCCACAGTTCGGCGTCCCCCAGGCGACGCTCTCCGACGACAGCATGTCCATCGACCGCCAGAACACCGGGCCAATCCCGGTGTACGTCGGGTTGCGCAGTATCCGCCCCAACTTGCCATTGCGGATCTCCCAGCCGATCTCGCAGCCGAACTGGAAGTTGAGCCGCTTGTCGTCGATCGACCAGGACCGGTTGATGTCCATCAGCACCCCGTGGTCGGTCGCCGCGATCATCTCGTCCAACGTGTGCGGCCCCGGCTCCAGCCCGACGTTGGTCATCCGGACCATCGGCAGCCGTGACCAGCCATCCGCCCGCACGCTGCCGCCGTGGTCCAGGCCGGCGCCGGCGGCCGAGTCCCGACCGGCCAGTACGCCGACCCACCGGCCCTGCCGGACCGCATCCCGCTTGACCGCCGGGCTGCCCTCGTCGTCGAACCCGAAACTGCCCAGCGCACCCGGGATGGTCGGGTCGATCGTCACGTTCATCAGCTCGGATCCGTACCGCAGGCTGCCCAGTTGGGCCAGGTCCAGCCAGGACGTGCCGGCGAAGGCGGCCTCCCAGCCGAGGATCCGGTCCAGCTCGATGGCGTGCCCGACCGACTCGTGGATCTGCAACGCCATCTGCTCCCCGCCGAGGATCAACGTGGTCTCCCCGGCCGGGCAGGCCGGCGCGGTGAGCAGCGCCCGTGCCTCCTCGGCGATCCGCGCGGCGTGCGCCGGCAGGTCCAGGTCGTCGACCAGCTCCCAGCCGCTGGTGCCGTACTGGCCGCGGTGGCTCGGATAGGAACGGCGCTGGGTCTCCCCGTCACCGATCACCGTCGCGGACAACCCCGCCCCGCACTCGCGGATCCGCTGGTCGATCCGGTGCCCCTCGCTGGAGACGAACCACTTCTCGGTGTCCCAGATCTGGTACAGCCCTTCGGCCAGGTCGGCGCCGTGGTCGAGCATCGTGCGGGTTGCCGACACCAGCAGATCGCCCTTGTCCGGCAGCGGCACCGACAACGGGTCGATCCGGCACGGGCTGGCCCAGCTCGCGGTGCCGGACCCGGCCGGCACCAGGTCGATCGGCGGCCCTGGCACCTGAGCGCTGGCCGCGGCGATCTTCGCCGCCCGACCACCGGCAGCCCGCGCCGCCGCCGGCGACGGATCCGGTACGGCGTAGAAGCCCCAACTGGAACCGACCAGTGCGCGGACGCCGAGACCGGCGTCACTGTGCTGGACCAGCGCCTCGATATCACCGTTGCGTGCGGTCATCGACTCGTAACGGCGGTGCATCACCCGCGCGTCGGCGTACCGGGCACCGGCGTCGAGTGCCGCCTGCACGGCGGCCGTCGCCACCTCGAACTGGGTCACCCTGTGACCTTATGCGACATCGGCTCAGCCGAGCGGTCCCAACGCTTGTCGGACGAACGCGAGTTCGGCGCGCAGCACGGTGGCCGCGTCCGGGTCGGTGCCGGCGACCAACGGCAGCACCGCGTGCGGTCGGCCGGCGGCCAGCAACGCGGCGGACAACCGCAGGGTGTGCGCCACCGGCACGGCGCCGTCGGCCAGCCCGTGCACCAGCAGCAGCGGGCGGAGTTCGTCGCTTCCGGTCACCGGTTCGGCGGCGACCTCCACCAGGTTGTGGTGCGGATAGATCTCGCCGCCCTCCTCGGGCAGTCCGAGGAACCGTTCGGCGTACCCGCTGCGCAGCAACGCCCAGTCGGCGACCGGGTCGCGCGCCACGGCGGCCCGGAACACGTCCGGGCGGCGCAGCGCGGCCAGCGCGGCCAGCCAGCCGCCGAACCCGGTGCCCCGCACCGCCACCCGGTCCAGGTCGAGGTCGGGATGTTTCTCCGCGATCGCGGTCAGCGCGTCCACCTGGTCGGCGAGCAGCACGTCGGCCAGCCGCCGGTGCACCACCTTTTCGAAACTCGGCGCGACGCCCGGCGTACCCCGGTTGTCGACGGTGACCACGGCGAAGCCGGCGTCGGCCCACCACTGCCGGGCCAGCCAGCCCGCCCGCTCGGCCCGGACCTGCTGGTGGCCCGGTCCGCCGTGCACCTCCAGCAGCACCGGCAGCCGCCGGCCGGCGACATGCGAGTGCGGGTACAGCACACCGGACGGCAGCCGGCGGTCGGTCACCCGTTGCAGCGTGGGCCGGGGCGTCACCGCCGGGGTGGCCGCCAGGCTCCGCAGCACGCCGAGTTCGGTGTCGTCCCGGCAGATCGTCCAACGCACCCCGGGCTGGTCCAGGGTGGCCGAACCGACGGCCAGTACGGCACCGCCGACCGCGGCGACGTGCCAGCCGGGGCTGCTGGTGAGCCGGACCGCGTCCAGACCACCCGAGGAGGCCGCGGTGCGGACCCGGTAGAGGTGCTGTTCGCTGGGTTCCCCGTCACTCGCCTCGATCAGCAGGTCCGGGCTGGTGTGCCGACCGGGCAGCCGGCCGACCACCCGGCGTACGTACAGCGCCGCCGGGGTGAGCAGGGTGCCGTCGGCGAACAGGCAGCGAGCGTCGTACCCGTCGTGGGCGAGTTCCCCGCCGACCAGCACCCGACCGTCGGAGAGGTGGCACGGGGTACCGGGGATCGGCTCCACCCACCGGGGGTCGGCGAGCTCGGCGTGCACCTGGGTCTCCCCGGTGCGTGGGTCGATGGACAGCACCAGACCGTGCTGCTGCAGCCGGCGCAGCACGGTGATCAGCGGGCCGCCGTCGGACCAGTCGACCGACACCAGGTACGGGTAGGTCTCCCGGTCCCAGTGCACGTCGACCCAGCCGCCGTCGAGGTCGAGCAGGTGCAGGGTCACCTCGGCGTTCGGGCCACCGCACATCGGGTACGGCCGGCTGCGGGCCGGCAGCTGCGGCTGCGCCGGGTCGGCGTACTGCCAGCGGGGCAGCCGGGTACGGTCGGCCCGGGCGGCGAGGATGCTTTGGCCGTCCGGTGACCACCAGTAGCCGCGGTCCCGGCCGAAGTCGACCGCCGCCGGGTCGGGCAGTGCCCAGGTGATGTCGCCGTCCTCGCCGGCGAGCAGCACGTCGCGGCCGTCCGGGTGGACGACCCGGAGCTTGCCGGCACCGTCGCGGTGCGGGTCGCCGGCCCGCCCGTTGCCGCTGAATCCGTCGTGGGCCGGTTCATCGCGGCCGGATCCGCCGGTCGCGCCGGCCGGTCCGACCGGGTCCGCGTCGTTGTCCGACACGTACGCGATCCGGCTGCCGGTCGGGTCCGGTCGGGCGTCGGTGACCGAGCCGACCACCGGTACCTCGATCACGTCGCCGGTCACCAGGTCGGCCCGGAACAGCCGGCCGGAAAGGACGAACACGGCGACCCGGACGGCCGGGTCGGTGGCGTACCGGGTGATCCCCGCATCGGCGGTGTTCCTCGCACCGGCGGTGTTCCCGGTGCCGAGCAGGATCGTCGGGTCGGCGATCCGACGCTGCTCGCCGCTGTCGACCTCGAACGACCAGAGACCGGCGGCCGGGTCGTGCGGGCCGGTGGAGCGCAGGAACACCACGCGGGCGCCGTCGGCGCCCACGGTCACCGCGTGCGGGGCGCCCCGGACAGGTCTGCGGGTACGGGCGGCAGGCTCCGGTGATTCCACTCCCGGATCGTAGAACCGGCTGATCAGCGATGAGACCGTTAATCCACTCCGGTGCCCATCCGGCGTAAAGTTGCCGGAGTGACCGACCCTGCCGCCGCGCGACGGCTTCTCCTGGTTCATGCCCATCCGGACGACGAGACGATCGGCACCGGTGCCCTGATGGCCCGGTACGCCGCCGCCGGAGTGCAGGTCACCCTGGTCACCTGCACTCTCGGCGAGGAAGGCGAGATCCACCTGCCGCGCCTCGCCGGGCTGGCCCCTGATCAGGCCGACCAGCTTGGCGGGTACCGGATCGCCGAGCTCGACGCCGCCTGTGCGGCGCTCGGAGTGAGCGATCACCGGTTCCTCGGCGGTGCGGGCCGGTACCGGGATTCCGGGATGATGGGCCTGCCCACCAACGACCACCCACGGGCGTTCTGGCAGGCCGACCTGGACGAGGCCGCCGGGTTGCTGCTCGAGGTGCTGCGGGAGACCCGGCCGCAGGTGGTGGTCACCTACGACGACAACGGCTTCTACGGTCACCCCGACCACATCCAGGCCCACCGGGTGACGATGCGCGCCGCCGAACTGGCCGCCGCCGAGGGGGTCGCCCCCGACAAGATCTACTTCACCGCGATGCCGAAGAGCGTGCTCGCCGCCGGCATCGACGCGTTCCGGGGCGCGTCGAACAACCCGTTCGCCGGCGTCGAACACGTCGACGACCTGCCGTTCGGCACCCCCGATCCGCAGATCGCGGCGCGGATCGACGGCACCGCCCACTACCAGGCGAAGCAGGCCGCCATGCGGGCGCATGCCAGCCAGATCCCGGCCGATTCGTGGCTCTACGCGCTGGCCGGCAATGTCGGCGGCGAGTTCATGGGCTACGAGTACTTCGTCCTCGGTGCCGGCCGGCAGGGTCCGGGCGACAGCCCGTACGGCTGGGAGACCGACCTGTTCGCTGGGCTGCCGGCTGGCGAGGTGCCGCTGCCGTGACCTCGCCCGGTGTCTCCGGCCAGGTGTCGGCGGTGGAGCCGTCACCGCCGGTGGCGACGGCTCCGGCCCCTACCCGCCTGCGTGAGCTGGTGGACCTGGGGCTGCGGACGGTCGGCGGGGTGGTCGCGGCGGTCGCGGCGGTGCTGTCCGCGGTCCTGGAGCTGCTGCTGGCCACGGTACGGGTCGGCGGGCACCTGGTCGGAGTGTCGGTGCTGCTGGCGATCGCCGGCAACGTGCTGGTGAGCTGGTTCGCGATCCGCGCGGTGGGTGCCCGGTGGGCGATGACGTTGCCGGCGGCGGCCTGGTTCGCGGTGATGGTGCTGGCCGCTGGCGGCACCACCGAGGGGGACATTCTGCTGGCCGGCGACAACTGGGTGGGCTTCGCGGTGATCTTCACCGGGGCGATCGCCTTCGCCGTCCTCGCGTTCCGGATGATCCTGGCCCAGCCGGCCCGCCGCAGCGACGGAGGCTGACGCGACCGGGTGTCGGCTCCTACAATCCTCGGTACGAATATAGGGGTCCGGAGAACACACCCGCGCGGTCCGGCGTGCCGTGGACGCGGTGCGGGTCTGGGTGCGGGAGGTGGAGATGAGGCAGCGCTGGCTGCCGGTCGGCGTACTCGCCGGGGTGCTGTTCGCGGTCAATGTGGTGGCCCGGCTGGTGGTCCGCTTCGGGATCGACACCGATCCGCAGACGCAGGACCGGCTCTCGTTCGCGATGTTCGTGGTGATCGGTGTCGTGCTCGGCTCGGTGGCCTTCGTCTGGGGGCGGGACCGCCCGGTCGAGCGGTGGAGCGGTGACGCCGCGGCGGCGATCCTGGCGGCGTTGGTGCTGACCATTTTCGTCGGGCCGTTCGTCAGCGGCGACCATCCGTTCTCGGCCGGGGCGGGCGCGTTCTTCTCCCAGGTATGGCTGTACGCCGGCTTCTCCACCGGCGGGGTGCTGCTCGGCTATCTGGTGCTGATCACACTCGGCTGGGACCACCGGTCCAAGTCGCTGGAACGGTACGCCGAGACCAAGCTCAACAAGCCCCGTCGCGTGGTTCGTCGCTGACCGCCGGCTGCCACGGCAGATAGACGTGGTGGGTGGTGAAGCCGAGCCGGGCGTACAGGGCGGTCGCCGGGTTGTGCTGTTCGACCTGGAGGAACGCGGTCGGCGTGGCCAGTTCGTCGGCGGCCCACCGGCCGACGGCCCGCAGCATCCGGGTGGCGTGCCCCCGCCGCCGGGCCGCCGGCTGCACCTCCAGCAGCGCGATCTGACACCACCGGTGGTCGGCGTCGACAGCGCCCCGGGCGATGGCGACGAGCCGGCCGTCGGCGTACAGATGGGCGAAGCGCACCTGCGGTGCGTCGGTGAGCAGCCGGCGGGCGGCGGCCGGCAGCGGGTCGCCGGCCGATTTGCGGGCCGCTACCAGGGCGAGCCACTCCTGCGACGGCGCGTGGTCCAGCCGTACCGGCGGCCCGCCGCCGGGTGAACCGCCTGCCGCGTCCTCGCCCAGCCCGGCGGTACGGGCCAGCAGGTCGGCCAGCGGCACGGTCTGCACCAGCACCAACGGTCCGCTGCGCCAACCTCGGCGGGCAAGTTCGCCAGCGACCTCGGCGGCAGCTGGCAGCGGCACGTTGACCTGTGCCGGCAGGCCACGCTCGGCGTACCAGGCGGTGACCGCGTCCACCGCGTCCGGCAGTGGGCAGCCGGGGTCGCCGAGTGGCAGCGCCGAGTTCGCCCGGCCGGTCCAGCCGTCGGCGGCGCGCAGCAGCCAGTCGCCGAGCCGCTGCTGTACCGGCGCCGCCCAGGTCTGGTTCGCGGCCCGTTCCAGCTCGGTGACGGCGGCGGATTCGCGGTCCGCCGCGCGACGGGCCGCCGGACTGGCGGTCGGCGGCACCAGCTTGCTGCGGTGCACGTCGGCGAGTGCGACCCGGCGTGGCCCGTTGCGGGTCAGCACCGTGAGTTCGGTCTCGGTCAGCTCGGCCAGCAGGCCGAGTAGGTCGGTATAGAGCGGACGATCTCCGCCAACACCTATGATTTTTCGGACTACCACGCGGTGTCCCACATCTTGTGGCCGGAGCACGATCGACCCCCTCCCCGGCGAGATACTAGGCTCGTCAGTGCCGCGGGCGATCGCGGCATGTCGTGCGGGAAGGAAGGCCAGTGACCTACATCATCGCCGAGCCGTGCGTCGATGTGCTCGACAAGGCGTGCATCGAGGAATGCCCGGTCGACTGCATCTACGAGGGCAATCGGATGCTGTACATCCACCCCGATGAGTGTGTCGACTGCGGTGCATGCGAGCCGGTCTGCCCGGTGGAGGCGATCTTCTACGAGGACGACGTGCCGGAGCAGTGGAAGGAGTACACCACCGCGAACTACGAGTTCTTCGAGGATCTCGGCTCGCCGGGCGGTGCTTCCAAGGTCGGCAAGATCGAGAAGGATACGCCGTTCGTCGCGGCCCAGCCGGCGCGCGGGGACGCGCACTGACCGGGGCACGGGCGGGCTTGGCCGCCGGGCGGTCCGCGCCGGCCGGCGGCGGGTCACCGGCCGCCGGCCTGCCGGACTTTCCGTGGGATCGGCTGGCCCCGGTCAAGGAGCGTGCCGCCCGGCACCCCGACGGCATCGTGGACCTCTCGGTCGGTACGCCGGTCGACCCGGTGCCGGCCGTGGTCCAGCAGGCGCTGGCTGCCACCACGGACACCCCGGGTTATCCGATGACGGCCGGCAGCCCGCGACTGCGCGAGGCCATCCGGGACTGGTGCGTACGCGAGTGCGGTGCCGTCGGCGACCGGATCGGTGTGCTCCCGACGGTCGGTTCCAAAGAACTGGTCGCCTGGCTACCCACCCTGCTCGGGGTCGGTCCCGGCGACGTGGTGGTGGTGCCGTCCGTCTGCTACCCGACCTACGAGGTGGGCGCCCGGCTCGCCGGGGCCGAGGTGGTACGGACCGATTCGCTGACCGCGCTCGGGCCGTCCAGCCGGGTCCGGCTGGTCTGGGTCAACTCGCCGGGCAACCCGACCGGCCAGGTGCTGCCGAGCGGGCATCTGCGCAAGGTTGTCGACTGGGCGCGCGAGCGCGGGGCGGTGGTGGCCAGCGACGAGTGCTACCAGACCCTCGGCTTCGAGGCGCAGCCGGTCTCGGTGCTCAGCGGCGACGTCTGCGGCGGTGATCCGACCGGTCTGCTCGCCGTGCACTCGTTGTCCAAGCGGAGCAACCTGGCCGGCTACCGGGCCGGGTTTGTCGCCGGTGAGCCGCGGCTCGTCGACGACCTGCTCGCGGTGCGCAAGCACGCTGGCATGATCGTGCCGGCTCCGGTGCAGGCGGCGATGGTCGCCGCGCTCACCGACGAGCGGCACGTGGCCGACCAGCGTCGGCGGTACGCTGCCCGCCGGGACCGGCTCCGAGGGGCGCTCACCGCGGCCGGCTTCACCATCTCCCACTCGACCGCCGGTCTTTACCTGTGGGCCAGCCGGGACGAGGACAGCTGGTCGACCGCCGACTGGTTCGCCGCCCGCGGCATCCTGGTCGCGCCGGGTGCCTTCTACGGCCCGGCCGGGCAGCGCCATGTGCGGGTCGCATTGACCGCCACCGACGAGCGGGTGGCGACGGCGGTCGCCCGGCTCGACTAGGCTGGCCGGATGGATGCTCCGATGGTGTCGGTGCGCGGTGAGGTGACCCGGGAGGTCCCACCCGAGTTGGCCCGGTTCGGGGTGACCGCCGTCGCCCGGGGCAAGGACCGCTCCGGCACCCTCGCCCGGCTCGCCGAGCGGGGCGACGCGGTCCGTACCTTGATCGACGGGTACGGGCCGGCGATCGAGCGCCGGGAGTCCGGTGCGCTGCTGGTGCGGCCTGAGTGGCGACGCTCCGGGGAACGGGTTGTCGCCTACCATGCCAGCGTCACCACCACCGTCACGGTTGTTGACTTCACTGTGCTCGGTGAGCTGATGATGCGGCTGGCCGGCCAGGACCAGGTCCAGGTCAGTGGTCCGTGGTGGTCGCTGCGGCCGACCAGTCCTGAGCTGGGCCAGGCCCGTCGGGCGGCGATCGCCGAAGCGATCACCCGGGCACGCGACTACGCCGACGCGCTCGGGGCGGAGGTGACCGGCCTGGTGGAATTGGCCGACCACGGGATGTCCGCGCCGCAGCCGGTGGTGTTGCGCGGCGCCCCCCGGGCGTTCGCCGCGACCGAGATGGCGGATGCCGCGCCGCAGCTCGACCTCGACCCGCAGGTGCAGACGGTGCAGGCAGTCGTGGAGGCCCGATTCACCATCTCTGCTCCGGCGGTACTGCGTCCAACGTGACCGGCGAACTTCCCGATCCGGATCGACGTCTCATCGTTGCCGACCATTGCCCGGCAGAAGTATGGCCAACGCGTTGTCGGACTGGTAAACCGAGCGGTGGATGTGTTGCCCGGCGGTGAATGGATCGCCCGGGCGTCAATGGGTCAGTTGTAGGCGTTGCCACGTGTTGACGTCCGGCCTGAGGGGAGGCCCGTGTCGGTCCGGAAGCTCACCAGTGGATATGCCACGGTGATGATCCTGCTGTCCGCCGGGATCCTTCTCGCCCCCGGCTGGCATCCGGTGCTGTGGCCGGCGCTCGGGGTGATGAGCGCCGGTGGAATCTTCTTCGGTATCCGGCGCTACCGGCCGAAACGGGCCGCGGCGTGGTGGAGTCTCGCCGCCGCAGTGGTGATGCTCGCCGCCGGCGACACGACCTACGCGATTCTTCCCGGCTCAATCGTCACCGAGCTGTGCTATCTGACGGTATTCGCCCTCACCGCCGTCGGCCTGTTCATGCTGACCCGGGGCAACCAGATGCTTGGCGACCGGTCGCGGCTGCTCGACGTCCTCACATTTCTGTGCACCGCCGCGCTTCTGGCCTGGATCTTCATCATCGGTCCGTACATCACCGCTCCCGGGATGGAGCCGTTCGAACGATCGATCCTCGCCGCGTACGCCCTCGGTGATCTGTTGATTCTGGCCGTGATGATTCGCCTGCTGGCGACGAATCCACGGACCCCGGCCCTGGTTTTGCTGCTCGTCGGGGGTGCCGGCATGCTCACCGGCGACATCCTGTACGGACTGACGACGCTCGGTGAGCCGTGGCAGCCCGGCGGGCCGATCGAACTCGGCTGGCTGTTGACGTATCTGACCTGGGGAGCGGCCGGGCTGCATCCGTCGATGGCGCAGCTCTCCGAGCCGGCGGAGATCGAGCCGGGCAAGATCAGCCGGCCGTGGGCGGTGCTGCTGGTCCTGGCAACCATGATCTCGCCGTCGATTCTGCTGATCGAGGCGATGACCGGGCGGATCCGCGACGGGGCGATGCTGGCCATCACCTCGGCGGTGGTCTTCGCGTTGGTGCTCAGCCGGTTCGGTGACGTGCTCGCGGCACACCGTCAGACGGTCCGTCGGGAGCAGGGGCTGCGGGACGCGTGCGCCGCCCTGGTCTCGGCGGCCGACGCGGCGCAGGTGGATCGCGCGGTGCGGTCCGGGATCGCCCGGATCGTGCCGGAGGGCGTAGACCACCGCCTGGTGCTGGTGCTCAACCGCACCGGCGGGGTACCGGCGCTGGCCAGCAGCGTCTGGGGGCCGTCGGTGCCGGCGACGGCGACCGGCACGTTGCTGCCGTCGACCGCTGCGGTGCGACGCACCCGGCTGCTGCGTCGGCCGACCCTGACCCCGATGCTGGCCCACCAGCTCGGGTCGTTTCCGTTCGCGTTGCTCTGCCCGTTGGTGCTGCCGGAGCAGCGGCTACCCGGTCCGGTGCCGGCGCAGCCGCGGCCCGACGTGACCGGTCCGCGAGCCGGGGTTCTGCTGGTCTCGGCCGAGACCGGCGTCCTCAACGCGTTGCGCGACGCCATCGAGGTGCTGGCCAGTCACGCCACCATGGCGTTGGAACGGATCCGGCTGGGTGACGAGATCAACCGGCGGGACGCGGAGGTGTACTTCCGGGCCCTGGTGCAGAACAGCGTGGACATCATTCTGATCGTCGATGACGGCGACGCGGTCCGGTACGCCAGCCCGGCGGTGCAGACGGTGCTCGGTCGGCCGGCACCGGACGGCGGCCCGCTGACCGACCTGGTCGATCCGCCCGACCACGGCCGGGTGCTCGAAGGGCTGGCCCTGGTCCGCTCCTCCGGTGAGCCGCACGACTGGCCGGACTGGCGGCTGCGGCACGCCGACGGTAGCACCGTGCAGGTCGAGGTGAGCTGCCGTGACCTGCGGTCGGACCGGGCGGTTCGCGGTCTGGTGCTCACCCTGCGGGACGTCACCGAGCGGCGTCGGCTGGAGCAGGAGTTGACTCACCGGGCGTTCCACGACTCGTTGACCGGTCTGGCGAACCGGGTGCTGTTCCACGACCGGGTGCAGCAGGCAGTGGCCCGCGCCCAGCGCGGCGGGTACGCGGTCGGCGTACTGTTCATCGATCTTGACGATTTCAAGGTGGTCAACGACACGATGGGCCATCAGGCCGGCGACGAGTTGCTGGTCGCGGTGGCGAACCGGTTGGCGGCCACGCTGGGATCGGCCGACGCGGCCGCCCGGCTCGGCGGTGACGAGTTCGCCGCGCTGGTCGACGACGCAACCGACCCGGCCGAGGTGGAGCAGACGGCGCAGCGGGTGGTGGCGGCCTTCACCGAGCCGTTCCGGCTCGCCGGCCGGATGGTCGGTGGCGCGGTCAGCGTCGGGGTCGCCACCACCTCGGACGCCGAGGGCACCGACGAGCTGCTGCGGCACGCGGATCTCGCCCTCTACGTCGCCAAGGGTGCGGGCAAGGGACGCTGGCGGCGGTACCAGCCGGCGTTGCACGTGAGTTTGATCCGGCGGATGGAGCTGCGTACCGCGTTGGAACGGTCGGCGCCGGAGTCCGACTTCGCCGTCGTGTACCAGCCGGTCGTCGAGCTGTCCAGCGGCAACGCCGTCGGGCTGGAGGCGTTGCTGCGGTGGCGGCACCCGAGCCTGGGGCTGCTGCGGCCGGACCAGTTCATCGACGTGGCCGAGGAGACCGGGCTGATCGAGCCGATCGGCGACTGGGTGCTGGGCCGGGCGCTCGCCGCTGTCACCCAGTGGCGGGCCGCTCTGCCGGTGGGCGAGGCTCCGTATGTCAGCATCAACGTCTCCGCCCGGCAGTTCCGGGTGGCCGGCTTCACCGGCAAGGTCCGTCGCGAGTTGATCGCCGCCGGGTTGCCGGCGGACTCGGTGATGCTGGAGCTGACCGAGAGTCTGCTGCTGCAGAACGACGACCAGGTCTGGGCGGACCTGGCGCAGCTGCGCGAGCTCGGCGTCCGGCTGGCCATCGACGATTTCGGTACGGGGTTCTCTTCGCTCAGCTACCTGCGTCAGCTGCCTATCGACGTGCTCAAGATCGACCGTTCGTTCACCGCGGAGATGGCCTTCTCGCAACGGCAGCGGTCGTTGGTGGACGGGATCATCCGGTTGGCGCACTCGCTCGGTCTGCAGGTGGTGGCAGAGGGCATTGAGACGGTTGTCGACCGGAACCTGCTCGGTAATCTGGGCTGCGGCTTCGGGCAGGGTTATCTGTTTTCCCGGCCGCTCGCCGAGGCGGACGCGGCGGCCTGGCTGGCCGGTGGCCGGCCGGTCGGGTTGACCCACCCATAGATCATCTACAAGTAGTAGCTTGGCGACTCAGAGTGCAAATCATGTCCATATTGCCCCGAGTTTCGGGCCGGGTCGGTGCATACCAGGTATGCAATCCTGGGGCTTCGGAATCACGACCCTGACGCCGCTGCGGCGTCTACCGGGGAGGTTCACGATGTCCAATCCATCCAGGAGAGTCCAAGCCGCCGCTCTCGTCGCCGTACTGGCCGCGACGCTGGTCGGTGTCGGACGGCCGGGACCGGCCGCCGCCCGCCCGGCACCGACCCTCGACGACCCGGTCAGCCGGGTCCGTACCGACCCCGCGACCGCGGTCACCCTGGTCACCGGGGACCGGGTCGTCGTCACCAGCGCCGGCACCGCTGTCCAACCCGCCCCAGGCCGCAACCACCTGCGGTTCCACACCTACCAGAGCTCCGACGGCCGGTACGTCGTACCAGCCGACGCGCAGCCGCTGATCCGCGCCGGCGTGCTGGACCGGCGACTGTTCAACGTCACCGACCTGATCTCGTACGGCTACCACGACGCCGCCACCGCTCGGCTGCCGCTGCTCGTCGAGTACGCCGCCCCGGCCGACGCCGCCCGCCGGGACGCCGGTGGCCTTGCCGGCGCGCGGATCACCCGGGACCTGCCGGCGATCGGCGGCGCCGCGCTGACCGCCGACAAGCACGCGGCGACCGACTTCTGGGCGGCGGTCACCGGCACCGCCCCGGTACCGCCCGGCGAGGCCACCGGCCGCGCCGGAACCCTGGCCACCGCCTCCGGCCTGGCCCGGGTCTGGCTGGACGGCCGACGGCGACTGCTGCTCGACCGCAGCGTCGGGCAGATCGGTGCGCCGGCCGCTCACGACGCCGGATTCACCGGTGCCGGGGTGACCGTCGCGGTGCTGGACAGCGGAGTCGACGCAGACCACCCCGACCTGACCGGCAAGGTGGCCCGGTCGGAAAACTTCACCGACGATCCGGACCCGGCCGACCGGGTCGGCCACGGCACCCAGGTCGCCTCGATCATCGCCGGCAGCGGTGCCGCCTCGGGCGGGGCGAACCGTGGTGTGGCCCCCGACGCCACCCTGATCTCCGGCAAGGTGTGCGAGTCGTCCTGGTGCACCGAGTCGGCGATTCTGGCCGGGATGCAGTGGGCCGCGACCGACCAGCGGGCCACCGTCGTCAACCTCAGTCTCGGTGGCCCGGACACTGCGCAGACCGATCCGCTGGAAAAGGCGGTCGACACGCTCACCGCGCAGACCGGCGCGCTCTTCGTGATCTCAGCCGGCAACTCCGGCGCGGACCGCACCGTCGGCTCGCCGGGCAGCGCCGACGCGGCGCTGACCGTGGGCGCGGTGGACCGCGACGACACGCTCGCCGACTTCTCCAGCCGTGGCCCGCGCACCGGTGACGACGCGGTCAAGCCGGATCTCACCGCCCCGGGCGTCGGGATCGTCGCGGCCCGCGCCGCCGGCACCACCCTCGCCGATCCGGTCGACGAGCACTACGTCGCCGCCTCCGGCACCTCGATGGCCGCGCCGCACGTGGCCGGAGCCGCCGCGCTGCTCGCCCAGCGGCGGCCGAACTGGACCGCCGTGCGGTTGAAGGCCGGCCTGATGGCGTCGGCCGCGCCACGGTCCGGCACCGGAGCGTACCCGCAGGGTGCCGGCCGGGTGGACGTCGCCCGCGCCGTCACCCAGGAGCTGATCAGCCGACCGGCCAGCGTATCGTTCGGCCGCGCCGACTGGCCGCACCACGACGACCCGGCGATCGTCGAGAAGGTCACCTACCGCAACACCGGCAGCGAGCCGCAGACCCTGACCCTCTCCGTCGAAGCCGTCGGCCCGACCGGCCGCAGCGCGCCGGCGGAGATGTTCCGGGCCGGTGCCGACACGGTGACCGTACCGGCCGGCGGCACCGCCGCTGCCACCCTGACCGCGGACACCAGCGTCGGTGGCCCGAACGGCTACTACTCCGGCCATCTGGTCGCCACCGGCGCCGGCCAGCGCGTCGTCACCCCGTTCGGCGTCCACCGAGAGGTGGAAAGCTACGATTTGACCTTTGTCCACGTCGACCAGGCCGGCGTGGCGACCGACGACTACTGGACCGTCGCGGTCGGCCTGGACCAGCCCGCGGACGCGATGCCGTGGACCTCGGACGGCTCCGGCCGGGTCACCGCCCGGCTGCCCGCCGGCCGGTACGGACTGTCCAGCGTGATCCAACGCCAGACCGGCGAACAGGAGTACGAGCTCGCCGTCCTGGTCCGGTCGAACCTGCGGCTGGACGGTGACCGCACCGTACTGTTCGACGCGCGTACCGCCCGCCCGGTCCGGATGACCGTGCCCGAGTCGACCGCGCGTCCGGCGCTGGTCGACATCAGCTTCCAGTACCGCACCCCGGACGCGGGTGCTGGGATCGGAGTGCTGGCTGACACCTTCGACGGGCTCGCCGCCGCCCACGAGGGCGGGCCGTCGGGCGCGGGCGAGTTCACCGCCAGCATCGCCAGCCAGTGGCTGCGACCGGACGGCGCGGACGGGTTCACGGCCAGCCCGTACTTCTACGGGTTGAGCGAGCTTTTCGCCGACCGGCTGCCCAACGGGTTCACCAGGCACTACCGTCCCCGGGACCTGGCCACCGTCCGGCACCGGTTCCGTGGGGTGAGCCACGGCGACCTCACCGACCGGCTGGTCTTCCCCGGCCACGGCGAGCGGGACATCGGGGGATGGGCGCTGGTGACCCCGGTCGAACTACCCAGCGTGCGGGTGGAGCACTACAGCGTGTCGAGCACGTCGACCTGGGAGAGTTCCCTGGAGTTCGGCCGGGCGGTGGAGGGTCAGCTCTGGCCGGAGTACACCGCCGTGCTGGTCTCGCCGCCGAGCCGCCACCAGCCCGGCAAACGCACCCTGGACACCTGGAACCTGGCGCCGTACGGGCCGGTGTTCCCGGCCGTCTCGGGCGACGGTGCCTGGGTCAGCCGGCGGGGCAACGTCGTCGACGTTCAGGTGCCGATGTTCGGCGACGCGCAGGGCCACCCCGGCGGGGTGGTGTCGCGGACCGCGCGGACCGCGCTGTACCGCAGCGGCAAGCTGATCGGGGATAGCCCGGAGCCGGGCTACGGCCGGTTCCCGGTGCCACGGGCCCAGGCCGACTACCGGCTTGAGGTGTCGGCGACGCACGACGTCGGGGACTTTTCCACGTCGGTCAGCGGGGCGTGGACCTTTCCGTCCGGTCCGGTGAACCGTGACCAGGTGGCGGCCCTGCCGGTGATGGCGGTGCGGTTCACCCCGTCGGTGGACGCCGGCAACACCGCCGTCGCCGGGCGGGCGATGGAGATCCCGTTCACCGCCACCCACCAGCCGGGCGTGGTCGGGATCGGGATCCGTCGGCCGACCGTCGAGGTGTCCTACGACGGTGGGCGGACCTGGCTGCCGGCCGACGTACGGTCCGCCAAGGCCGGCTGGACCGCCATGGTCCACCATCCGGACCGGGACGGTTTCGTGTCGCTGCGGGCGTCGGTCACCGACCGGGCCGGCAACACGGCACGGCAGACGATCATCCAGGCGTACCGGATCGCGCGGCGCTGACCCGCGCCGGTCGGTGCCCTGTCCGCCCCGTAGCGGCGGGTGGGGCACCGACCGGTCCGCGGTCAGCTGTTGGCGTGCAGCGCCTCGTTGAGCTGGATGCCGGCGCCGGTGCGCGGCCGGGCCTCCAGCGCCCCGGTGACCGAGTTGCGCCAGAACAGCAGCCCGTCGACGCCGGACAGTTCGCGGGCCTTGACCACCCGGCCGTCCGGCAGGGTCACCTTGGAGCCGGCGGTGATGTAGCAGCCGGCCTCGACCACGCAGTCGTCGCCCAGCGAGATGCCGATGCCGGCGTTCGCGCCGAGCAGGCTGCGCTCGCCGATGCGGACCTTTTCGGTGCCGCCACCGGAGAGGGTACCCATGATCGACGCGCCGGCCCCGACGTCGGAGCCGTCGCCGACCACCACGCCGGCGACGATTCGCCCCTCGACCATCGAGGTGCCGAGCGTGCCGGCGTTGAAGTTGCAGAAGCCTTCGTGCATGACGGTCGTCCCGGATGCCAGGTGGGCGCCGAGCCGTACCCGGTCGGCGTCGGCGATCCGCACCCCGGACGGCACCACGTAGTCGGTCATCCGGGGGAACTTGTCCACCCCGTACACCGCCAGGTGCCGCCCGGCGGCCCGCTCGATCAGCCGCAACTCGTCGACCCGGTCCGGCGGGCACGGACCGGCGGAGGTCCAGGCGACGTTGGCCAGCCGGCCGAAGATGCCGTCCAGGTTGAGCTCGTTCGGCCGGACCAGCCGGTGGGAGAGCAGGTGCAGGCGCAGGTACGCGTCGGCGGCGTCGGCGATCGGGTCGGCCAACGAACCGATCTCGACGACCACGATCTCGGTACGCAGTCCGGGCAGTGCCCGGGGGCCGAGCACTGCGCCGGGCAGCCCGGCGGGTATGCTGCCGTCCGCGGCTGGCGGACGCTCGCCGAGTCCCAGCTGGCCGATCGGATACCAGGTGTCCAGCACCTGCCCCTGCTCCGTGCAGGTGGCCAGGCCGATGCCCCAGGCGGGCTGCGTCGAAACCGTCACCGAACTGTCGCCTTCCGATCGGGGTACGAGTCACCACCGGGTCGACGTCCGGGCGATCCGGGTGATCAGCGGACGAGTCGATCCTGCCGAGACGGTACCGTGCCAGCCATGGTGAACCCGCTGACCCCCGAGGTCCTGGCCGATCCGGTGACCCTGACCCGCGCGTTGGTCGACATCGAGTCGGTGTCGCGCAACGAGCAGCGGATCGCCGACTGCGTGGAGCAGGCGCTGTCCGTCGTGCCCTGGCTCACCACCGGGCGGTACGGCAACACGGTGATGGCCCGGACCGAGCTGGGGCGTTCCCGACGGGTGGTGCTCGCCGGGCATCTGGACACCGTGCCGCTGGCCGACAACTTCCCGTCCCGGGTGGTCGACGGCGTGATCTACGGCTGCGGCACCTCGGACATGAAGTCCGGGGTGGCGCACGCGTTGCATCTGGCGGCCACCGTCGCCGAGCCGAGGTACGACGTCACCTACCTGTTCTACGAGGCGGAGGAGATCGACTCACGGTTCAACGGGCTACGTCTGGTGGCCGAGACCCACCCGCAGTGGCTGTCGGCCGACTTCGCGGTGCTGCACGAGCCGACCCACGGCGTCGTCGAGGCCGGTTGCCAGGGCACCCTGCGGGCGGTGGTCGGCACCACCGGCCGCCGGGCCCACTCGGCCCGGTCCTGGCATGGGGTGAACGCCATCCACGCCGCCGGTGAGGTGCTGCGCCGGCTGGGCGCCTATTCGGCGCGGACCGTCACCATCGACGAATGCGAGTACCGGGAAGGGCTGAACGCGGTCCGGATCGGCGGCGGGGTGGCCGGCAATGTGATCCCGGACCGGTGCGACGTCGAGGTCAACTTCCGGTTCGCGCCGGACCGCGACGGGCAGCAGGCGGAGCAGCACGTCCGCGAGGTCTTCGCCGAGTTCGACGTCGAGGTGGTCGACTGCGCCGGCGGGGCGCTGCCCGGACTGACGTCGGCACCGGCGCGGGAGTTCCTCGCGGCGGTCGGCGCGCCGCCGGTCGCGAAGCTGGGCTGGACCGACGTCGCCCGGTTCGCCGCGCTGGGCATCCCGGCGCTCAACTTCGGCCCCGGCGACCCCAACCTGGCGCACGCCCGTGACGAGCACGTGGAGATCGAGAGGATTCAGCAAGGTGCCGAGACACTCCGGCGTTGGCTGACGCCGGAGTGAACCGGGATCACCGCAGCAGTGCCGGCTCCTGCTCGACGGCTTCGTCCCCCGGCTCAGCCGGAAGCGCTCGCCCGCCGGCAACCCGGCGCTCGGCCACCACGACACGGATCCGGCGGTGCATCTGCCGCCGGACCCGGATGAGTTCGCTACGTGTCATCATGACTACTCCTCCCCCCGAAGGTGCCGTGACGGCGTCCTCCCCACCGTCCGGCGTACCCAGTATCTGTTAGAGAAGACGTAGCCGCAGCCGATTTGGTTGCGCTTGACGCAAGATTGACATCACCTTTTTCGTCATGGTCCAGGTGAACGTCGCAGCGGGGCGGCTCGGCGTCCGCACTGGACACGCGCGGGCGGCCCGTCAAGCACGGCACGCCGCCCACTACGGTTGTCCAGATGGACCAGTCGAACAACTATTGCCTGCCAGACGACCAATCCCGACCGGGACCGGACGGGGTCGGCCCGACATCCGACGAACCGGGGTCGGAGCGGCACCGGGGCGCGGTGACCCTGCGCCGGGAAGCGGTCCGCCGCAGCACCGCCGATCAGGGTCTGCTCGATTCACGCGCCCGTGGTGAATGGAAGACCAAGGATTCCTGGCGGGCGCTGCGAATCCTGTCGGAGTTCGTCGAAGGGTTCGACACTCTCGCTGATCTGCCGCCGGCGGTCAGTGTTTTCGGGTCAGCCCGCAGCGCGCCGGACAGCCCGGAATGCCGGCTCGCCGAAGAACTGGGCCGTGCGCTCGCCGGTGCCGGCTACGCCGTGATCACCGGCGGCGGTCCCGGTGTGATGGAGGCGGCCAACCGGGGTGCCACCGAAGCCGGCGGCGTGTCGGTGGGGCTCGGCATCGAATTGCCGTTCGAGCAGGGCATCAACGAATGGGTGGAGGTAGGCATCAACTTCCGCTACTTCTTCGCCCGCAAGACCATGTTCGTCAAGTACGCCCAGGCGTTCGTGGTGCTGCCCGGCGGGTTCGGCACCATGGACGAGTTGTTCGAGGCGCTCACCCTGGTGCAGACCGGCAAGGTGACCAGGTTCCCGGTGGTGCTGATGGGCACCGGGTACTGGTCCGGACTGGTCGACTGGCTGCGTGACACGATGCAGGCGCAGGGTCGGATCGGCGATGCCGACCTCGACCTGCTCTGCCTGACCGACGACGTCGCCGAGGCGGTACGGCACATCGTCGACGCGGATGCCGCACTCGCCGCGGAGCAGGCGGCGCTGCGCCAGACGGCGCACGCCCAGATCGAGGCCGAGCGGCAGGCCGGTGAACGGGCACCGGCCGGGTACCACCGGCCGGCGGAAGGAGAGGAGTAGCACGGATGGCCGCGATCGGAGTCTTCTGCGCCTCGTCGCGCACTCTCGAGCAGCGGTGGCTCGACCTGGCCGCCGAGACCGGGCGGGAGCTGGCCCGACGTGGGCACACCCTGGTCTCCGGCGGCGGCTGTGTCGGCATGATGGGTGTGCTCGCGGACGGTACCCGGGCCGGCGGCGGCTGGACCCTCGGGGTGATCCCGCAGTCGCTGGTCGACCTGGAAGTGGCCGACACCCACTCCGACGAACTCGTCGTCACCGACGGGATGGCCAGCCGCAAGACGCTGATGATCGAAAAGTCGGATGCGTTCGTCACCCTCCCCGGCGGCCTTGGCACCCTGGACGAACTGTTCGAGGTGTGG
The DNA here is from genome assembly GCF_048060275.1 of Micromonospora sp. LOL_015. NCBI lineage: Bacteria > Bacillati > Actinomycetota > Actinomycetes > Micromonosporales > Micromonosporaceae > Micromonospora > Micromonospora sp. LOL_015. The sequence continues at coordinate 40,425 of NZ_JBHMIO010000020.1, forward strand.
ACCACGGCGGTGCTCGGGCTGCACCGCAAACCGGTGGTGCTGGTCGACACCGATGGCTTCTACCAGGGGCTGCTGGACTGGCTGACGGCGTTGGCGGAGACGGCGTTCGTGGGGCGGTCGGCCCGGGAGATGCTGATCGTTGTCGATTCGGTGTCGGCGGCGCTGGACGAGATCGAGGCCCGGTTAGGTTGACCGGGTCCGCGCCGTCCGGTGTGCCCACTTCCCGGCGTGCCGGCCACCCGGCTGCCGACAGCTGTCCCATCGTCGTGGTGAGATGAGCGGCGTGCAGGCGTACCGGCTGGTCCGCCGGCCGGCGCAGGCCGAGCCGGCGCGCTTCGACGACCCCGCGCAGCAGGCGGTGGTCACACACACCGACGGGCCGCTGCTGGTCGTCGGCGGTCCGGGGACCGGAAAGACCCGCACCCTGGTCGACGCGGTCGCCACCCGGGTCGCCGAGGGGACCGACCCGGAGCGGATCCTGGTGCTCACCTTCAACCGTCGGGCCGCCGTCGCACTGCGCCGGCGGATCGAGGCGACGATCGCCGCCGGCTCCCGGCGGGTGCTGCACGAACCCCTGGTACGCACGTTTCCCGGCTACGCGTTCGGCCTGTTGCGCCGGGCCGCCGCCGAACGGGGTGAGCCGTCGCCGCGGCTGCTCACCGGCCCCGAGCAGGATCTGATCATCCGCGAGCTGCTGGACGTGGCCGGCCCACAGCCGGGGACCGCCGGTCCGGCCGGCCCGGCCGCCTCCACCGGCTCGACCGCCTCCACCGGCTCGACCGCCTCCACCGGCTCGACCGGCCCGGCCGGTGATCAGATCGGCGACCCGGTCGGCTGGCCGCCGGAGCTGCGCGCCGCCCTACCCACCAGGGCGTTCGCCACCCAGCTGCGAGACCTGCTGCAGCGGGCCACCGAACGCGGTGTCGGGCCGGTCGAGCTGGCCCGGCTCGGCGAACGGCTCGGCCGGGCTGACTGGCCGGCGGCGGCCCGCTTCCTGCGCCAGTACGTCGCGGTCCTCGCGCTGCGCGACGTCAGCAACCGGGGTTCGATCGGCTACGACCACGCCGAGCTGGTCCGGGCCGCCACCGGGTTACTCACCGACGATCCGCCGCTGCTGGGGGCCGAACGGGGCCGGCTGTCCTACGTCTACGTTGACGAGCTGGCCGACACGGACCCGGCGCAGGTCGAGCTGCTCGGTCTGATCGCCGGTGGCGGGCGGCCGCTGGTCGCGTTCGCCGACCCGGACTCCTCGACATACGCGTTCCGGGGCGCCGATCCGGGCATCGTGCCGGCGTTCGGACACCGGTTCCGGACCGCCTCGGGCGCGCCCGCCCGGCAGATCCTGCTGCCGGTCTGCTACCGCACCGACCCGGAGCTGCTGGCGGCCACCGCTCGGGTGGCCCGGCGGCTGCGCGGCCCGGCCGGCCACCGCGAGCTGCGCCCGGCCCCTGCCGGCGGGATGGTCGGTCGGTCGTCGGCCGACCCACCGCCGGCCGTCGGCGCGGACCCGGACAGCGGCGACGCCGTAGCGGTACGGGTGTTCCGCTCGTCGACCAGCGAGGCCAGCTATCTGGCGCATGCGCTGCGGGTGGCGCATCTGATCGACGGGGTGCCGTGGTCCCGGATGGCGGTGATCGTGCGCTCGACCACGCTGCAACTGCCGCCGCTGCAGCGGGCGCTGCACGTCGCCGGTGTGCCGACCGTGGTGCACGCCGAGGACCTGCCGCTGCACCGGCAGCCGGCGGTGGCGCCGCTGCTGTTGCTGCTGCGCTGCGCGTTGGAGCCGGACAGGCTGGACGAAGAGGCGGCGGTCGCCCTGCTGCATTCCCCGCTGGGCGGGGCGGACCCGCTGGCCGAGCGGCGCCTGCGGCAAGGGCTGCGGGCCCTGGCGCTGGCCGCCGGTGACCGCCGTCCCTCCGGTGAACTGCTGGTCGACGCGTTGCGTGACCCGGCGGAGCTGGCCGCGATCGAGCGCCGCTGGGCGGCACCGGCGCAGGCGGTCGCGGCGCTGCTGGCCACCGCGCGGGACACCGCGGCCCGGCCGGGTGCGACCGCCGAGGACGTGCTCTGGGCGGTGTGGCAGACCAGCGGGCTGGCCGACCGGTGGTTCGGCGCGATTCTGCGCGGCCGGACGCCGGCCGGCCCGGCCGGCACCGTACCGGTCGGTGGGGTGACCGACGCCGGGGGGCGGTGGCGGGCCGCGGCGGCGGACCGGGACCTCGACGCGGTGATGGCGCTGTTCGACGCGGCTGCCCGGTTCGTCGATCGGCTGCCGGGTGCCCGGACCGAGGTCTTCCTCGACCATGTGCTCGGCCAGCAGTTGCCGGCCGACACCCTGGCGCCGAGCGGCGACCGAGGCGAGGCGGTCCGGCTGCTCACCGCGCACGCCGCGAAAGGTTTGGAATGGGACGTGGTGGCGGTCGCCGGGGTGCAGGAGGGCGTCTGGCCGGACCTGCGGCTGCGTGGCAGCCTGCTCGGTTCGGAACGGCTGGTCGACGTGCTGACCGGCCGGTCCGACGGGGCCGGGCTCACCGCGTCGCTGGTCGCGCAGACGTCGGCGCTGCTCGACGAGGAGCGGCGGCTGTTCTATGTGGCGGTGACCCGGGCCCGCCGGCGGCTGCTGGTCACCGCGGTCGCCTCCGCAGGGGTCGGCGGGCTGGACCACGAGGAGCAGCCGAGCCGGTTCCTGCACGAGCTGGGCGTGTCGACGGTGGACGCCGACGGCGAGGAGCTGCCGACCCTGCCGGTCGGCCGGCCGCCCCGGTCGCTCACCCTGCCGGCGCTGGTCGCCGAGCTGCGTACCGTGGTCGCCGACCAGACGGCGCAGCCGCAGCGCCGGCAGGAGGCGGCGGCGGTGCTCGCCCGGCTGGCGGTCGCCGGGGTGCCCGGTGCCCACCCGGATGACTGGTGGGGGCTGCGGCCGCTGTCCGACGACCGGCCGCTGGTCGACGAGGGGGAATCGGTCCGGGTCACCCCGTCGACCATGGAGAGCGCGCTGCGGTGCAGCCTGCGCTGGCTGCTGGAGCGGCACGGCGGTCGGGGCGAGCCGAGCGCGGCTGCCGGCGTCGGCAACCTGGTGCACGCGGCGGCGATGCTCGCCGAGGACGCCAGCGTCGACCGGGCGAAACTGCTGGAGTACGTCGCCGCCCGGTTCGACGCGATCGACCTGGCCGCCCGCTGGATGGCCGGTCCGGAGCTGGCCCGCGCCGAGGGCATGGTCGACAAGCTGCTGCGCTGGCTGGCCGGCAACCCGCGTCGGCTGCTCGCCATCGAGCACGAGTTCACCGTACGGCTGGGCGACCCGCGGCAGCCGGTGGAGTTGACCGGCCGAGTGGACCGGTTGGAGATCGACGCCGACGGCCGGCTGGTGGTGATCGACCTCAAGACCGGTAAGTCGACCTCGGTGACCGCCGCCGAGCTGGCCGAGCATCCGCAGCTCGGCGCCTACCAGGCGGCGGTCGAGGCGGGGGCGTTCGCCGAGTACGGCGACGACGCCGGTGGCGCGGCGCTGGTCCAGCTCGGTACCCCGGTGAAGGAGGCGAAGGAGCAGCAGCAGGAGCCGCTGGCCGACACCGACGACGCCGGTTGGGCGAGCGCGATGGTCCGCCGTACCGCCCAGACGATGGCCGCGTCGACGTTCTCCGCGGTGGCCAACTCCAGCTGCCGGGTCTGCCCGGTGAAGACCAGCTGCCCGGTCTCCGGCAAGGGCCGGCAGGTCGTCGAACCACCGGCGGAGCACGGATGACCCAGCAGTCGTTGTTCGCCGCCGCTCCGCCGCCGCGTCGCCGCCCCGACGCCGGGCCGCGCTACACCCCGCAGGAGCTGTCCCGGCTGCTGAAACTGCCGCCACCGACCCCGGAGCAGGCGGCGATCATCGCCGCCCCGGTGGAGCCGCTGCTGGTGGTCGCCGGGGCCGGGTCCGGCAAGACCGAGACGATGGCCGCCCGGGTGGTCTGGCTGGTCGCCAACGACCAGGTACGCCCGGAGCAGGTGCTCGGCCTCACCTTCACCCGTAAGGCCGCCGGTGAGCTGGCCCACCGGATCCGGACCCGGCTGGGACAGCTGGTCCGCCAGCTCGGCCGGCAGGGCCGCCGGGCGGAGGAGGATCCGCTGGCCGGCGAGCCGATGGTGGCCACCTACCACTCGTTCGCCGCCCGGGTGGTCACTGAACACGGGCTGCGGGCCGGCTACGAGCCGTCGGCCCGGCTGCTCACCGAGGCGTCCCGCTGGCAGATCGTCGACTTCCTGGTCCGCAACTACGACGGTGACATGTCCGAGGTGGACCGGGCGCCGGGCACGGTCACCGACGCGGTGCTGGCACTCGCCGGGGAGTTGGCCGAGCACCTGGTCACCCCGGACCAGCTGGCCGGCTGGACCGGCCGGTTCTTCGCCGAGGTGCAGTCCCGGCCCGGCCGGGTGTACGCCGACGTGCGGCGGGCGCTGACCATCCAGCAGATCCGGCTGCGCCTGCTGCCTCTGGTCCGGGCGTACCAGCAGCGCAAGGCCGATTTCGAGGCGATGGACTTCGCCGACCAGATGTCCCGGGCGGCGCAGGTGGCCCGGGACCATCCGGCGGTGGGCGAGTTGGAGCGGGACCGCTACCGGGTGGTGCTGCTCGATGAGTACCAGGACACCAGCCACGCCCAGGTGGTGATGCTGCGGTCGCTGTTCGGCGGCGGGCATCCGGTGGCCGCGGTCGGTGACCCGTGCCAGTCGATCTACGGCTGGCGCGGGGCGAGCGCCGGCACCCTGGACCGGTTCCCCGGCGAGTTCGCCCGCGCCGACGGCACCCCGGCCCGGTCGCTGACGCTGACCACCAGTTGGCGTAACCGGCCGGAGATCCTCAGCGTCGCCAACCAGCTGTCCGGCCCGCTGCGGACCGCCGGGGCCCGGGTGGCGGCGCTGGCTGCCGCCGCGAAGGTCGCCCCGCCGATTCCGGGCCGCACGGCCCGGGGCGCGCCGGCCGCGACGGTGCACTGCGCGCTGCTGGACACGGTGCTCGACGAGGCCGAGTGGATCGCCGACGGCATGTTGGCGGCCTGGCGGGGGGCGGCCGGCGTCGAGCCGGGTCGCGGTGACGAGATCCCGGTCGACGCCCGGCCGACCAGCGCGGTGCTGGTCCGGGTGCGCAGCCAGATCCCGGCGGTCGAGGCGGCGCTGCGGGCCCGCGGCCTGCCGGTCGAGGTGGTCGGTCTCGGCGGCCTGCTGGACACCCCGGAGGTCCGCGACGTCGTCAGTACGCTGCGCGTGCTAGCCGATCCGACCGACGGTGCGGCGCTGCTGCGGCTGCTGACCGGGGCCCGGTGGCGGATCGGTCCCCGGGACCTGGTGGCGCTGCACCGGCGGGCCCGGGCGATCGCCGACGCCCGGCGGGAGCTGCCCCGGGCCGGGGCAGCCGAGCCGGAGATCGTCGTTGACCGGCTCGACGAGGCCAGCCTGGTCGAGGCGTTGGCCGATCCGGGGCCGGCCCAGCTGTACTCGGCGGAGGGCTACGCCCGGCTGCGTGGGTACGGCCGGGAGCTGGCCCTGCTGCGGCAACGCCTGGACCAGTCGTTGCCGGACCTGATCGCCGACGTCGAGCGGACCACTGGCCTGGACGTGGAGGTGGCGGTCCGGGCCGGCGGGGCCGGCGGCGGTGACGCCGGGCTGGCCCGCGGGCACCTGGACGCGCTCGGCGACGTCGCCGCCCGGTTCGCCGGTGAGTCGGACACCGCGACCCTGTCGGCGTTCCTGGCGTTCCTGGACGCCGCCGAGGACGAGGAACGCGGGCTGAGCCCCGGCGAGATCGACGTGGTGTCCGGCGCGGTGCAGATCCTCACCGCGCACGCCGCCAAGGGCCTGGAGTGGGACGTGGTGGCGGTGGCCGGGCTGACCCGCGACGTCTGGCCGGGGGCGGTGCGTGGCTCGGACCACTACCTGTACGGCCTCGGGGTGCTGCCGTTCCCGTTGCGCGGCGACGCGGACGGCCTGCCGGCGTTGGCTCTCGACGACGCCGAGGACCAAAAGGCGGTGGAGCGGGAGCTGACCGAGTTCGGAAAGCGGTGGCGCGAGCACGACGAGCGGGAGGAGCGGCGGCTGGCGTACGTGGCGGTCACCCGGCCGCGCCGGCTGCTGCTCTGCTCCGGCTACTGGTGGGGTGCCGGGGTGAAACGGCACCGCGGGCCGTCGGTGTTCCTGAAGGAGATCCACGACGATTGCCTGGCCGGCGCGGGGGTGGTGGACCACTGGGCGCCGGAGCCGCTGCCGGGTGCGGCAAACCCGATCGACGAGGTGACGGTACGGGCCGAGTGGCCGGCCGATCCGCTGGGCGCGCAGCGGCCCCGGATGGCGGAGGCGGCGAACCTGGTCCGTCAGGCGATGGACCGGCCGGTCGACCCGCCGGACGATCAGCCCTCGGCGGGGTGGTGGGCGGAGGCCCGGATCCTGCTCGCCGAGCGGGATCGGCTGGCCCACGGGGTCGGGCCGGTGGACGTGCCGTTGCCGGACCAGTTGTCGGTGTCGCAGTTGGTGGCCCTGCGTCGGGACCGGTTCGGGCTGGCCCGCACGCTGCGCCGGCCGCTGCCCGGTCGACCGGACCCGTACGCCCGACGGGGGACGGCGTTCCACATCTGGCTGGAGCAGCGCTTCGGCGCGGACCGGCTGTTGGACGTCGACGAGTTGCCCGGTGCCGCCGACGCCGACGCCGCACCCGATGACGCCCTGCTGGAGCTGCAGGAGCGGTTCCTGGCCAGTGAGTGGGCCGGCCGGGTGCCGGTCGAGGTGGAGGTGCCGTTCGCCACGGTGATCTCCGGGGTGGTGGTCCGTGGCCGGATGGACGCGGTGTTCGCCGGCCCGGGTGGCCGCTACGACGTGGTCGACTGGAAAACCGGCCGGCAACCGACCGGGGTGGCCGAGGCCGCGGCGGCGGTGCAGCTCGCCGCGTACCGGCTGGCCTGGGCGGACCTGGCCGGGGTGCCGGTGGAGCAGGTCCGGGCGGCGTTCCACTACGTGCGCGACGGCGTCACCGTGCGCCCGGCGGACCTGCTGGACCGGGCCGGGCTGGCGAAGCTGATCAGTGATCTGCCGTTGCTGGGTGACGCGCCGGATTCGTGATAGCCTGGCGCTGTTGCAGTTTTGGTTCCCCGTGCCGCCCCCGGTGCTACCCGCCGGCCGGCCGGTCACAGAGACAGTGCGAGCGCCTGTGGGGTCTCGGCCCAGGCGCTCTTTGTTGTGTCCGGGCTCTGTTCCGGATGGGGCGATCAGCACCGCGACGCCGGTCCGCGTAGTAAGCGCGGATCTCACATCGGCCCGCAGGCAGTCTCGGGTCCGATCGTTCCATCAAGGAGAAGAGTTACATGGCAGTAGGCACCGTCAAGTGGTTCAACGCGGACAAGGGTTTTGGTTTCATCACCCCGGATGAGGGCGGTGCCGACGTGTTCGCCCACTTCTCCGCGATCCAGTCCTCCGGCTACCGGAGCCTGGACGAGAACCAGCGGGTCGAGTTCGAGATCACCCAGGGCCAGAAGGGCCCGCAGGCGGCCAACATCCGCCCGCTCTGAGCTGTTCGGTACGACGGTCCGGCTCCCGCCGCCTGAGCGGCGGGAGCCGGACCGCAGCAAGTCCTACCCTGGTTCGTGCTTGTGACCCGCTGCTGGCGACCCCACCGCCCGGCGCCTTCCTCGCTACGTGCCACCTAGCTAGCGGAAGGCCGATCCGGTCAGATGAGCACCACCACGATTCCTCACGTCCAGACGCCCTCGTTCGCCGACCTCGGTGTGCCGGCGAGCCTGCTCGCCGCGTTGACCGCCAACGGCATCAACGAGCCGTTCCCCATCCAGGCGGCGACGCTGCCCGACTCATTGGCCGGCCGCGACGTCCTCGGCCGCGGCCGCACCGGCTCCGGCAAGACCCTCGCCTTCGGGCTGCCGCTGGTGGCCCGTACCGCCGGGCGGCGCGCCCGCCCCGGCCGGCCACTGGCCCTGGTCCTGGTCCCCACCCGTGAGCTGGCCCAGCAGGTGACAGCCGCGGTGGAACCGTACGCCCGGGCGGTGCGGCTGCGCTGCGTCACCGTCGTGGGCGGCCTGTCGATCCAACGCCAGGCTGACGCGCTGCGCTCCGGCGCGGAAATCGTCGTCGCCACCCCGGGCCGGCTCAACGATCTGGTCGACCGGGGCGCGTGCCAGCTCGACGACGTCACCGTGGCGGTGCTCGACGAGGCCGACCAGATGGCCGACATGGGCTTCCTGCCGCAGGTCACCATGATCTTGCGTAAGGTCGCGCCGGGCGGACAGCGGATGCTCTTCTCGGCCACCCTGGACCGTGGGGTGGACCGGCTGGTCCGCGAGTTCCTCACCGACCCGGTGTCACACCAGGTCGACCCGTCCACCGCCACCGTCGGCGCGATGAGCCACCACCTGTTGCACGTCAGCGCCGCCGACAAGCCGGCGACCACGGCGGCCATCGCCGCCCGGGACGGCCGGGTGATCATGTTCATCGGCACCAAGCACCGCGCCGACCGGCTGGCCCGCCAGCTGCTCGCCAGCGGGGTACGGGCGGCAGCCCTGCACGGCGGCAAGTCCCAGGGGCAGCGCAACCGCATCCTGGAGCAGTTCAAGACCGGTCAGGTCACCGCGCTGGTCGCCACCGACGTCGCGGCCCGCGGCATCCACATCGACGACCTCGACCTGGTGCTCAACGTTGACCCGCCGGCGGACCACAAGGACTACCTGCACCGGGGCGGGCGTACCGCCCGGGCGGGTGCCACCGGCGTGGTGGCCACCCTGGTCCTGCCCGAGCAGCGGCGGGACATGGACCGCCTGATGGCCGCCGCGAAGATCCGTCCACAGCGCAGCTCGGTCGGCCCGGCGGACACGGAGCTGGCCCGGGTCACCGGCGCCCGCACCCCGTCCGGGGTGCCGGTCACGCTGCCCACGCCGACCCGGGCCGCGGCGGCGAAGAACACTCCGACCGGCACCGCCGGCGGCACCGGTACCGGTCGGCGCCCCGGGCGCCGACCGGGCGGCCGGCGTCGCCCGGCCCGCCGTCCGGCGGCCCGCTGACCGGCCAAATCGGGACCGGACCGGGCCGGACCGCGACGCGGTCCGGCCCGACCGGGAGCCGTACGCGGCCCGCCCGGTCAGGGTCGTGGTCCGGTGCTCCCGGCCGGATAGTCGCGTAGCGGTGTCCGGCCCTGCGCCCAGCCGGCGAGCACCGGTTCGATGATCCGCCAGCTCTCCTCGGCCTCCTGCGCCTGGGCGCTGAGCCGGGTGTCACCTTCGATGATGGCCAGCAGCAACTGCCCGTACGGGCTCGGCGCCTGCCGGGCCAGTTCGGTCACCATCTCGACCGGCTCCAGGTCGAACGGGTCGCCGATGCCGTTGACGTTGAGCCGCAGCGACATCCGGTCCGGGTCGAGCTGCAGCCGCAGCTCGTTGCACGGGCTGTTCCGGCCGGTGAAGATCGCGTGTGGCACGTCGGCGAACCGGATCACGATCTCGCGCCGGTCGGCGGCCAACGCCTTGCCGGTACGCAGCTTGAACGGCACTCCCGACCACCGCCAGTTGTCGATGTGGACGGTCAGTTCGGCGTACGTCTCGGTGTTTCGGGCCGGGTCGACCCCGGCGCCGTCGACGTAGCTGGCCACCCTCTGCTCGCCGCGCCGGCCCTGGACCACCCCGGCGGTGTACCGACCGCGTACCGTGCAGGCGGCCACGTCGGCGGCCCGGATCGGGCGGACCGCCCGCAGCACGTCCAGTTTGCGCACCGCCAGGTCGGCCGGGTCGACGGTCAGCGGCGGCTCCATCGCAACCAGGGTCAGCAGCTGCAGCAAATGGTTCTGCACCATGTCGCGCAGCGCGCCGGCGTGGTCGTAGTAGCTGGACCGACCTTCCGCGTCGACCGTCTCGTCGAAGACGATGTCGACCCCGGTGATGTGCGTGTTGCTCCACAGCGGCTCCAGCACCCGGTTGGCGAACCGCAGCCCGAGCAGGTTCAGCACGGTCTGCTTGGCCAGGAAGTGGTCCACCCGGAACACCCGGTCATCCGGCAGCACCTGGTGCAGCACCGTGTTCAGCCGCCGGGCGCTGGACAGGTCCTCGCCGAACGGCTTCTCCACCACCAGCCGGATGCCGGCCGGCAGGTCGCAGCGACCCAGCGCGATCACGACCGGCTCGAACAACCGGTGCGGCAGGGCCAGGTAGACCACCACGGCGTCGTCACCGTGACTGGCCCGCTCGCCGTTCCGGGCGATTCCCAGCGCCGTCGCCAGCACCTCCGGGTCGGTCACGTCACCGTGGACGTAGCTGGCCGTCTCGGCGAGTTCGCTGCGGGCCCGGGCGGCCACCTCGGGGGCGTGTTCGCGCAGCGCGGCGCTCACCCGGTGCCGGAAGCCACGGTCGTCGAGCTCGTCGCGGGCCACCCCGATCAGCCGCATCCCGCCGGCCGGCCGGCCGAGCTCACGTAGCTGGGCCAGGCCGGGCAACAGATAACGGGTGGTGAGGTCGCCGGTGGCGCCGAGCACGATCACGTTCGCTGTCACGTCCGCATCCTTCCGTACCGGGCCAGGTTGACCGCGCTGCTGATCAGCCCGATGTGACTGAACGCCTGCGGGAAGTTTCCCAGGAAGGCGCCGGTCGCGGGGTCGATCTGCTCGGGGAGCAACCCGACGTGGTTCACCCGGCCGCAGAGCTGTTCGAACAGTTCGTGGGCCCGGTCCAGTTGGCCGCTGCCGGCCAGGTTGTCCACCCACCAGAAGGAGCAGAGCAGGAAGGCTCCCTCGCCGCCGCCGACCCCGTCCGGCGACTCCTCGGGCAGGTAGCGGTAGAGCAGGTCGCCGCCGGCACCGAGGCGTTGCTGGACGGCGTCGACGGTGGCGACCATCCGGGGATCGGCGGGGTCGACCACCCGGCGCAGCGGCAGGGCGAGCAGGCTGGCGTCGACGGTGCCGGGCTGGCCGAGGTGTTCGGTGAAATGCCCGTTGTCGTCGTCCCATGCCTCGGTCAGCAGCGCCGAGCGGATCTCCTCGGCTGCCCGCCGCCACCGCTCGACCTCGTCGCGTCGGCCGGTGGCGGTCGCCAGCCGGGCCATCCGGTCCGCCGCCACCTGGCACATCGCCACCGAGTAGGTGAACGGGCGGCCCTCGTGGCGAATCTCCCAGATGCCGTGGTCCGGAGTACGCCAGTGCTGCAACGCCGAGCGGCCCAGCCGGGTCAGCCGGGACCACCGCCGGTCGTCGACCGCACCGCCGGCCCGGGCCCACTGCCAGGCGCAGTCGAGGATTTCGCCGTACACGTCGTGCTGAATCTGATCGGCCGCCGCGTTGCCCCAGCGCACCGGCCGGGAACCGCGGTATCCGGACAGGTCCGGGTCGATCCGTTCGGGGGCCGGCCGGGTGCCGTCCAGGGTGTAGAGCACGTGCGGTCGGCCGTCGCGGGTGCAGGCCTGCAACACCCAGGACAGGAACGACTCAGCTTCGGCGGCCATCCCGACCCGGCGCAGCGCGTAGACGGTGTACGCGGCGTCGCGTACCCAGGTGAACCGGTAGTCCCAGTTGCGGCGGCCGCCGATCGCCTCCGGCAGCGACGACGTGGGGGCGGCGACCACCGCCCCGCTGTCGTGGTCGTCGCAGAGCTTGAGCGTGATGGCGCTGCGGCGGACCAGGTCGGCGTGCCGTCCGGTGTAGTTGATCTGGCGGCTCCAGGTCCGCCAGGCCGCAGCGGTGCGGTCCAGCGCGGCGGCGAGCTGATCGGCGTCGCGGTGCCTGGTCGGACCCTGCGCCCAGCGCAGCACCAGGCCGAGCCGGTCGCCGGCGGTCAACCGGATCCGGCCGGCCAGCCGGTCCAGGCCGGGTACCGGCCGGCTGGCGGTCAGCCGCAGCCGGCCGCCGTCCCCGGCCAGGAACTCGATGCCGATCTCCTCGGCGGTGGGAGTGGTCCGCAGCCCACCCCGGCCGGTCAGCCCGATGTCCAGGTCGACCGTGCCGTCGATGACGGTGACCAGGCGGCCCAGCTCGCCGCAGGCCGCCCCGAGTTCGGTGCCGAGCGGCCGGTCGCTGACCGGTCCGGCCCCGTCAGGCCGACCGCCGCCCCCGTCGGCCGGCTCGTCCGTCGGCTCGCCGGACGCGGCAGTGGTCAGCAGTGCGTCGCGGATCTCCATGCGTCCGGTGGCGGTGTGTAGTTCGGTACGCAGTACAGCGGTGTCCGGCAGGTACTCCTGCCGGACGGCGCGCAGGCCGGCCGGCCGCAGCGTCCAAGCGCCGCCCCGTTCGGCGTCGAGCAGTGCCGCGAACAGCGCCGGCCCGTCGAATCTCGGCAGGCAGAGCCACCGTACGGTGCCGTCCACGCCGACCAGCGCGGCGGTCTGGCCGTCGCCGATCAGGCCGTGGTCGGCGATGGCCGGGTAGCCGTCGGTGAGTTCGGGCACTGGCAGCGCCTTGATCTCCGCCAGATGGTCCGTCACAGGTGTCTCCTCCACATGGTGGGTCCGTCCGGCACCACTCTCCCCGGTGAGCCGTGATGTAGACAGGTACGCGGGTTCCTCTACCCGGTGCCGGACCGGTTGACGCCTGCGACGGAGCCGGTGGCCGTGCCGTCCGCCGTCCGTTCGTCGTCGCGGCCGGCCGTACGTTCTAGCGGAGCCGCCGGTGTCGACGGACAGTGACGCCCGTACGGATGAGCAGGGTCGTCCGTACGGGCGGCGGCATCCGCGAGACATCCACGCTTTTCGTCCGATGGCTGACTGCACGTCGCGCCCGCCGCCGGGATCCTTTGCGTGGCGGACGAGGCACCGCCGCCGGGACCCCCGGGCAGAGAGGTCGGGTGGAGATGACAGCCGAGACCAGCGCGACGAGGGAGATCCTGCTCGTCGTCGGCGTCGCGATGCTCGGCGTGCTGCTGGCCCTGACTTCTGTCGTCACTCCTTGGTACACCGGTCCGACCGCTGGCGCCGGGCCGGTCGTCGTCGAACTGCACGCACCCGACCCGCCGGTACGGTCCACCGACATCGAAGCGGCCCCGCGCTGATCCACCGGACCGGTCGGGGCGCTGCCGGTTTTCCCGCCGTCGAGTGCTTCACTAGGACAGATGTCTGCTTCGCTGCCGTCTGACCGGTCAACGTCCGGGACCGCCGTGGGCTGGTCCGCCGGGCCGGTCACCCGGTCCGGCCGCCCGTACCCGGCCGCCGGTGCCGGTGCGGGTCCGCCCACCGGGCCGCCGACCGGCCCGGGCGCCGGGGGGTCGGGGCCGCCGCCGACCGACCCGCGGCGCGGCGGCCGGGACGGGGTACGACTGTGGTGGTTCGGCGGTGCCGCCGCCGTGGTGCTCGCCGGTGGTCTGGTCGCCGTGCTGGTGCTGGTGCTCAGCGGCAACCCGGACCCGTTCGGCAGCCCGGACCCGCCGCCGGATGTCCGGCCGCCGCTGGCCCAGCTCTGCCCCGGCCCCAGTGCAGGACCGGGCGGGCAACCCTCGCCGGCCGACCCGACGCCGGCTCCCGCGCTGCCCGAACCGTCCGGGCCGCGCACCGTCGACCCGGACGCCGGCATCTCGTACACCGAGTACGGCGAACCGTGGCGGCAGTGGTCGACGGTGTGGAACGCCGGGGCGCTGCAGGTGCCGTACAAAGTGGGGCAGCACTTTGTGACCGAGGCGGACTACAACGGGTTCAGCGACTACCACGCCTCGATCCTGTCCGCCGCCGTGCCGGCCGCCGACAACGACGCGCTCTCCCTCGACCTGGAGTGCGTCGGCCGGCAGGTGGCCGCCGACGTCCGTGCCGAGTACTACCCGCAGCCCAACCGGATGGACCTGATCCGCGACGAGCGGACCTCGATCGGTGGGCGACCCGCCTGGCTAACGGTGTTCCGGCTGCACTTCACCCAGCCCGGCCTGCAGGCCACCGACGAACTGGTGGCGGTCGCCTGTATCGACGTCGGACGGCCGACCGCCGCGGTGCTGTTCGTCTCCATTCCCGGCACCCACCGCCAGCTCGACTGGGTGGTCGACGACCTGTACGCATCCGTGCGCGTCGAATGATCCGGCGGTACGCCGAGGACTGTCGACGACAGGTTAGGGTCGGTGCGTGGCGCGTACAGTGCGGATCCCGGCGACCGCGTACCCGGTGGAGCGGTTCACCCTCCCCAACGGCCTGCGGGTGGTCCTGGCGCCCGACCGCAGCGCGCCGGTGGTCGGCGTCGCGGTCGTCTACGACGTCGGGATCCGGTCCGAACCACCGGGGCGTACCGGGTTCGCGCACCTGTTCGAGCATCTGATGTTCCAAGGTTCGGCGAACCTGGAGAAGCTGGCGCACTTTCGCCACGTGCAGGGCTCCGGCGGCACCTTCAACGGCAGCACCCACCTGGACTACACCGACTACTACGAGGTGCTGCCGAGCAACGCGTTGGAGCGGGCGCTGTTTCTGGAGGCCGACCGGATGCGCGGCCCGCAGTTGACCGAGGAGAACCTGCGCAACCAGGTCGATGTGGTCAAGGAGGAGATCCGGGTCAACGTGCTCAACCGGCCGTACGGCGGATTTCCCTGGCTTCGGCTGCCGCCGGTGCTGTTCGACACCTTCCCCAACGCGCACGACGGCTACGGTTCCTTCGCCGATCTGGACAGCGCCACCGTCGGGGAGGCGGCCGAGTTCTTCACCCGCTACTACGCCAGTGGCAACGCGGTGCTCGCCGTCGCCGGTGACTTCGACGTCACCGCCGCGACCGGCCTGGTCGAGCGGCACTTCGGGGACGTCCCGGCCCGGCCGGCGCCGGCCCGTCCCAGCTTCGCCGAGCCGGACCTGACCACCGAGCGGCGCACCACGTACCCCGATCCGCTGGCTCCGCTGCCGGCGGTGGCCGCCGCCTGGCGGGTGCCGGACCCGGTCGACGACCTGGCCGGCTACCTGCCGTACGTGGTGCTCGCCGAGGTGCTCACCGACGGTGACGCGGCCCGGCTGGTGGAGCGGCTGGTGCGTGGCGACCGTACGGTCACCAGCCTCGGCGGCTACCTGTCGTTCGAGGGGGAGCCGTTCGACGTACGGGACCCGTCGGCGTTGGTCCTGCAGGCGCACCTGCCGCCCGGCGGCGACGTCGACAAGGTGCTCGGCGCGGTCGACGAGGAGCTCGACCGGCTCGCCGTCGACGGCTTCGCCCGGGGCGAATTGGCCCGGGTGCAGGCCCGGATGGCCACCCACCTGCTGCGCGACACCGACGCGGTGCTCGGCCGAGGGCTGCGGATGGCGGTGCTGGAGCAGCAGCGGGGCACCCCCGAGCTGCTCAACGAGTTACCGCGGATGCTCGGCACGGTCACCGAGACACAGGTCCGTGCCGCCGCCGCCACCCTACGTCCGTACCGCCGCGCCACGATCGAGGTCGTCCCCGGAGGAGCTCAGTGACCGCCGTCCCCACCCGGAGGCCGTTGCCGCCGCTCGGACCGACCCGTCGACCGCCGTTGCCCAAGGTGGCCGAGCGGACCTTGGACAACGGGCTGCGGGTGATCGCCGTCCGCCGGCCGTCGGTGCCGCTGGTTGAGGTCCGGCTCTGGGTGCCGTTCGCGCGGGCCCCGCTGGCCAGGGCGACGGTGCTGTCGCAGACCCTGTTCTCCGGCACCGTTGACCGGTCCGGCGTGGAGTTGGCCGCCGAGCTGCAGGCGGTCGGTGGCGGTCTGTCCGCCGGGGTGGACGCCGACCGGCTGCTGGTCGCCGGTGCCGGGCTGGTCACCGGGCTGCGGCGGATGCTAGAACTGCTCGGTGAGGTGCTGACCGGGGCGACGTACCCGGCCGGCGAGGTGGCAATCGAGCGCGCCCGGCTGGCCGACCGGATCCAGGTGGCGCTGAGCCAGCCGGCGCACCTGGCCCGCGCCGCGCTGTCCCGGCGGATGTACGGCCGACACCCGTACGCCGAATCGGTGCCCGGGGTGGACCAGGTCCGCTCCGTCCGGCCGGCCGGGCTGCGCGCTCTGCACGCCGACCGGGTCCGGCCGACCGGGGCGCACCTGGTGCTGGTCGGCGATGTGTCACCGGCCCGGGTGTTGGACACCGCCGAGCAGGTGCTCGGTGGCTGGCCGGCCGGTGGCCGGCAGTTGACGCTGCCGGCGGCACCCGCGCCGCGTCCGGCCCCGTTGCTGCTGGTCGACCGGCCCGGGGCGGTGCAGTCGTCGATGCGGATCGCGTTGCCGGCGGTGGACCGGCGGCACCCGGACCACGCCGCCCTGCAGCTGGCCAACATGGTGTTCGGCGGCTACTTCTCGTCCCGCTGGGTGGAGAACATCCGCGAGGACAAGGGCTACAGCTACGGCCCGTACTCGATGGTCGAACACTCGGTGGCCGGATCGGTGCTGCTGCTCGCCGCCGACGTGGCGACCGAGGTGACCGCGCCCGCGTTGCTGGAGACCCTGCACGAGCTGGGCCGACTCGCGGTGCTGCCGCCCCACGTCGACGAGCTCGAACAGGCCCGGCAGTACGCGGTCGGCAGCGTGCAACTGGGCATGTCGACACAGGCCGGGTTGGCCGGGCTGGCCAGCACCTACGCCGGGTTCGGCCTGCCATTGGAGTTTCTCGCCGAGCACACCGCGCGGCTTGTCTCGGCGACCCGCGACGAGGTGGCGGCCGCCGCGACCCGCTACCTGGCACCGGCGCTGACGACGGGGGTGGTGCTCGGCGACGTCGCGCGGATCGCCGGTCCGGTCGCCGCGTTGACCGAGGTCGAAACGCCCGACGCGTCGGTCACCGGCGTAGTCGGGCCGGGTGCGGCAGTGCCCGATGCCGCCGGGTGACACCTCCGTCGGACCGACCGCCGGTACGCAGCCGACCGCCGGTACAGAACCGCCGCTGGCCCGCGCCGCGATGGACCGGGCGGCGCCGTACCGCCGGGATCCGCAGTGGTTGACGCGGGCCTGGCCACGTTCGCTGGTGCTGGTGGTGGACGGCGCGGCGGGTGGCCGGGCGCTGGTGCGCGACGGTGCCGACGGGACCGCCCTGGTGCTGGTGTGCCCGGACCAGGCACCCGCCGTCGAAGTCACCGATCGCATTTTCATCGGTACGGTCGATGGCGGCACCCCGGTCTTCGCGGTCGACGCCGTACCACCGTCGTCCGTGGCTGAGCCGGAGCTGCGGTCGGTGACCGTCCGGGAGGTCGGCCATCTGCTGTCGGACCGGGACGCCGGGCTGTTCACCACCGCCGCGGCGATGGTTGGCTGGCACGCCCGGCACCGCTACTCGGCGGCGTCCGGTCTGCCGACCCGGGCGACCGACGGTGGCTGGTCCCGGGTGGACGACACCGGTACGCGGAGCTGGCCACGGACCGATCCGGCGGTGATCGTGCTGTTGACCGACGGCGGTTCCGGCCCGGACGGGCGGTGCCTGCTGGCCAACCACCACGCTCGGCGTGGGGACGGGTCCAGCCGGCTCTACTCCTGCCTGGCCGGATTCGTGGAACCCGGCGAGTCGGCCGAGTCGGCGGTCGCCCGCGAGGTGGCCGAGGAAGTTGGTCTGACGCTGACCGCGACGCGGTACGTCGGCAGCCAGTCCTGGCCGTTCCCGGGCACCCTGATGCTGGGCTACCTCGGCCGGGTCGACCCGGAGCAGCCGCTGCGGCCGGAACCGGAGGAGATCATCCGGGCGCGCTGGTTCACCCGGGCCGAGGTGGCCGCCGGGCTGGCGGGTGAGCGGCTCGATTCCGGCGACGGGTACCCGGTCCGGTTCGCGCCGCCGGCGTCGATCGCCGCGTTCCTGATCCGCAGCTGGGTGGCGGAGGCCGCACCGGACCCCGGCCGGTGACCGCCGCGCCGGACCCCACCGGGCGGGTGCCGGTCGGGCCTGCGCCGGGGCGTGTGCCGGTCAGCCGATGGGCGGGACCGGCACCACCTTCACCCGTTGCCGGCCGGAGCGGACCGGCCCGACGGTGGACAGTGCGCGGGCCAGGTGCAAGGCCGCTTCGAGGTTCTCCGCGCAGACCGTCTGCCGGCGCGGCTCGGGTGCGGTCCGCTCGTCGCGAATGCGTTGGCCGGTGCGGACCGCGGCGATGAGTTCGTCGTGTGCCACCGCGCGGATCTCCGTGCGGACGATCAGGTATCGCATGAACGACTCCGAGCAACCGGTGACCTGGGTAGGACGGCCGATGGCTCAGGTCGGACAGGCTCCTGCTGGAAGTTCCATCGGTCGTCGCCGCAGAAGGAGAACCCGTTGCGATGGTCGGTCAAACCTGACGAACGGATCGATCCTGATGTCCGTTCGGTGGAGGTGGTGTCGGGGTCGAGCCGGGTCGGGGTGGCGCTGGCCACCCGGCTCGACCCGCCGTCCGGCGCCGGCGGTCAGACCAGGTCGAACTCGCCGTCCTTGGCGCTGTCGATGAAGTCACGCCAGGTGGTGCGGTCGAACGACAGCACCGGCCCGCGGCGGTCCTTGCTGTCGCGCATCAGCACCGGTGCGCGGTGACCCGCCGTCGCCCCGACCTCGACGCAGTTGGTGCTCTGGCTGCGGCTGCTCTTGCGCCAGGCGGGCGGGGTCGGACCGGGGACGCGCACGCTGGACTGATCTGCTGGGTTCATTCCTGCTCCTTGCTGGTCAAGCGGACCGGGCGGGCGGACCGTCGGTCAGTCCGGGATCGCCTGGCCGGTCCGGCGCGTGGCCCGCTCGTGCGGTCCACGCTGGATCGGCGGCCCGGCCGGTCGGCCGGGGCCTGCCCCGCCCGCAGCGGGCGGGGACAGCGGGGCAGGGGTGGAGGAGGGGGCGGCACCGTCGGGTACGGAGTCAAGCTCGGTGGCGCCGGCGGCGACGTGCCGGGCCACGGCGTCGCTGAGCCAGTCGATCGACTCCTGCGGGCTGCGGGCCGCCTCGCAGAGCCAGTCGAAGACCTGGCCGTACCGTTCGAGCACCGGCACGTCGTTGACGATCATGTCGGCGGCGAGCGTCTCGATCGCCACCGCGCTCAGGTCCTCCGGGTCGGCGAAGTGGTAGATCGAGAACGCGGTCTCCGACAGGTACCAGGAGGCCACCGTGGCGTTCGGTGGCAGCACCCGCAAGGTGACGTTGGGCAGCTGCGCCATGGCGAGCAGATGCTTCAGCTGCGCCACCATCACGTCGGGTGGGCCGCAGCGCAAGCTGACCGCCGCCTCCTCCAGTACCGCGGTGTACTTCGGTGCTCCGTTCTCGCGCAGCAGCATCGACTGCCGGGACTGCCGGGCCGCGACCTCGGTGTCCGGGTCGTCGGCGTTGCGCTTCTGATTGGCGGTCCGGTGGTTGGTCGCCTTCTGCAGGATCGTCCGGCGTCCGGCGGTGCGCTCGTCAACCACCTCCACCAGCGGGCGCGCCGAGAGGATGCGTACCTTCGCGTAGGCGGAGGTCTGCAGCAGGCCCGGGATGATCACCGCGCCGTACTCCTGGATTCCGGTGCAACCAGCCTCCAACTCGGCGTACGCCCGTTGGAGGCTGGTCATCACCGCGTACGAGCTGAGAAAGGCTCGGGTGTTGCCGGCGTCGCGGGCGATGCCGACCAGATCGTCGCGCTCGGTCCCGGTCACGCCGTACAGGTCGAGCAGGTCCATCACGTCGCCGACCCCCGGCCGGCTGCGCCCGTTCTCGAGCCGGGAGAGCTTGGACGCGGACGCCCACTTCACCCGTTCGATCACCTGCTCACCGGTCAGTCCGGCGTTCTCCCGTAGCCGCCTCAGCTCGCTGCCGAGGCGGCGACGACGCAGGTTCGGGCTCGGTATGGGCTGCTCGGGCTCCTCGGGCTGCACCGGAAACCACCCCCGATCCGTTTGGTGACCGCCAATGTCGCGGCGATGTGGGTCACGGCCCGAAACAGTATGGCCCGATTGCTGCCTCGGTGGGGTCCTCTGGTGGGCGTGTTAGCCAAATGCGACGTTGTGCACAGCGGCGGACGGACCGTGAGTGCGACTCAGCTCGCCGCGAGGTCGCTGAGCCGCTGCCGAACCTGAACGATACTCGGGTTCGTCAATGCCGAACCGTCTGGGAAACGGACCGTCGGAACCGTCTGATTGCCGCCGTTGACCCCCATCACGTAAGCGGCAGCCTCGGTGTCCTGCTCGATGTCGACCACCTCGTACGGAATCCGCTCCCGGTCGAACTGCGACTTGAGCCGGTGGCAGTAGCCGCACCAACTGGTCGAATACATGGTCAACATCAGCAGGTCCTCCGCGGTCGTCGGGCCACGGCGGGCGCTCGCCCGCCGGGTCGCCGGCCCCGGGCGGTGCCGGGGCGCAGTAGTTCCGGCCCGGGCGGCACCCGGGCTAGCCGGTGCAACGTCGCGCGAGGCTGCGATGATTCCTACCCGTGGCGGCCGATATCAACTCAGACCCAGGACCAGGCCGAGTGCTGAGCGGGCTGGACCCGGAGCAGCGTACGGCGGTGACCGCTCCGGCGGTGCCGGTCTGCATCCTGGCCGGCGCCGGCACCGGGAAGACCCGGGCGATCACCAGTCGCATCGCCTACCGGGTGCTCTCCGGCGAGATCGCCGCCCGGCACGTACTGGCGGTCACCTTCACCGCGCGGGCCGCCGCCGAGATGCGGGCCCGCCTCGGCGCGCTGAACGTGGGCGGGGTGCAGGCGCGGACGTTCCACGCCGCGGCGCTGCGCCAGGTCCGCTACTTCGCGCCCCGGCTGCTCGGCGGCCGAGAGATGCCCGAGCTGCTGGACAGCAAGGTCCGGCTGGTCACCCTCGCCGCCGGCCGGGTCGGGGTGCGCACCGACCGGGCCGCCGCCCGGGACCTGGCCGGTGAGATCGAGTGGGCGAAGTCGTCGATGGTGGAGCCGTCCGAGTACGCCGTCGCGGCGGCGAAGGCGCTGCGGGAGACTCCGCACGAGCCGGCCAAGGTGGCCGAGGTGTACGCCGGGTACGAGCAGATCAAGCGCGGCAACGGCGTGATCGACTTCGAGGACGTGCTGCGGGCGGCGATCTGGGGCATCGAGGAGCACCCGGACGTCGCCGAGCAGGTCCGGGCCCAGTACCGGCACTTCGTGGTGGATGAGTACCAGGACGTCAACCCGTTGCAGCAGCGGCTGCTCGATGCCTGGCTGGGGGAGCGGGACGACCTGACAGTGGTCGGCGATGCGAGCCAGACGATCTACTCGTTCACCGGTGCCACGTCGGCGTACCTGGTCGACTTCGCCCGGCGCTGTCGGGACGCGGTGGTGGTCCGACTGGTCCGCGACTACCGGTCGACACCGCAGGTGGTGGGGCTGGCCAACACGGTGATCAAACAGGCCCGGGGCGCCGAGGCCCGGCTGCGGCTGGAGCTGGTCGGCCAGCGTGATCCCGGCCCAGAGCCGGACGTGCGGATCTTCACCGACGAGCCGGCCGAGGCGGCGGCGGTCGCGGCGCGCTGCGCCGAGCTGATCGCGGCGGGTACGCCGGCCGCCGAGATCGCCGTGCTGTTCCGGACCAACGCCCAGTCCGAGGCGTACGAGAAGGCCCTCGCCGAGGCGGCGGTGCCGTACGTGGTGCAGGGCGCGGAGCGGTTCTTCGAACGCGCCGAGATCCGGCAGGCGATGGTCGCACTGCGCTCGGCGGTCCGGTCGACGCCCGGGGAGACCCCGTTGACCGAGGCGGTCACCGCCGGGCTCGCCGCGGTGGGTTGGACCCCGGACCAGCCGCCGCCGGGCGGGGCGGCGCGGGAACGCTGGGAGGCGCTCGCCGCGCTGGTCCAGCTGGCCGAGGAGTTCGGCGCCCAACCGGTGCTGGTACCGGTGGGGGAGGCGGCGGTCAGCGAACGTCCGGTTCCGCTCGCCGACTTCTGCGCCGAGCTGCAGCGGCGGGCGGCGGCGCAGCACGTGCCGACCGTCGCCGGAGTCACCCTCGCGTCGCTGCACTCGGCCAAGGGCCTGGAGTGGGACGCGGTCTTCCTGGTCGGGCTCGCCGACGGGACGCTGCCCACCACGTACGCCCGCACCGCCGAGCAACTGGAGGAGGAGCGCCGGCTGCTCTACGTCGGGGTGACCCGGGCCCGGCAGTGGCTGTGGCTGTCCTACGGTGCCGCTCGGTCGCCGGGCGGGCGGGCCCGCCGGCCCTGCCGGTTCCTGCCGCAGCTGGACCGCTCGGGCGGTGGTGCCGGCGGTGCTCAGCGCGGCGGTCCGGGGGCGGGTCGCCCCGGCGAGCGCCGCCGCGGGCAGCCGGTCTCCTGCCGGGTCTGTGGGACCACGTTGCTGGCCGGCGTCGACCGCAAGCTGGGCCGGTGCGCCACCTGTCCGTCGGATCTGGACGAGGAGCTGCTGGACCGGCTGCGGGCATGGCGGTCGCGGGTCTCCGGCGAGCAGCGGGTGCCGGCGTACGTGGTGTTCACCGACGCGACCCTGTTGGCGATCGCCGAGCGGCGGCCCGGCAGCGACGCTGAGTTGCTGGCTATCGCCGGGATCGGCCCCCGCAAGCTGGGGCTCTACGGTCCGTCGGTGCACGCTCTGGTGGGCGGCGCGGCCGTAGATGATCTTGACTGGCAGAAAAGTTCGGAATCCGACCCGGAAAATGGTTTGCCCCCGGCGTCGCAAGAGGCTTAGCCTCAGGTCACACCTCGCGAGCAGTGGGTGTTCTCGCTGCTCCGTCGGGGTGGAGGGTTTTTCCGTGACGAGTCCAGGCAGGAGGTGACGACGGTGCTGAGATACGAGAATTCCGCGCTGTCGACGCTGACCGCTGCCTGCGCTCCGACGGTCGGTGGCTATCTGGCCGCCGTCGCGCCCATCGGTCACTCGGCAGGGGCGCACCAGATTCAGATTCAGGTCGAGCAGACCCACCGGCTCCGGCTCGCCGTGCCGACGACGGTGCCCGCCGGTCCGACCGGGCAGCACCGCACGGTCACCGGGTGGGCTGGCGTCGATCAGGGCTGGGTCCGGTTCCGGGGTGCGTCCGTAGTCGCGGCGACCACTGGCACCAGCAGCTCCGAAGGCAGCGTTCGCACCACCATCCCGGCGGCCGAAAAGCCGTTCATGGATGCTGCCCGCGGTGTTCCACCTCGAGGAAGGCCGGTCTGACACCAGACCACACCGGCTCACCTCGAGGCCGCGGAACCCGCAACCGGGATCCGCGGCCTTAGTTTTTGTCGCCGCACAGGTACGAGCAAGTCGGAAGCGATCTACGAGATCGAAGCGAAAGAAAGAGGTGACCGGGCGATGAGTCTGGCGTTTGCCACTCTCGACCGCAGCGACTACCAGCCGGGGTGCCGGCCGGCCGCAACGGGCCAGCCGGACGTCGTGGCGGAGCTGCCGTGCCGGAAGTTCGACCCTGACCTGTGGTTCTCCGACTCCCCGACCGAGCTGGAGCTGGCCAAGTCGCTCTGCGTGGACTGCCCGCTGCGGGTGGAGTGCCTCGCCGGGGCGATCGAGCGGGCCGAGCCGTGGGGCGTCTGGGGCGGCGAGATCTTCGAGCGGGGTGCGGTCGTACCGCGCAAGCGGCCCCGGGGCCGGCCACGCAAGGAGGACCTGGCCCGCGACGCCGCCCTGCGGGGCGAGGTCGAGGCACGCATGGCGGCCAACGGGGTCGCCGGCTCCCGCGGCACCGTCCGGCTGGCGGCCTGACATGCATCGGAGCACGTTGACCACCGGCCGGGCGCCGGCACAGACAACCCACACCGCAGCACCGACCAGCACAGGAGAAGCCGTCATGCACTTGCTCAACGAAGCGCTCTCCCGGGCGCGAATGCAACCGCCTCAGGCCGGCACCGCGCGTACTGAGGCACCCCGATCCGCCCGCACCGTCGCCATGCAGGCCCGGCACCTCTGGGCCCGCAGCCTGAGCGGGCGCTGACCGAACCCGGTCCCCGCTGAACACAGCGGGGACCGGGCACTATCCGTCTACCAGGCCATGAGTCTGACCACGGCCCCGGCCGTCCGTGCGGGTCAGCCGGTCGGGGCGAAACCCGGCAGCCAGCGCCGCACCACGTCCCGGTACCGGGCCCGGGCCTCCAGCTGGCTGAGCACCCCGATCGAGCCGAGCGTCACCCGGTGGATCAACAGATAGGCCGGCGGGAGGTTGAGATGCCGGCTCAGCTGGTACGCCGGCGACTTCGGGTTGGCCAGCCGGGCCGCCTCGTCGCGCAGCCACTGCCGGGTGAATTGGAACTCCTCGGCCGCCAGCGGCGCCAGCATCGGCAGCAGGAAGTCGAGCACCGCCGGGGCGTCGATCGGGTCGTCCGGTTTGATGAAACCCTCGTCGCGCAGCCCGGTCACCACCGCGTCGGAGTCCCCGTCGAGCGCCAGCCGGACCAGCCGGCCGATCGGCTCGGGGTGCCCGCCGGGCAGCCGGGCCACGGCGCCGAAGTCGACCACGCCGAGCCGGCCGTCGTCGAGCAGTCGGAAGTTGCCCGGATGCGGGTCGGCGTGCAGCAGCCCGGCCCGAGCCGGCGCGGAGAAGTGCAGCACCGCCATCAGCAGCCCGGCCCGGTCGCGTTGGTCAGCCGTACCGGAAGAGATGATTTTCGAAAGCGGGACGCCGTCGATCCACTCGGTGACCAGCACCCGGGGCGCGGCGGCGAGTACCGCCGGCACCATGATCTGGTCGTCGTCGGCGTACGCGACGGCGAACGCCCGCTGCGACTCCGCCTCCAGCTCGTAGTCCAGCTCCTCGGCCAGCCGGTCCCGTAGCTCGTTCAGCAGCGGCTTGATGTCCAGCCCGGGCTGGATCGCCCGGAACATGGTGCTCAGCCGGGACAACTGCTTGAAGTCGGCGAGCAGGGCGTCGCCGGCCCCCGGGTACTGCACCTTGACCGCCACCGGCCGGCCCGCTGCGGAGCCGTCGTGCCACACCGCCCGGTGCACCTGGCCGATGCTGGCCGCGGCGGCCGGACGGTCGTCGAACTCGACAAACCGTTCCCGCCAGTCGGCGCCGAGCTGCTCGGCCAGCACCTTGTGCACCGATCCGGCGGGCAACGGCGGAGCGGCCTCCTGCAGTTTGGTCAAGGCCTGGCGGTACGGGGCGGCGAGCTCGTCCGGCAGCGCCGCCTCGAACACCGACAGCGCCTGTCCCGCCTTCATCGCACCACCCTTGAGCTGCCCGAGTACGCTGAACAGCTGCTCGGCGGTGCGTTCCTGGATCTCGGTGGAGATCACGTCGGAGGCGAGCCCGGTGACCCGCTTGCCCAGCCCCAGGACGGTGCGGCCGGCGAAGCCGATCGGCAGCGCGGCGAGCTTGGCGGTCCTGGACACGGCCCAGCGCGGGATATCGGTCACCTGGCCATTGTTACCGACGATCGCGTACCGCGACCCCTCCCTGAGCGTGGCTCATGCCACCAACCCCCTGCGTGTGACCCACGCCATCGGCAGGGCTCCGCCCCGGGGTGCAGCGGCGCGGCCGGCGCCGGTGGCAGTGGCAATCCTGGTGGGCCGGCCAGGCCCGGCGCCGCAGCCGGGCTGGGGCGTGCACCTCGATCGCCGCCCCGATCGTCTCCGGGCTACCACCGTCGACGAACGCCAGGATCTCGGCCGTCCCGACACTCACCGCGGCCAGCAGGGTCGCCGAGTCGCAGATCGTCGCCGGGCCGATCGCGCACAACTGGGACGCCAGCTGCGGCCAGCCCGGATCCCGGTCCCGACGGTGCAGGTCCAGGCAGTTCAGGCACGGGGTACCGGTCGGCGGCACGAGCGGGCCGACTGCCGGCGTCCGGTCCCGGATGTCGACCAGCAGGTGGGCCTGCCGGTGCCGGGCGTAGCTCGCGGCGAGCAGGTTGGCCGGCCGGTCGGCGCCGAGCAGCACCGTCAGGGTGGCCTGGCCGCGCCGTACCGGGCGGGTCTCGACTCCCGGGACGGCCCGGCTGACGGCGGTGGCGATGGCTTCCCGGGCATCGCGAGTACCGGCCAGGTCGATGGCGACGTGGCCGATCCCCGCCTCGGCCACCGCGACGGCCAGCGGCCGGGCCAGCCGGCCCCGGCCGGTCAGCACGATCCGGGCGGCGGCCCGTCGCCGCAGGATCTGCGCCGGGGTGCCGGGAAGCTCGTCGCGGCGCAGCGCCAGGGCGGTCGCCTCTGCGGTCAACCGGTGCCGGGCGTGCTCTGGCAGGTTCGCTGGCAGCAGAGTGTGCGCGCCGACGATCAGGCCCCGGGCGATCAGCATGTCCAGCAGATGCCGGGCCTGGTCGGCCGGGACGCCGAGCCGGGCGGCGTGGTCCAGTACGGCGCGGGTCGACCGGCTGCCGTCGAGGAGGTCGAGCAGCTGGGACTGTGCCGGGTCGGTGAGGTCGAGCAGTACGGCGTGCGTCGGATCCGAGCCGAGCTGCAGGGTGGCGCGGTCCCGCCAGAGGCGGGCCAGGCCGGGCAACAGAGTCGGCCTGAGCAGGGGATTGGTGGGCATGAACAACAGGCTGTCACCGTAACGAAACGCCCGTTGGCTCGTTATCCACAGCCTGTGCCCCGCGCGTCCTCGGTTATCCACAGATTCCGGCGAGTTTTCCACAGCCCTGTCGGGGTGGTGTCGCGGCTCGGACATGACGCAGCGTAGAGCGGTGCGCCACTCGATGTTGGTCGGGTGTTTTGTGGCGGGCCGCTCTACGCTGCGTCGGGCGGGTCCGGCCACGCGTCGAAGGGGCGGCCGGAGCCGCCCCTTCGACGCAGCGCCGCAAGTCAGACCTTGGCTTTGCCCAAGATCCGGTTGACTGTTGTGCCGCAGACCGGGCACTTGCCCTTGGCCATGTTCATGCCGGTCTTCGACACCTCGACAGTGCCCTCGAAATCGCGCTTCTCCTTGCACTTCACGCAGTAACCGTTGTAGGTCTGGGCCTGGTCGGCCACGGTGCCCCTCCTCGTCTCCTCGCCGGGTGGTTGCAGACCCGGCGTGCACCCGCTCGCGGCGACCGTCGGCGGCGCCGCGCGCTGGGATTTTCTCCGCGGCCACTGTTGACCGCCGGTCCGCGGACCCTACCCAGGACTGGGCGGTTCCATGTCAACAATTCACCGACACTGTGAGTAAGTCGACGTCGAGAGTGTGCATGCCGCAATAGATCGGATAAGTCAGATTCGCAGTGACACGCCGGGAGAAGATCCGCAGGCGATCGTGGGCCGGGGGGTGGAGGTGAAAACCTCTTCGTGATCGCCTACGGTGACCTTGAGCGGCTCGGGCGCGACGTACGGCGGTCGAGTGGGTAACTTTTTTCGCGACAATCGGCCCCAAAAGGGGTGATTCACCCTCGATACGCCGTGTTGCCTCTTGCGTTCCCCTGGTCAGTACGGATTAGCGTGCCATCGTGAGCGAAACCCGGGGCTGCGCGGGCCGCTGATGGCAGGGGCGCGTAAGCCGGTCGTCGAGGTGCGGCGCAGCCAGCGCCGACGCCGGACGGTGTCCGCGTACCGGGAGGGCGAACGCGTCGTCATCCTCATCCCGGACCAGTTCTCCCGGGCCGAGGAGACCGAGTGGGTGGACCGGATGCTCGCCCGGCTGGCGGCCCGGGAGGAACGCCTTCGCCGGTCAGACAGTGAGTTGATCGGCCGGGCCCGCCGGCTGGTCGACCGCTACCTGCCGGAACACGCCCGGGTCGTGGTCCCGGCGAGCGTCCGGTGGGTGACCAACCAGAACAGCCGCTGGGGGTCGTGCACCCCGGCGGACCGGACCATTCGGATATCCCACCGGATCCAGGAGATGCCGGACTGGGTCATCGACTACGTCCTGCTGCACGAGTTGGCGCACCTGGTCGTACCGAGCCACAACGCCCGGTTCTGGGAGCTCGTCGGCCGCTACCCAAAGGCGGAACGGGCCCGTGGCTACCTGGAAGGGGTGGCGGCGGCCAGCGGTTTCGTCCTGGCCGACTGACCGACCTGCCGGCCGCACCGACTACGCCAGCCGCACCGACTACGCCAACCACGCCGGGTACGCCCCGGACCTGCCGGGTACGCCGCCGCTAGAGTGGGTCAGATGCGCCGTGCCGTGGTCATTCTTCTCGACCTGGTCGACTGGTCCCCACCCGGCACCGATCCCGCCGCCTGGCGGGCCGCCCTGGCCGAGGACATGGTCGACCTGCTCGCCACCCTGCGCCAGGTGGAACCGGCGATCGCCGCGAGCAACGCGGACCTGCCGTTGGCCAGGTCGATCGCCTGGCCCGACATGCCGATCCATCCGCTGCCGGAGATCTCGGTCAACGCGGCGCTGGCCGCCGTCGCGGCACACGGCTACGACCAGGCGGCGGTGCTCGCCGCCGACGCACCGGACCTGCCCGGCCTGCTGATCGGCAAGCTGCTGCGACCGATCACCACCCGGCCGGTGGCGGTGGCTCCGACCGGTGGCGACGGCGGGGGACTGCTCGGCGTGGCGGCCCAACTGCCGGCTCCGGACTGGCTGCCGCCGCTGACCCTCGCCGCCGATCCGCAGGCCGTCCGGGCAGCGGCGCCGCACCCGGGACAGGTGGCGGTGACGCCGCCCTGGCGTCGGTTGCGGGGCCCGGCGGACCTGGCGGCCCTGAACCCGGCCGTCGAAGGCTGGGAGACCACCCGCGCGCTGCTGACCACCGGCTGAACCCGGGCCTATCGGTCAGCGGGGCCCGTCGGCCGGCGGCTCCGGCTGCCCCGGCGGCTCGCTGCCAAAGTCGATGTCACCGAGGTCGAAGTCGGTCTTCGCCTGGGCGAACGCCTCCGGGTCGGCGAAGTCGTCGTCCGACGGCAGCAGATCGGGGTGGCTCCACAACGCGTCCCGGCCGTCAACCCCACGATGGGTGTCCAGCGCGGCCCACAGCGCGGCCGCCTCGCGCAGCCGGCGGGGCCGCAATTCCAGCCCGACCAGGGCGGCGAAGGTCTGCTCCGCCGGCCCGCCGGCCGCCCGCCGACGCCGGAACGCCTCGGCCAGCTTCACGACGTTCGGTAGCCGGTCCCCGGCAGCGCTGTCGACGACGTGACACACCCAGCCCTCGATCAGCGCGAGGACCGTCTCGATCCGGGCCAACGACGCCTGCTGGGCGGGGGTGTCCTCGGGAGTGAAGATCCCCTCCATGGCGATCTCCTGCATCGACTCCGGATTCATCGGGTCGACCCGGCCGAGGGCGTCCTCGATCGCCTCCCGGTTGACGGTGATCCCGGACGCGTAGGTCTCCACCGCGGCCAGCACGTGCCCCCGCAACCACGACACATGCTCGAAGAGGCGCTGGTGGGCCGCCTCACGCAGCGCCACATACAGCCGGACCTCCTCCTCGGGCAGCTCCAGGCCGGACCCGTACGCCCGAATGTTGGCCGGCAGCAGCGCGGCGGTGCCGGCCGGGCCCAGCGGCAGCCCGATGTCGCTGGCCGACAGCACCTCGGTGGCGAGCGAGCCGAGCGCCTGGCCTAGCTGACCGCCGAACAGGGCCCCGCCGAGAGTGGTCATCATGGCGTGCATCGGGCCGAGCTGGCTGCGGGCCTCCGGCGGAACGAGGTCGCCCATCGCGCCGACCATCCGACCGGCCACCGGGTCGCAGAGCTTGCGCCACACGTCGAGCGTCCGGTAAATCCACTCGTTGCGGTTCCACGCCGCCGACGTGCGGGTCCCGGACGGGAACGTCGACGACGACTCGAGCCACAGGTCGGCGACGCGTAGCGACTCCTCGACGGTGTGCCACTCGTGCGGGTTGACCGACGGGTCACCCTCGGCGGCGAGTTGGCTGGCCGCCACCTGCCGGGCCAGGTCCCAGTTCACCGGGCCGCTGCCCGGAGCGGCGAGCAGCTGCTGCAGCTGCGCCATGAATTGCTGCATCTGCCGTGGGTCGTTGGGGTCCGGAGGCTGGCCGCCGGGGAGCTGGAAGCCGAACGGAATATCAGGCACGCCCTCCACGGTACGCGGGCCACCGGCCGCAACGCCGCCGGTGCGTTCCGCTCAGCGCGAAGCTCCGCGTCACAGGCCCGACCGCAGTCGGTACGCTCAGGCGCATGAGACGTCGCGGTGTCACGGTCATCCTCGGCGCGCTGCTCACCGCACTGCTCGCCTACGCCGTGCTCGCCGCACCGGTCCCGTACGTGGTGCTCGGCCCCGGCCCGACGGTCGACACGCTCGGCACCGACGACGGCGAGGACGTCATCCAGATCACCGGGACCGACACCTCGACCTCGGCGGGGCAGCTGCGGCTCACCACCGTCGGCGTACGTCCCAACGTGGGGCTGCGGGAGGCGGTCGCCGGCTGGCTGAGCGACGCCGAGGCGGTGGTGCCGTACGAGGTGATCTACCCGCCGGGGCAGACCCAGGAAGAGGTCGAGGAGCGCAACGCCGAGGACTTCGCGGCGTCGCAGACCAGCGCCGAGACCGCGGCGCTGCGCCAGCTCGGCTACCCGGTGCAGGTGCTGGTGAGGGCGGTCGCCCCGGACGGGGCGTCGGTCGGGCTGCTCGACGTCGACGACGTGATCACCTCGGTCGACGGCACGCCGGTCAGCTCGGCGACCCAGCTGACCGAGCTGATCCGGGCCGAGCCGGAAGGCAGCACGCTGACCATCGGCTACACCCGCGACGGCCAGTCGGCCACCGCCGAGATCACCACCCGGGCCAGCGACGGCGGCCCACCCCGGATCGGCATCGAGATCACCGAGGAGCAGCCCAGGCCGTTCGAGCTGACCATCGACCTCGACGAGATCGGCGGGCCGAGCGCCGGGCTGATGTTCGCCCTGGGCATCATCGACAAGCTCGAACCCGAGGACCTCACCGGCGGCAAGATCATCGCGGGGACCGGGACCATCGACAACGAGGGCAACGTCGGCGCGATCGGTGGTATCCCGCAGAAGCTGGTAGGAGCCAAGGAAGCGGGTGCGGTCGCCTTCCTCGTCCCGCGGGCCAACTGCGCCGAAGCGGTCGCGAACGCCGTACCCGACCTGCCGCTGCTGCGGGTGGCCACCCTCGACGAGGCGCTCGACGCGCTGGACCGGCTGCGTACCGGCGAGAAGCCGACGCTCTGCGGCAGCGACTGACACCCCGGTCAGGTCCACCTCAACCGGCCTTGAGGTGGACACACCCCGTAGTCTTGGTGCCTGATCGCCCAGCGGATCACACCAACGTGCGGAGTACCTAGTCGTGGTCATGCGTAGCAGCCCAATGCCCGGAATGAGCCGACGTGGCCGGGTCACCGTCGGCGTACTCATCGGGATCTTCCTTCTCTTCACCCTGCTCGGCTGGGGGGTGAACGCATGGACCGACTGGTTGTGGTTCGAGGAGGTCGACTACACCCAGGTCTTCACCGGCGTGCTGTTCACCCGACTGCTGCTGTTCGCGGCGGTCGGCCTGGCCATGGCACTGGTGGTCGCGGCCAACCTGTGGCTGGCGTACCGGCTGCGGCCGGCGCTGCGACCGCACTCGCCGGAACAGGTCAGCCTGGAGCGCTACCGGATGCTGCTCAGCCCCCGGATCGGCATCTGGATCACCGCGGCCGCAGCCCTGGTCGGCGTCTTCGCCGGGCTGTCCGCGCAGAACCGGTGGAGCCAGTGGCTGCTGTTCCGCAACTCCCAGGAGTTCGGCGTCACCGACCCGGAGTTCGGCATCGACATCGGCTTCTACGTCTTCGAGTACCCGTTCCTGCGCTACCTGCTCGGCCTGGCGTTCACCGCCGTGGTGCTGTCGGTGATCGGCGCGCTCGCCGTGCACTACCTCTACGGCGGTGTACGGCTGCAGGGCATCGGCGACCGGATGACCACCGCCGCGCGGGCCCACCTGACCACGCTGGTCGCCGTCTTCGTACTGCTCAAGGCGGTCGCCTACGTGCTCGACCGGCGCGGCATGCTGCTGGAGTACAACGAGCAGGCGCGCATCTACGGCGCCGGCTACGCCGACATCAACGCACTGCTGCCGGCGAAGGAGATCCTGGCGTACATCTCGATCGTGGTGGCGATTGCGATCATCGTGTTCTCCAACGCGGTGATGCGCAACCTGGTCTGGCCGGGCATCTCGCTGGCGCTGCTCGGCATCTCCGCCGTGGCAATCGGTGGCATCTACCCGTGGGCGGTGCAGACCTTCGAGGTCAACCCGAGCCTGCGGGACAAGGAGGCGGCGTTCATCGAACGGGGCATCGTCGCCACCCGGGAAGCGTTCGGGCTGGACATCAGCCAGCAGACGCCGTACCCGGCGACGAACCTGACGCCGCCGGAGAGCCTGGCCACCGACACCGCGGTGGTGCCCAACATCCGGCTGCTCGACCCGCAGCTGGTCTCCGAGACCTACACCCAGCTGCAGCAGGTGCGTGGCTTCTACGACTTCGGCACCAAGCTGGACATCGACCGCTACACCATCGACGACGAGAGGCAGGACTACGTCGTCGGCATGCGGGAGATCAACTACAGCGAGCTGACCGAGCAGCAGAGCAACTGGCTCAACCGGCACACCGTCTTCACCCACGGGTACGGCATGGTCGGCGCGCCGGCCAACCGGGTGGTCTGCGGCGGGCAGCCGTACTTCGTCTCCGGCTTCCTCGGCGACCAGGCCCAGGAGCAGTGCTCCTCGGCGACCGAGCGGATCCCGGTCGAGCAGCCGCGGATCTACTACGGCGAGCAGATGGACGGCACCGACTATGCCATCGTCGGCTCGCCCGGCGACAGCAACGTCGAGTTCGACCGGCCGACCTCCAGCGGCGGCGAGCAGTACTACACCTACACCGGCACCGGCGGGGTCGAGGTCGGTTCGTTCGGCCGCAAACTGCTGTACGCGATCAAGGAGCAGGAGACCAACTTTCTGCTCTCCGAGGCGGTCAACGAGAACTCCAAGCTGCTGTACATCCGCAACCCACGGGACCGGGTGGAGAAGGTCGCCCCGTTCCTGACCATGGACGGCGACCCGTACCCCGCGGTGGTCGACGGCCGGATCCAGTGGATCGTCGACGGCTACACCACCTCTGCGACGTACCCGTACTCGGAGCGGGTGAACCTGCAGGTGGAGACCGCCGACGAGCTCACCGGCCAGGGCACCTTCGTGCTGGCCCGGGAGAACGTCAACTACATCCGCAACTCGGTCAAGGCCACCGTCGACGCGTACGACGGCACCGTCCGGCTCTACGAGTTCGACGAGAACGACCCGGTGCTCAAGGCCTGGAACGCGGCGTTCGGCGGCGACCTGGTCATCCCGAAGGCGGAAACGCCGCAGGAGCTGGTCGACCACTTCCGCTACCCGGCGGACCTGTTCAAGGTGCAGCGCAACCTGCTGGCCCGCTACCACGTCACCAACCCGGCCGAGTTCTTCTCCGGGCAGGACTTCTGGGAGGTGCCGAACGTCCCGGACTCGCCGGACAGCGAGGTCAAGCAGCCGCCGTACTACCTGATGACCCAGCTGCCGGAGCAGGACGAGCCACGGTTCCAGCTGACCTCGGCGGTGACCCCGGCCGGCCGGCAGAACCTGGCCGCGCTGATCTCCGGGTCGTACGTCGACGGACAGCCACAGCTGCAGGTGCTGGAGCTGCCCGACCAGACGGCGATCTCCGGCCCGGTGCAGGTGCACCAGCGGATGACCAACAACGCGGCCATCCGGCAGCAGCTGAACCTGCTGTCGTCGAACCAGGCGCAGGTGCAGTACGGCAACCTGCTGTCGCTGCCGTTCGGCAACGGCATGCTCTACGTCGAGCCGGTCTACGTGAAGAGCAACCAGACCAACGCGTACCCGCTGCTGCAGCGGGTACTGCTCTCCTACGGTGACGGCGGCTCGTACGTGGTGCTGGCCAACAGCGTGCAGGACGGCATCCGGCAGCTGATCGAGCAGGCGGAGGCGGGTGGTGCGCCGACGACCCCGCCAGAGGGCGAAGGCGAGGGTGAGGGCGAGGAGCCCGGTGGCACCCCGACCCCGACCCCGACCCCGCCGGCCACCGGCGACCCGGGTCTGGTGACCCCGGAGCTGCAGGCGGCCGCCGCCGAGGTCAGCGCCGCGATCGACGAGGCCCGCGCCGCGCAGGCGGCCGGTGACTTCCAGCGGTACGGCGAGGCGCTGGCCCGGCTGGACGCCGCGATGACGGCGTTCCAGGCGGCGCAGCAGGCTGCCGGGGTGGGTGGTGCCCAGCCGTCGACCACCGACCCGTCGCCGAGTGCCGATCCGTCGCCGACCGGCTGACGCCAACTGACTGACGCCGAACCGGCCTCGGTGATCCCGACTTGTCCGCTTTTGTGAGTGGACCAGGGTGGGATCACCGAGGCCAGTCGGTCAGTACGGGGGTCGTTTTGCGGCGGGCTGACGGTATGCGCTAGGGTTAACTCATCGCCGCGGGGTGGAGCAGTTCGGTAGCTCGCTGGGCTCATAACCCAGAGGTCGCAGGTTCAAATCCTGTCCCCGCTACCACGGTGAACGGCCCGCCAGGGATATCCCTGGCGGGCCGTTTCGCGTACCGGACTCCCGCCCAGCCCCGTTGAGCCCTCGTCGCCCTCAGGTGCCCGCCGAGACGGCTATCGGACTGAAGCCGTATTCGTGCCGTCGGGGGACAGTCACACGGGAATCAGAGCGCTACAGTGACACAGTATGCGAGCGATCCACACTGGTCGGATACAGTCGCTGCTCGCCTGCCTCGTACTGATGACGATCGTGATCGCCGATCCGGCACGGAGCCTGGCCGACGAGCCGCTGGATCAGGAAGCGTCCACGCTGGTTTGCCTGTCGCCCCAGCATCATCAGCAGGTCGGCCGGGCTGCTGAGTTGCTCGGCCTGGTCGAGTCGGTAAGCGGGGACCGGGTGGTGGTGGACGGGCAACGGGTGGCGATCGCGCGATGGCGGGACACGCATCGGGCCGACTTCGACACCGCCTGCGCCACCATGGTCGCGGCGTTCAGCATCGATCCAGACGCAGCACGCGCCGGGCCGACCTCCGAGATGCGTGGCTTGCTGATCGGTGGCGCACTCACCTTGGTGTCCGCTCTGATCAGCGCGTTGTTCACCAGTGTGCTGACGACCGGCGTCCACCGGCGGACTGAGGCACGCCAGCAGGCCGCCCAGCTTCGGGTGGCCGTGGCCGAGTTCATTCGGGCAGCCGACGAGTCTCTCACCCGGTACGCGGATGCCTCCGCCAGACAACCGAAGGGGACCAGCCTCGACGAGCCCCGCCTCCGGCTGATGCTGCATCTCGATGCCCTGCCGGCGGTCCTGGGCCCATCGATGGAGGCGATCCGTGATTCTGTCGAGACGTTCTGTGAGTCGATGCGCGATTCGTGGTCCGGGCCGGACCGATCGGCGGACAGCCCTCGGGTACGGGAGGCGCGGACCGGCTTGATGCACCTGCGAACGGCGGTCGAACAGGCAGCTCGAGAGGCGGAGCGGGCTGCTGGTGTCATCGGCTTGCGACGGTGACAACAGCAGCGGCGTGATGGGAGGGCATCGTGATGACACAGACCAGCAGTGCTCATGCGGGTAGGCCTGAGGAGATTCCGAACCCCTTCGAACTGCCCCCCGTACTGGGTCAGTCCCTCCGTGCGCTGCGACCGTGGCACGACAGGGAACACGAGGCGTACTACCTCCCAGTGGACAGAGCCGAGGAGGGATACCGCAGCTTCGTCAACCATTTACCGGACCCGTCGACGCACCTCACCAGATTCGGTCAGTTGGTGGTGGTGGCCGGGCCCACGGGCTGCGGGCGTACCTCGTTGATTCACAGGTGCGTACACCACTTGAAGCAGGAGTTCGATGGCGCCTCCGGTGGCCGGATCATGGCCGCGCCGGTGGCCGACCTCAGTAGAGAGCGGGCGTTCGATCTCGAGATGGTCGGTCGCAGAGGCGATTTCGACCAGTATCTGGCCCTGCTGGCGTACAAGATCAGGAGCAGGCTGTCCCGGCAGCTGGAAGGGCTGTCGGACCCAGGGGATCAACCGATGCAGGGGAAGGTGGCTTTCACGCGACTCGGGCGGGATCTCGAGGATGCGGACGCAGTCGCGATCATCGTGCTACCGCAGTTCAACGACGCGACGTGGAAGAGATCGGTGCTTTCGCTGCAGGCTATGCACCCGATCAATCACTATCTCGACCTTGTCGGCGAGCGCATGATCCTTTTTGCGGAGAGCGATAATCCCCAGCAGATCAAGGACTGGAGCGATCGAGTCCGGGGTGAAGCTAGGGAGGGTGTTCTTGTGATCGAGGTAGGTATGCTGACCGGTACGGACGGGTGGACATTCGCTAACGGGCGGCTGCAGATGTGTGATCATCCTCGGGTTCCGACAGTTACCGTAGAAACTATGCACGCGGTGATGGAGGATCATCGTTCGATGTCCTTGAAGCAACTCCAGAAGATGTGTTTTCATTTATGGGACGAGGCTCGGCGTCGCCCAGGTACCAAGGAAGTCAGTAAGCACGA
Source organism: Micromonospora sp. LOL_015 (assembly GCF_048060275.1). NCBI lineage: Bacteria > Bacillati > Actinomycetota > Actinomycetes > Micromonosporales > Micromonosporaceae > Micromonospora > Micromonospora sp. LOL_015. The sequence continues at coordinate 76,571 of NZ_JBHMIO010000020.1, forward strand.
CTTCGATCGATACTATGTAGATCGGCGCGACGGCTACCGGCCTCGTGGCCGGGGCATCAAGAATGGATGACCATGAATGCCTCATCGGGAGAGCCGCAGGCGGTCGGGGTCAACCCGTACTCGCCAACCGCTGTTGCGCGTGTCTCGGAGGTCGGCCAGGGCCTGCCGACGGTGTCGACCCGTGCGGTCGAGGAGGCGTTCCGCTATCTTGACGCCTTCCTGGCGCAGGCCGTCCCTCCGGATCGGGTCGGGCTGTCCGGTCGCCTGCTGACTGTGGTGGGTGAGTACGGCACCGGCAAGTCTCATCTTGCGGCGGCCCTGCTGCATCGGGCTCGTCGATCGGGTGACTCGGCGGTGCGCACCCTGTACGTTGAGGCGCCCCAGTTCGGCTCGTTGGTCGACCTGTACAAGCGCTTCGTCGGTCGTCTCGACCGGAAGGACATCGTCGACCTCCTGCGCGACTACTACTCCGAGGTGGTCGCCGATGGGCTCAGCCACGTGCCACATGCGCAGCAGATCGCTGACGACCTGCGGCGACATGTCATCGAGCCGCAGGCGGTGGTCGACGACCTCGGGTTGCCGGAGAGCGTCCTGCTGCCCCAGTTGCAGGACCGGCTGATCGAGGCAACCGGCGATGACGACCTTGGTACGGCGATGACGTTGCTGCTCGACGAGCGGACCACGGTGCAAGCGTGGGACTGGTTGATCGGCAACCGGTCGGACGGCTTCGTCACGGAGCACGGGCTGTCGAAGTACATCGATAGTTCAGCTGCTGCCATGTCGGCGATCATCGCGCTCCTGAACTTGCACGGCCGCAGTGGCCGGCGATTCGTCGTCGTACTGGACGAGCTCGACCGGGTCCTTGATCCGGCGGATCAGCGAGATGCGGGTGTGGTCGGGCAGTTTCGAAATCTACTGACTGCGGTGGAGGAGTCCGGAGCATTCTTGATCATCACCGGTCTGGTGGAGATCACCCCGCAACTGCAGGGAGACGTGCTGCAGCGGATGGGGCATGCCGTCCGGATGACTCCGCTTACGGCGCAGGAGGCACGTGAGCTGATTGAGCAAAGCCATCTTGCGGCCCGAGGTGACAGCGACATCGCCCCGTTCCTCGACGATGCCGTGCAGTACCTCGTTGACATGACCCACGGCGTTCCACGGCAGCTCATCAAGCTCTGCCATCATCTGTACCGCCGAGCCGAGCTCGAACGTACGGTGATAGGAATCGAGCTTGTCCAATTGGTAGCTCGGGATCATTTCGACTTCGCCACCATTGACGATGTGCGACGTGAGGTGATGCTGACCCTCGAGCGCGAGGCCATCGGATTTGAGCGGCGTCGTCAGCTTGACGTCGACGGCCGGTCGTTGCTCGACCTCGTCGTGCTGAACGAGGGCGGTGAGCCGAGTTGCGTCATCCTGCTCTCCGAAGGCATCATGCGGGAATCGGACGTCGAACGGGTCGCTCGCCGGGCTGCGGCCGCTCGATCAGAAGGCGTCGACGTCGAGATCATCCTGGTGGTCGTCGGTTACCTGGCACCCGACGTGGCATCGAACGTCCGCAACGTCGTCCTGGCCGAACCGATCGAGTACGAACGTCGAACCTTGGCGAGCGCCGTGGTTGCCAGGATCGATCATGTGTTACAGCGTGCCCGGTTGAGCGAGACTGACCCGGTTCGGCTGATGGTTACCCGGGTCGATCGGCTCGTTCGTCAGCAAGCCGGCGCATACACCATGATCGACCGGCTTGAGCAGCAGGTCCGTGACATGCGGCGGTCGACCAACCAACGCCTCAGCGAGATCTCCGCCGATGTGGCTGGCCTGCTCACCGGGACAGTGTCAGTGGACCGAGCCGTCCCTGTGCCGACCCAGCCCGGCCCGATGGACGAGATGGGCGAGATCGACGAACTGTTCGAGACAGCGATCGAGGCTGCCGTACGGCTCGGTGACGGACTGCCAGATGTCTTCACCCAAGCATTCAGAGCAGCTCCGGGCCTCTCAACGGCGATCAGATCCGCACAGGAGCGCATCCACGGGTGGACCGCCGATCCCGACAGCTTCAGCCTGCTGGGTACGGCCGTGTTCCTGCAATCACTGATCGAATCTTTTCGACAGGCGGTCGTCGAATGGCGAATGCGGCGGGTGTCGGTGGACCGCACCGACGCCGCGTCGTCGAGCACCGACCTGGAACGGCTGGACGTTCTCTGCCTCACCTACGAGGCGATCTTCGACTACGCGTCGTTGCAACATCTCAAACGTCTAGCCGAGTCCATGGCGTTGCCGCCGGAAGCGGCCACCGCGACTGGTCCGCACCCAATGCATCTCGATGACATCCGGGAGGTGTTCGGAGGGCTTGGCGCACGGGTACGGGCGGCGGCGCGACGGACGATCGGCGACGTGTGATCGGTCGGCGTCACGCCTGCGGCATCTCAACGAAGCGGCTGGACGGCGGCTGCGGCCGGGCCGCACACCGCAAGGACGACCTCGGTCAAGCGATCGTCGGCTATATCCACCTGGTCCTGATCGAGGCACAGGCCGATGACGTACTCCCGTGCCGACAGACGGTAGTAGTAGATCGCGCCGATGTCCGTATCGAGCACCGCGCGGACGACCGGTCCACCGATCGCAGGCCGGGCGGTCCGGCCGAGTTCCCTGAGGTAGGCGGCAGTCGCGGGACCCATCGCGTTGACCTGCTGGCGTCGGTAGCTGGGCGAGTGGTGGTAGGCAGCCCCACGTAGCTCGGGCGTACCGAGCGCGTCGACCGAGAACAGCTGTGCCTTGTCGTTGAAGCACGCGACAAGGTGCAGCCCGGTGCCGTCGACGGCGGCTGCGCAGGCGTCGAAGGCCCAGTGACGGCGGTCGCCGGTGATCGCCAGGGGGTGCCGGGGGTCGACGGACGTCTCGAGGTTTCGCCGCGTCGTGGAATCGATGGCTGGCACTGGCTGGCGCGCGCCCGCCGGCTGTTGGCGCGGACTGTCGGCCGCGTCGCGGTCGAACGCGGACTCCCGGAAGTGTTTCGTGTCCCAGGCACCCAGGTTCTGCCGGGGCAGCCGAATACTAGCTCTGATCTGATCGACCAGCTGTGAGAGTGCGCTGTCAGCCTCTTGCACGGCAGGCTGCCGGGCCAGTGACGCAACCTGGTCGGTGGCCAGACTCAGGGTCCCGGCGACGAGCAGTACATTGGGAACTACCCGGGCACAGTAGAAGGCTCCGCCGGCCGACTGGAGCACCGTGCGCAGCGGCACGCCCTGACCGAGGGGCCGTAACCACTCGTGCATCACCTGACCTGACTGAAAACTCAGCCGCCTCGCCACGCGGCGGCAGTTCTCAACACGTCGATCGTCGTCCTGGCCGGGCCCACCAGGTGAGTACAGGTCGAAGTCGCGGGATCCGGGACTGCAATGCGCCAGGTAGTGCAGCGGTCCGCCAGCCCGGAAGAGGCCTCGGCAGTAGGCAATCCGATCGTCGACGCCGCTGAACTGGCGACTAGTCGGCTCCTGCGTCACGATGATCGTGTCGGAGTACTCTCGGTGCGGCGAGCCGGTCACCGAGTCCGCATGTCGTCCCTGCTCTGTCGGCACGTGAGACTTCCTCTGCTGTGGTCGTGGTTCGCCGGGATGTGGGGTCGGGTTTCGCCGGATGCTTCTCAGCGCCGCGGGATGTCGATATCGAGGTCGTGGGTGGATATCGGGTTGGTGTGACCCGTCCCGGCGGATCGACGCGCTGCCTGCTCCCATACTCGAAGATTGGCACGCGCGATGTCGGGGTACGGATGTCCTGGTGGCAGGTCCTCCTCACACAGCTCGACGGCCTGACCAGCGAGTTGCACCGCGGCGCCTACCGCACCACCGTGCCCCAGGTTGCCGGCCTGGTTGATGGTTGCCGCGAGCACCCAGGGGTGGGTCTCGGCCGGCGCAGCGGTCCGGATGATCCGCAATCCGTGGTCACCGAGGCGCCGGCTCTCGTCGAGATCGCCGACACCGCGTAGGAACAGCGCGAGATTGACCAGGCAGATGCCGGTGAGCGGATGCTCCGGGCCGAGTTGGCGCTGGTAGCCGCGGTAGCAGGACTGCCCGAACTCGACCACTCGTGCTGGTGACTCCCGCAGTAGATGCATGTCGGTGGCCAGCGCGAGCCTGCAGGCCAAGGTGTCGAGATGATTTGTCCCGCGCAGCTGCTGGTACCCGCGCAGCGCGTCGGCGTGATTCTCCTTGGCCTGAGGCACCATGTTCTTGCGGCGTTGGGTGACCGCGAGTACCCGGATGATCCGCAGCGCACTCGCGCTGTCCGTCGGGATCTTGCCGGTCGGATGGCCCAGCCAACCGCGAGCATCGTCGATGGTCCGGGTCGCAGCGTGGTAGTCGCCCAGCTCACGTTGATATGTCGCCAGGTTGGCAGCGGCCCACCAGAGGAAGGGGTCCCTCGTGCCGAACACCCGCAATCGGCGGTTGACCACTTCTCGTTCCACCACCATCGCGGTGTAGAGGTCGCCGTCGAAGTACGACGACAGCGCCAGATTGTGCGCGACCATCAAGGTCTGCTGGTGCTCCTCGCCGTAGGCCTTGCGAAGAACATCGTAGGCGACGCCTTCGTGACTCTTGGCGAGCTCGAACTCTCCGAGCGCCCGTACGTCCCCGGCGATCCCCTGCAGCGTGGTCGCGGTGTTCGGATGCTCCTGCCCGATGGTGCGCAACTGCAGTAGCCGCAGTTGCTGCGCGATCTCGAGCGACTCGCGGTACCGGCCCATCCAGCGCAGCAGACTCGCCTGCTCGCCCCGTAGCTGCATATTGATGCGATCGGTGGGCGGCACCGCCGACGACCAGTAGCCGAGAGCCTCGTCGATGACCTTCAGGGCGACATTCGCGCTGTCCCAGGTCTCCTGCCGGCGCATGTACCGAACTTGTCGGACGACCCACCTGCGCACCTTCGGGTCGGTCTCGGCCACGGCACCGCTGGGCAGCAGATGGGGTTGCAGCTCGGCGAGGCGGTGCCGTTGCCAGCCGCCGTCGACCTCAGCTCCGGTTGGGGCGTAACTTGCCAGGCCGAGCCGCAGGTGACGGCGAACCTCGGCGGCCCGCGTCGGCGGCAGGGCGCCACGTACCGCGTCCTGTACCGCTCGGTGGATACGGATCGAGGGACGCTGCCCCCAACGTACGTCGAAGATGCCGAACCGGGCCCCGGTCCAGACGACCTCGTCGAAGATCGCGGGGTCGTTGCGCACGCGCTCTTCGCCATCGTCCGACAGCGTGGCCAGCTGATCGATCATCGAACTCGAGCGGAGCAGCGTGAGACTGATGTCGTCGGACGACAGAAAGGAGCACATCTCAGCGAGGTGGATGGCTATCCGGCCAATCTCCGTCTGTCGCAGCGTCGCCTCCAACGCGCGCCAGGATCGCCGTAGCGCGTGGTAGGTGGGATCGTCGTCGGGCACCGACACCGCCGGCGATGCATCCGCATCGGCGGGCAGATCGGCCGGGGATTCGGGCCGGAGGCTGGCGACCATCGCTTCGGTAGCGGCTTCGAGATCTGCGGGCGCGTATGCCATCAGGTGGTGTCGGCTCTCCCGTAGCCACGCCCCGGTAAGCCGCAGCGAGAGCGGGAGCTGCCCCACCTCGGTGACCACCGCGGCGCAATGCTCCTCGCTCAGCTCCGGCACGTAGGTGCGCAGCAACTCGGTTGCGTCGTCCGTCCCGAGGTGGGTCACGACGAGCATGCGCGGGGTGGGCGTATCGGTGATCCTTGAGGTCACCACCACGTGTCCGGCGGCGGACTGGACCCACCCGAAAAGCTCCCGATCGTCGAGCCCGTCGAAGATGAAAAGACACGGTCTCCTGGCAGCGAGCTGCAACAGGTGGTCGAATGCTTGTCGCGGCTGCTCATCAACGCCCTCGGTGTCCACCTCGGATGGATTCGGAGCCAGCAGCTGGAACTGCTCGTTGAGTCTGCGTAGCGCAAGGGCGATCGATTCCCAGCTGTCCGCCGGGATCCACCAGACGATGTCGTAGTCCTTCTGGAACCGGTGGGCGTACTCGTTGGCCAGCTCGCTCTTGCCGACTCCGGTGGCACCAACCACCAGAACAGGCCCGGGGCCGTCGGCGAGCAACTTGTCGCGGAGCGTTTCGAGATCGTCGGCTCGGCCGATGAACTGCTGATTGCGGTTGGGAAGGTCGACGTCCGGCGGCAGCTGGCGATGTTCCGGCGGGCCGCCCGGATAGCGCGGGCGGAACCCGGCACGATCGTCGTAGGGCGTCTCGATGAGCAGGAAATGCCGACGTAGCCGCGCCTCGGCGTCACCGGCGGACAGGCCGACCAGATCGAGACATGGCACTGTGGCATCGAAGTCGGCCGGGGTCTGGGCGGTGACGGCCACCTGTACGACCGGGTCGGATACGTCGGTGACCTGATCGGATACTTCAGTGGGCGAGATCACCGCGTCGCGGAGCCGTTCGGCGATGTGGCGTACTCGCCCGTCGGCCGTGGCGAGCCCGCCGATTACGACGAGGCTCGGCGGCGTCGACTGCTCGATCCACGAATCATCGGCGGGTAGCCGGCTGGCGGGCAGGCCCTGTTGCCGCAACCGGTCGGTGATCCAGTCCGCCCAGCGTCGGTCGGCCGGTCGGTACGCAAGGTAGACCTTCTCCGGCTCGGCCTGCGGATCGAACCCGAGCGCCCGTTCGTAGCGCATCCGTAGTCGTCGACCGACATCTGGAGCGGAAGGAACGGCACCGTCGGTCATCGCGTGGACGACGCTCGTCAGACCCGTCCGGAGGCTGCCGCGATCGAGAATGATGGCGAGAGCTTCCCGCTCGATGTCGTACGAGTGGCGCGGCACCTCGACGAACGACACGGTGACACCAGCACTTGCCGGCCCGGCGAGCTGGGCGAACTGTTGCCGGGCGGCGTGTAGCCGCTCGGCGGCGTGCGGTTCACCGAGCCGTACCTGGGTCGGGGTGGCCACCAGGCGCAGACCGACAGGAGCGGCGTTGACCAACGCGCCTGCCAGGCGCAACGCGTCATGCTGCACCCGCTGGTGCGACCGGAAGCAGACCGCAGCGGCGTCACAGAGGCAGGCGAGCTGGTGCAGCGCGCTCTGCGGGTTCTGCGGCGGTGCGTCGAGCAGCACGTAGTGGTAGCTGGTCTGCTGCAGCAGGCGTCGGAGCTGACTACCGTCGCCGGCACCGTCGGGCAGCGCTGCCGGGTAGAAGCTGTCGGAGGTCGCGGTGACGACGTCCACGGCGTCGGCCCAACCAACTGCCTGGAACTGTTGGACACTGGTCTCCGGCGTCGTGTCGGTGCGGTCGGCGATCATCCGCAGAGCCGCGCCGAGCGGTTCGTCGACGGACGTGGTCACGTCAAGGAAGGGATGCAGGTAGTCCTGGACCCGGGGTGCGTTACCTCCCCAGTCGAGGATGAGGACCCGGTGCCCGGTGCTGGCGAGTATCCAGGCGATGTTGGCGACGATGCTCGTCTGCCCGGCGCCGCCGCCGGGGGAGACGAAGACCAACACTTCAGCCGTCTGCCGCCCCGTGCCGGTCTTGCTTGCCGCGGTCGTCGTCGGTGTGTCGGTCATCTTGAATCTCTTTCGATCATGAGGGTTGTGCGGCGCTGCTCGCCGGATCGCCATCGTGTTGACCAAGGAAGAAGGCGATCGGATTCAATCGTTCGTCGAGTAGGTGATCGAGGGAGATCTGCAGGGCATCTGGTGGCAACTCGGACAGGGTGTGCAGGTCGACGTCGGTGAGGTCGACGAGAAGTGTCTCTTGCTCGTGCCGATCTTGGGTCATTCGCCGGTCCTGTCTGCCGGGGGTGCCCTGATGCGCGGGAGCATCGTCGCTCGCTGCGGCGTGGAACGCCAATCGTAGTGCAGATCGCCGAAATCCTCACCGACGTCGCGCAGTCTTTGTGGACGCTGTGGAAAGTCGGATCCACGACTGTCGGACAGTCAGGCGAGTCAATGTCACTTCCTCGGGTGATCGACCATGCGCTCCACGCGGCGGCAATGATGTGCGATCATCGATGAATAGGTGGGGCGAAGACTGCGGTAGCAAGTCGGTAACCAGGCGCTTCGGGAGCAGGCATGATCCAACCGCACCGATTCTCGAGGAACATGCTGACTGAGTTCGCGCAGGGTGGTGGTGCCCCCGCCGGCATCCGAGTCCTCGCCGGGCTGCAGAACAGCCGTAGCAGACTGTTCTGCTGGATGCTGCCCGACCTCGCGCGACGGACCAGCCATCCGGAAGCAAGACAGACCATGTACGCATACCGGCTGCTGGTCGATCTCGAGCGCGACTCGCCCACGGCGGTGCACGACGTACTCTGCTATCCGGCGGTTGGGGCATGGCTGGGCCGTACCGTGGCGGCGCTTTCCAGCCACCGACCCGCTCAACCGGGCCGACTCGCCCTGGTCACGGCCGCAGTGGCGGCACGTTGCGGGGCCACCGCCGAGGTGCCGCTCGGCGCAAGTCGTTCCAACCATGGCATCGTGCTGCCGTCCCTGGGCATCGCGACCCTGCCTGGAGGCAACTGCGACCCGCTACGCGTGCGGCGCGCGGACGATGACCTGGTGCTGCTGGAACGGGCCGGGCGGCAGGTAATCGTTCCCACCCCGACGGCTCACCGATCTGCGGCTGGGGACAGGCCGACCTCGCGGGACTGGGACGGTCTACCGCAGGTGCTGATCCGCCGGCAGGTCACCATCGACGGTTCGGGGTGGCAAGGGCTCGGCAACGACGAACCAGGGTGGCCCCGTACCGTCGACGAGCGCCACCTCGACCTGCGCCGCTGGACCGGCGGCGTCCGCGCCGGCTGGCTGCTGCTCGCCGAACATCATCCCGAGGTCGCGGCGGAGGTCGCCGAGTGCGTCACCGCCGTCGTACCGATGCAACTGCTGGGCAGCTCGGTCGGCAGTGCTACCTTCGCGGGCGCTTTCGGTGCCGTCGCGATGTCCTCCCCGGACGATACGCGGACGGTCGCGGTCACCCTCGCGCACGAACTGCAGCACGCCAAGCTGCTCGCACTGAGCGACGCCCTCCCGCTGATCGTTCCGACGGATGACGACAAGCGCTACTACGCGCCGTGGCGCCGGGATCTGCGGCCCCTCGCCGCGCTGCTGCACGGCGCGTACGCCCATCTCGCGGTCGCCACGTTCTGGCAACGGCAGCAACGGGTCGAAACCGATCCGACCGACATCCACCTCGCCCAGGTGCGGTTCGCCCGGTGGCGCGCTGCCGTGCGGGACACGTTGCAGGTGATCAGTCGGAGCGGCCAGCTGACCGGGACCGGTCAGCTTCTGGTCGACGGGATGTGGACGGCGGCGGACCGGCTCACGCGCGAGCGGCTGCCTGCCGCTGCCCGCCGCGAAGCCGCGGAGATCGCCGCCTCCCACCGCAGTCAGGTTGACGTCGGCTGAGGAGGATGACCGTCGGTCGACTCTGCCGCGCCCGGCGGACCTGCGGTGGCCCGGAGGCCCCTGCTGCCACGGTGGACGGCCCGCCAGGGGGACCGTTTCGCGTCTGGCTGCTCAGGCCTGTCCGGGCTGGCTGCTCGGGCCGGCTGGCAGGTTGATCAGTGACAGCCTCGCCGGCCAATCGACTCGGACCGAGGCGGCAGGCCGCGTCGGCGGTGATCAGGTGCTCGCCGGGCAGCCGGTGTCCACCCTGTTAGCCCACCCGCGACCAGTCCTCGCTCGAAACCGCCTGTTTTGCTCTGGTCCGGTCCGTCGGCTCACTGCGTGCCCCTGTCGCCCTCCTGAACCGGTTCGCCGGGCTGACCGGTCTGCCGGGGCACCTCGATCCGGGGCAGGATCATCGTGGCGGAGACGTCGTCGGGCTGGTCCTCGACCGACCGGCTGGCCAGATGCGCCGTCAGCAGCGCTCGTGGGATCTCCATGGTGATGTCCCCGGCCCGATCCGGACCGCGCACCTCCGCGATCGTCGGCGGTCCGCCGTCGCTACCGCCGCCACCCGTGGGCACCGGGTGGGAACGCCGGCGGAGGTCACGGCGCCACAGCGCGACCGGTAGCAGACAGATCAGCAGCGCGACGCCGGGCCACAGGAGCGACGGCAAGCTGGCGTAGTCGCGGGCAACGGCGACCACGATCGCTGCGGCGAGCACCGCCAACCAGCCCAGGTGCGCCCGGAACGTGTACAGGCCGTCACTGCTGCTGTGCGCCCCCTTCGGGGTGACCACGAACCGGGCCGGCCGACGCAGCAGCGTACTGACGAGCTGCCCGGCGTAGATCGGTGCCGAGATGATCGACATCAGCATGCCCTTGAGCCCGCGGGAACCGGGTGCCTCGTACGGGCTGACGTTGTACCGCCGGTTGTGCAGGTAGAGCCACAGGGAGAAGGCGGTGGCGTCGGTGTAGAGGGCGAACCAGATCTGCGGCGAGATCGTCATACCGCTGACGCCGAGAGCCAGGAACAGCACCGCGTTGACGATGCCGAGCAGCCAGGCGACGGCCATCGACGGGTAGAAGGTGGTGATCAGGGTGTAGTGCAGCATCCCACCGGCGGACAGCCGGGGGAAGCGCCGCCAGTAGCGGCCGACCAGCAGTTGGAAGGTGCCCCGCGACCAGCGCCGCTGCTGGGAGAAGTAGTCGCTCCAGCTGGCCGGGCCGTCGCCGGCGGAAAGCACGTCCGGGGTGTACACCGACTTCCACCGTCGGCCGGTCGCCGGGTTGCGGGTGGTGTGCACGGCCAGCCCGGTCGCCATGTCCTCGGTGATCGAGTCGGCCAGTCCGCCGATGCTGCGCAACGCGCTGATCCGTACCGCGTTGTTGGTACCGACCAGCATCGACGTGCCGTACGCGTTGGCGGCTCGCTGAATCACGCTGTGGAACGGGAACTGCTGCGACTCGGCGGCCCGGGTGACGAACGCCTCGCCGTTCTTGTAGCACTGCGGGCCGACGACGTACGCCACATCCGGGTCGCGGAAGTAGCCGAGGATCCGTTCGGCGAAGTTGGCCAGCGGCACGTGGTCGGGGTCGACGGAAAGGAAGACGTCGTAGCCGCCGCCGTGCGCGTCTACCCAGGCGTTGTAGTTGCCGTGCTTGGTTTTCGCCCGGAACGGTCCGCGCCGCTGGTTGTACCGCTCAATGCCGTTGCGGGTGAAATGTCGTACGCCGAGCTGCTCGCACATCGCCTTCACCTCGGCGTCGTCGCCTTCGTCGAGCAGCCAGATGTCGAAGACGCCCCGGTGCCGGATCCGCTTCGCCGCTCGCAACGTGTCGCGTACCACCGCGACCGGCTCCTTGCCCGGCACGATCGTGGTGAGAAAGGCGACCCGCAGCCCTCGAGGCGGGACCACCGGCACCGGATCCCGCGCGATCACCGAGGCCAGCGACAGCGACAGTACGTTGGCCAGCCGTAACGCCTCGACGACGGCGATGGAGCAGATGACGAAGACATTGGCGATCCGGGCAGCCTCGGCCACCGGACCGGGATTGGTGTCGGCGAAGTGCCCCGGCTGCAGCAGCCAGACGAAGAAGAACACCTCGAAGCAGATGTTCGCCAGCGCGATCAGTACTGCGGTGACGATCTGCCGGCTACCGTGCGCTCCATGCATGCTGCGGTAGCGGACCCGGTACGGCACGCCATCCGGCGGATCGGTCAGCGAACCGGCGAGCCGGCTATAGGATTCGAGTCGAGCCCAGGACCGGCCGTACACCGGGATGTCGAATTGTTCCGCCACAAGCAGTAAGCCGCCCAGCAGTCGTGCCCACCGGCCCGCCCGGCCGCTGTTTCGACGATCCTAGGCACCGGGAAGGCCTGCCCGGATCAGCCGGTTGAGCTAGTCTCGGCCGTGCTTTACGCCAGTGACGGAGGACGAACGGTGCTGCTGTCGATAGCCCGCCAGTCGATGTTTGCCCTGCCCGTCGGCTTGTTCCTGGGCTTGCTGGCTGGTTGTGGCACCGCACCGTCAGAGCGGGTGGGCGGTCTCGGCGACCAGATCACGGATGCCCGGACCGCCGGCACCCCCGGGCAGCCGGTCGAGGTGCCGCTCGCCGGAGCGGAGCTGTTCGTCGACCCGACCGGAGCCGCCGCCGACCAGGTCACCAGCTGGGTGGCGGCCGGCCGTACCGGTGACGCCGATCGGCTTCGACGGATCAGTGAGCAGCCGACAGCGGTCTGGGTCACCAGCAGCACCACCGCGGTACGCGCCGACGTCGACGCCGTGCTCACCCGGGCCGACGCTGCCGGCGGCATGCCGGTGCTGGTGGCGTACCACATTCCGGACCGGGACTGTGGCAGCTTCAGCGGTGGTGGTGCGCGCGACGGCGACGACTACCGGGCCTGGGTCCGCGAGTTCGCGGCCGGGATCGCCGGCCGCCCGGTCACGGTGATCGTCGAACCGGACGCGGTGGCGCACAGCCTGGACAGTTGCGGCGCGGACTCCGCCGACGAGCGGCTGGCGTTGCTAACCGACGCGGTCGCCGTGCTCAAGCAGACCGGCAGCGCCCAGGTGTATCTCGACGCCGGCCATGCCCGTTGGGTGGCCGACCTGCCGAAGCTGGCCGACGCGCTGCGCCGGGCCGGGATCGGGCAAGCCGACGGCTTCGTACTGAACGTCTCCAACTTCATCGGTACGCAGGAGAACGTCGGCTACGGCCGGCGGCTGTCCGACGAACTCGACGGGCGTACCAGGTTTGTCGTCGACACCAGCCGCAACGGCGCCGGGCCGGTCGACGGTGCCACCGTCGACGGTGGTCCGTCCTGGTGCAACCCGCCCGGCCGGTCGCTGGGGGAATCACCGACCACGACGACCGGGCTGGACCGGGTCGACGCCCTGCTCTGGATCAAGCGTCCGGGCGAGTCCGACGGCGACTGCCGGCCGGGCGAGCCGCCGGCCGGGCAATGGTGGCCCGAGTACGCGCTCCAACTGGTCGACCAGGCGGAGTGAGCGTGCGCAGGGCTCAGCGCACCATCACCGGTACGCCGACCGACGGCACCCCGGCGGCGTCGACGGCGAACAGCAGGTAGGGCCCGGACGGCAGGATCGTGGCCTCCTCGGGCAGGCTCAGCTCCAGCCGCCCGTGGGCGGTGGCGGTGAAGTCGACCGCCACGGACCGTTGCTCGTTGTTGAGCATGTGGGTGGCGGCGCCGGGCCGGATCAGCCGGACCCGGTCGATCCGGTCGGCGTGCGGGCTGATCACGGTGACGCTGCCGCCACGTTCGATCCGCTCCGGCACGCTGCCGAGGACCGGACGAACACCGCCGAACAGGTACGGCGGGGAGTACAGCTCCAGCCGCTGCTCGAACTCGCCGCTGATGCTGTTCTTGGCGTCGCGGAAAAGCGGGTCGGATCCGACGGTGAGCACCCGGCCGTCGGGCAGCAGCAACGCCGCCGAGTGGTAGTTACGGCCGACATGGGGGTCGGCGGCGACCGTCAGGGTGTTGCTGTCCGGGTGGAAGATCCGGGCGGTGTGGTTGTCGCTGAGGCCGCGGCCCCGGTAGTCGCTGGAGCCGTTGGTGATCAGCACGGTGTCGTCGGGTAGCTGCACCAGGTTGGGGTAGCGGGTCCCGTCCGGCAGGTCCGGGCCGGGGGTGAACCGGGGGTTGGCCGTGGTCAGGTCGATGAGGTCGATCCGGTCGCTGGACAGCGCCGACTCGCCGACCCCGCCGCCGCCGACGACCATGATCCGCTGCTCCTGCACCGGGCCGGCCCAGGCGCTCATGCTGGTTTCCAGCTGGTCGGTGTCGCGTAGCCCGTCGACCTCGGTGAACGTGTTGTCGCTCAGATCCCACAGGCCGGGGTCGCGGCCCTGGTCGTCGGGTCCGTAGCCGGCGTTCGATCCGGTGTAGAACAGCAGGTCGGGCGTTGCGGTCTGGAACAGACTGGGGTACGTCGGGAAGTACCGTTCCAGGTCGGGGCGCAGCGTCCAGCTCCTGGTCTGCGGGTCGTAGATCTCGTGCTGCGTGCCGTCGAGGACCTGGCCGCTGCCGTCGAGCCCGGCCACGGTGAGCACCTGCCCGTCGGGCAGCGTGGTCAGCGTCGGGTACCAGCGTTTGACGTGCATGTCGTCGACCCGCTCGTACCGTTCGGTCCACGGGTTGAACTCGAACGCGGCGTCGAGTCCCTGGTAGTCCTGCTTGTCCATGGTGATCGCCTCGGCGAGGCCGTAGATGTCCTGCACCTCGGCGCCGACCAGGCCGTTGACCCGGTACTGGGTCTGCCGTTCGACGACGTACTCGTCGCCGAAGCCGGCTGCATCGACCCAGACCTCCGTTTCGCTGGCGGTGACGACGACCCGGTCGCCCGGTCCGTCGGTCTTGGTGGCCGGCGGTACGACGAAGTCGTGCCCGGCGGAGTAGCGCCGCCCGTCCGGGGCGACGAACTCGGTGCCCTTGACGAAGCTGCGCGGACCGCCGTCCGGGGATTCGTTCTTGACCAGCATGGTGCCGCCGGCCCGTTCGATGTCGGATTCGAGGACCTCGTACCGCTGGGTGCCGCCGGCGACGAGCAGGTTGCCGTCGGCCAGGAACGAGTGCCCGGAGCAGAACAGGTCCTCCGGGGTCGGCACGAGTTCGGTCTGTTCGGTCGCCGGGTCGAACAGCAGGGTCTTGAACGTGCCGGCGTCGAACTGCTCCCGGTCGTTGCCTGAGCCGGCGATCAGCAGCACCTTGCCGGTGGGCAGCAGCGCGGCGTGGATGGCGTTGACCCGCTGGTCCTCGGGGAGTTCGAGGACCTGCCAGTAGCCGTGCTCCCGCTGGTACTCGACGCTGTTGAGCGTGCGCTCGTGCAGCCAGTCACTGGTAAGACCGTACAGTGGCGGCACGTTTGCGCTGAGTAGTATCGCGACGCCGAGTGTGGGTAGCAGGACGCGGTGGCGCAGGGTTGCGGGGCTAGGCCACTTCACCCGCTGCACGCTAGCTGCCGCAACCGTCACTGTGGAGCGGCCGACCGGGCCGGCGAGCCCGACCGCCCGCCGCAGCGGCGGTGAGTCATCGGCCCAGTCGTGGTCGGCCGTTGGGACTACACCCGGTCGAACTACTCGCTCTGCTCCCGGATCGTCTCCGCCACGTCGAGCAACTCGCCGATGGTGCGCGGCTTGCTGCCGGCAGGGTCGGCCGCCGCCGTACCGGTGTCGGCCCGGAACCGCTGCCGAAGCTCGGCGGTGACGGCCAGCCCGTCGCCCTGCAGCAGGCCGAGCAGCGCGGTGTCCTTGTCGGCGGCGGGCAGCTGAGCGATCCAGTCGGCCAGCCGGGCCGGGTCAGCGGCGGCGCCCGCGGCCTCCGGTGCACTGCCCTGCGCCGCGGCGGCGATCAGGGCGGGGTCGATCAGCAGGAACTCGGCGAACTCGCACAGCGCGCCGGTCAGGTCACCGAGCCCGGCCGGCACCGGCGGTTCGGTCGCCTCGTCGCCGAACTCGCCGTCCTGAATCAGGAACAGCCAGGCCAGGTAGAGGGCACGGTGATCGCCGGCCGCGAGCTGGTCGCGGACGCCGACGATGCCGGCGAGCCAGCCGTCGCCGTCGCGGTCGAAGTCCTCGACGCCGTCGGGGTCCTCGCGGAAGAAATTCAGGATCAGGTTGTCACCCGACTGGTACGCCTCGGCCGGCTCTGCCCAGCAGTACTGCTGGGCGGTCCCCAGGTCGAGCAGCCGCAGCGGCAGCCGCAGCACCAGTTGCCGGGTGCCCCAGTTGGTGATGTAGAGGTGCGCGTCGAAGTACTCCTCGACCATGGCCAGCGGGTCGCCGCCGAAGTTGCCGAAGTGGTACACGTTGGTGAAGCTGGTCCGGGTGATCTCCGCCCGGGTGGACAGCGTACGGAGCTCAGCCATCTGCTGCTCGTCAAGTGGCCGGTCGATGGCACGGAAGTCGTAGTACTGGTACTCGCTCACCTGGCCATCATTCACCCGGCCGCTGCCGGCCCCTGCCCGGGGTGAGGTGCCACGACGATGCCGGTCGGCCGGTCAAGGGCCGCCTGCAGGCGAATCCCACCGTGACGGGTCGGCGGGGTCTGCCCGATCGGTATCGAACAGATACTTTCCGGCCGATGCCGTCTTGGCCCGAGCACGGATAAGCTCTGGCGTTCTACATCGGTCATGTACCCTGTGGAGAGTTGTGGATCATCAGCGAATTCGTCGCCTTGCCAACCAGTCCGCCAACTTCGGGTTCCTTGTGGATCATGAAATGCTGGTCTGGTACGGCGTCGGCGCGGAGTCGTTGATCTTTGTTGATGCGCAGTCGTCAATGTTCAAGGCGCGGGCGTTCGGCGAGACCCTCGCCCATGAGCTGGTGAATCGCACCGGCACCAGGGCCGGCAGCGACAGGTTCGTCGACCAGGTACGGGCGCTCAACGCGGCCGGTGTGCTCACGCCAAAGATCAACGAGGCGTTCACCCGGCTGCGCAAGGTCGGCAACCAGGCCGTGCACGATCACCTCGACCAGGTACGGACCGCGCTGGAGCTGCTGCGCGACTGCTTCGAGCTGGGGGTATGGTTCCACCGGGCGTTGACCGACGACCGCCGCCCGATCGGTTTCGTCCCGCCCAGCCCACCACCGCAGCAGGTGCCGCAGCACATCGTTGACGGCCTGCAGGCCGAGCTGGGCCGCTACCGCCGTGAGCTGGCCGAGGCGAAACTGCTGCTCGACGGGCAGCCGTCGGTGGCGGCGGCGCAGGCCGCAGCCGAAGCCGCCGCTGACCGGGCGGTCACCGAGTCGGCGGCCCGGCGTACGGTCGCGGCCGAGCTGGTGGCCGACCTGGAGCCGCAGATGACCGCGGCCAGTCAGGAGTTCGCCGCCCGCAAACCCGCGAAGGTGTCGGCGGCCAAGCGCGAGGACTTCATCAGCCGCGCCCGGCGCGCCTCGGCCGAGCCGCTCAACGAGGTGCAGACCCGGGCCGAGATCGACCGGCAGCTCACCGCCGCCGGCTGGCAGGTCCAGGACCAGGAGCAGATCAACCTGTACGCGGGGGACAGCGGCGTCGCCGGGGTCGCCGTCCGGGAGGTCACCCTGGCCACCGGCCGGGCCGACTACCTGCTCTACGTACAGCAGAGGTTGGTCGGGGTGGTCGAAGCCAAGCGGGAGGGCACCGCGCCGCGTGGGGTGGAGGCGCAGCTGGACCGCTACCTGCACGGGTTGACCGCCGCGCAGCGGATGTCGGCGTGGCGGCGGGACGCGCCGCTGCCGTTCGGCTACGTCGCCACCGGCACCGAGACAGCCTTCGTCAACCTGCTCGACCCGCAGCCGCGTACCCGGGAGGTTTTCGCCTTTCACCGGCCGGAGACCCTGGCCCGCTGGATGCGCGAGGCCGACGACGACCCGGCGGCCCCGACACTGCGCGCCCGGCTGCGGCAGCTGCCGCCACTGCCGGAGCAGGGGCTGCGGCGGGCCCAGATCGACGCGGTACGCGGCCTCGAAGGGGCCCTGGCCGCCGACCGCCCCCGGTCGCTGATCCAGATGGCGACCGGTGCGGGGAAGACGTTCATGGCGGTGACCAGCAGCTACCGGCTGCTGCACCATGCCAAGGCGACCCGAGTGCTGTTCCTTGTCGACCGCAACAACCTGGGCCGGCAGACGCTGCGCGAGTACGCCGGCTACGCCACGCCGGGCGACGGGCGCAAGTTCACCGAGCTGTTCAACGTGGACCGGCTGACCGGGGCGGGCATGCTCGACTCGTCGGCGGTGGTGATCTCCACAATCCAGCGGCTGTACGGCGCGCTGTGCGGCCGGGAGCTGCCGGACGTCGACGTCGACGACCAGGCGTACGACAGCTATGAGCTGGACGAACCGGCGCAGGTCGCCTACAACCCGGCCATCCCGCCGGAAGCCTTTGATTTAATCATTGTGGACGAATGCCACCGGTCGATCTACGGCAAGTGGCGGGCGGTGCTGGAGTACTTCGACGCGTTCATGGTCGGGCTGACCGCGACGCCGGTGAAGCAGACCCTCGGCTTCTTCCGCCAGAACCTGGTGTCGGAGTACACCTACGAGCAGGCGGTCGCCGACGGGGTCAACGTCGACTTCGACGTCTACCGCATCCGCACCGAGATCACCGACGCCGGCTCGACCATCGAGGCGAAGACGGTGGTGCCGCTGCGCGACCGGCGCACCCGCGCCGAGCGCTACCAGGAGCTGGAGGAGGACTTCAGCTACGCCGGCAAGGATGTCGGCCGGTCGGTGATCTCGAAGGGGCAGCTGAAACTGGTGCTGGAGACCTTCCGGGACCGGCTGTTCACCGAGATCTTCCCCGGCCGCACGACCGTACCCAAGACGTTGATCTTCGCCCGGGACGACAACCATGCCGAAGAGATCGTCACCATGGTCCGCGACGTCTTCGGCCGCGGCAACGACTTCGCCACCAAGATCACGTACGCGTCGAAGCGCACCGGCGACAACCCCGACGAGCTGATCCAGGCGCTGCGCAACAGCCCTGAGCTGCGGATCGCCGTCACCGTCGACATGATCGCCACCGGCACCGACGTCCGGCCACTGGAATGCCTGCTGTTCCTGCGGCAGGTGCGCACCGCCACCTACTTCGAGCAGATGAAAGGCCGGGGCGCCCGCACCATCGACCCCGCGTCTTTCCAGTCCGTCACCCCGGACGCCCAGGTCAAGGACCGGTTCGTCATCGTCGACGCGGTCGGCGTCACCGAACAGGAGCTGGACGAGGCGGTGCCGCTGCACCGGCGCACCGAAGCGCAGATCTCCCTGAAGGAACTGCTCGGCAAGGCCGGCACCCTCACCGCCGATCAGGATGAGGTGGCGACGCTGGCCGCCCGGCTGGCCCGACTCGACCGCCAGCTCACCGACGACGAACGCGCCGAGCTGACCGACCTCGCCGACGGCCAACCCCTCGCGGCGATCGCCCGCCGACTCACCGACGCCGTCGCCCCCGAATCGCTGATCCCCGCCCACGCCGCCGGCCCCGACGCGGTCCGCGACCTGCTCGCCGAAGCCCTCCGGCCGCTCGCCGCCGCACCGCAGCTACGGCAACGCATCCTGGAGATCCGTCGCGCCCACGACATCACCATCGACGAGGTCAACCGGGACACGCTGCTGTCCGCCGCCGGAGTGCCGGCCGCCGAACGCGCCCAGAAGGTCGTCCACAGCTGGCACGCCTACCTGGAGGAACACCGCGACGAGATTACCGCGTTGCAGGTCTTCTTCGACGGCAAAGGCCGGGTCGACTTCGACCAGCTCAAAGAGCTGGCCGCGCGGATATCGCGGCCCCCGCAGGTGTGGACCCCGGACCGGCTGTGGGAGGCGTACGTGCTGCTCGGCCGCACCGCCGAAGCACCCGGCGACCGGGGCGTCACCGACCTGATCACCCTGGTCCGCTACGAACTCGGCCTCGACCAGAAGTTGCGCCCCTACCGGTCGGTCGTCGAAGAACGCTTCCACGCCTGGCTGCTGCGCCAGGAGCAGGCCGGCGCAGCCTTCACCCCCGAACAACTCTGGTGGCTGGAAAGGATCAAGAACGTGATAGCGGCAAGCGTTGCCGTCACCCCCGACGACCTGGACGGCGCCCCGTTCACCGAACGCGGCGGCATCGACGGCTACCTCCGAGTCTTCGGAGACCACCGTGCTCAACCCCTCCTCACCGAACTCAACCAGGAACTCACCGCATGAGCGACCTCCCTCGTGGCTGGGAGTGGGCCGCGCTCAACGAAATCGCCGAAGTCCGTCTTGGTCGACAGCGTTCACCCAAGAACCACAGCGGTACGCACATGCGCCCTTACCTGCGAGCGGCGAACGTCAGCTGGGATGGGCTCAAGCTCGACGACGTCAAGGAAATGAACTTCACCGACGACGAGTTGGAGACGTACCGGCTCCTACCAGGGGACATCGTCGTCGGAGAAGCATCAGGCAGCCCTGGCGAGGTCGGCAAGCCTGCCATCTGGAACGGCGAGATTACGGACTGCTGCTTCCAGAACACCCTGATCCGGGTGCGAAGCCTCGGCCCCGATCCGCGCTACCTGCTCTATTTCCTCCGATCGGAAGCGCTCCGGGGAGCGTTCGTTGCAGAGTCGCGGGGCGTCGGTATCCACCACCTCGGCGCTGCGCGGCTTTCGAGCTGGCACGTACCGGTCCCACCGCTCGCCGAGCAGCGCCGTATCGTCTCCCTGCTCGATCGCCATTTTTCCGGTCTGGATTCGACAGAGGAGCTGATCGAGCAAGCGAAAAAGCGGATCCGCAGACTGAGGTCCGTCCTGGCGAGTCGGGCCTTCTCTGGAGATCTGTCTGATCAAGATCCCGAAGACGGAACAGCCATAGAGCTTATATCTCGCATACAGGCGGCGCGCGTGAAGCTGCCCAAGCAGCGAGGGCGCGAGAATCACAGGAGCGCCAATGAGCATCAGTCAACAGGCTCCCGTCGCGGCGACGAGTTTAAGCAGGGGGAGTTGCTGTGAGTAACGCGGAATCGCGTAGGTTAGTGCAGAAGCTGTGGAACTACTGCGACGTGCTGCGCGACGACGGGGTCTCCACGATCGACTACGTGGAGCAGTCGACGTACCTGCTGTTCCTGAAGATGGCCCACGAGCGGGCCAAGCGTGAGTTCAAGCGGGAGCAGATCGTGCCGGCGGAGCTGAGCTGGCAGACGCTGCTCGACAGCGACGGTGTCCGGCTGGAAGTGCAGTACCGCAACATCCTGAGCGGGCTCGGGCAGGAGTCCGGCACGCTCGGCACGATCTTCCGCAAGGCGCAGAACAAGATCCAGGACCCGGCGAAGCTCAAGAAGCTGATCGTCGACCTGATCGACAAGGAGCAGTGGTCGCAGGCCGGCGTCGACGTCAAGGGCGACGCGTACGAGGAGCTGCTGGCCAAGGGTGCTGAGGACGCCAAGTCGGGTGCCGGGCAGTACTTCACGCCGCGCGCACTGATCGAGGCGATCGTCGACTGTGTGCAGCCGACTCCGGACGACACGATCACCGACCCGGCGTGCGGAACCGGCGGGTTCCTGCTGGCGGCGTACGACTACATCCAGCGGCACCACGGCGACAGCCTGACCCGCGACCAGGCCCGGCACCTCGCCAACGGTGGGATCACCGGCACCGAGCTGGTCGACGGCACTGCGCGGCTCGCGGCCATGAACATGCTGCTGCACGGCATCGGTACGCCGAGCGGCCCGTCGCTGATCGACGTCCGAGACTCGCTCGGGCGGGAGCCGTCGAGCAAAGTCAGCCTGGTGCTGGCCAACCCGCCGTTCGGGCGTAGCTCGTCGATCCGCATGATCAGCGGTGACGGGCGGGCCAGCCGCGAGGATCGGGAGATCGAGCGCGCCGACTTCTGGGCGACGACGTCGAACAAGCAGCTCAACTTCGTGCAGCACATCGCCTCGATGCTGGAGATCGACGGGCGGGCCGCGGTGGTGCTGCCCGACAACGTGCTCTTCGAGGGTGGGGCGGGGGAGACGATCCGGCGGCGGCTGCTCAAGCAGTACGACCTGCACACCATGCTGCGGCTGCCGACCGGCATCTTCTACGCCGGTGGGGTCAAGGCCAACGTCCTGTTCTTCGAGCGCAAGCGCGCCCGCGAGGAGCCCTGGACCAGCAAGCTCTGGGTGTACGACTTCCGCACCAACCAGCACTTCACGCTCAAGCAGAACCCGCTGCGCCGGGAGCACCTGGAGGAGTTCGTCCGGGACTGCTATCTGCCGGGCAAGGACCGGGCCGAGCGGGTGGAGAGCGAGCGGTTCAGGGCGTACGACTACGACGAGCTGCTGAGCCGCGACAAGGTCAACCTGGACATCACCTGGTTGAAGGACGCCTCGCTGGAGGACGCCGACGCGCTGCTGCCACCCGAGGCCATCGCCAAGGAGATCGTCGAAGACCTACAAGCCGCCCTACGCGAGTTCGCCGCCATCGCCGACACTCTTGGGAACCGTCGATCGAGCAGTTGAATTCGATCTATCCGGAGTTGGCTTGCTTTTAGCCCCGGCATGATTTAAGGCACTCTCGAATCATGGGTCTGCGCACTTGATCGGGGTGGGGTAGCCGCTTGGTCGCTTATCGTGACGACAACTGGTTGCAGACAGTGAAGCTGAGGTCGGGCGTGTCGTAACGCAGGCGTACCCGCGACATCCAAGATCATGGTTCTTGTCTAGGGAATCATGACGAGTGGAAGGTCGCGGGTACGTGATTCAGGATACCGCCGTGGACACCTTGTTCGGGTTGACGGGCGTACGGGTCGTCGAGGTCGACACCGAACCCGACGACAGCGTGACGGTGTATGTACAGACGGCGGTGACCGTGGTGTGTCCCGGCTGCGCCACTCCAGCGGCACGGATCAAGGAACGCGTCACCGGCCGGATACGCGATGTGCCCTACGGCAGCCGCCGGATCCGAGTGGTGTGGTGGAAACAGCGCTGGTCATGCCTGAACGAA
>NZ_JBHMIO010000021.1:0-97895 GCF_048060275.1 Micromonospora sp. LOL_015
AACCGCAATCGACTCTGGGTAACCGGACCACAACACCACCCCGACTAAATGCGAAGACCCGATTTCACGGTTCGGACGGGGATGCCGGTTTATTTCTGTGATCCGCATTCGCCGTGGCAGCGTGGGAGCAACGAGAACACGAATGGTCTGCTCCGGCAGTATTTTCCGAAGGGTACGGACCTTTCCTTGCACACCCAGGAGGATCTTGATAAGGTCGCTGCAGAGTTGAATGGCAGACCGCGTCAGACGTTGAACTGGCTGAAGCCGATCGAAGTTTTCAACGATCTGGTCAAGAACGCAGTGTCGCCATGATCACTTGATCCCGCCATCTGGGCGGAGACTCCCTGATCGCGACACGTCTGGCGGCCTGGACCAGGACGGCGTTCGGCGTGGAGTTCTCCGCCAAGGAGGTCCTGACGAACCCCACCGCCGCCCGGATCGCAGATTTGGTGGAGGAACGGATGAGCGCGATCGGAGAGGTGAGCTCTCGATGACCGGCACGACATCACCGTGGGCGTTGCTCCGGGCCCGACGCCCGGATGCCCCGACACGCCTGTACTGCTTCCCACACAGCGGAGGATCGCCTGGCGAGTACATCCGCTGGGCACAGCGGTTGCCGAGCACGGAGGTTCTGGGCATCCAGTTGCCCGGCCGCGGTTCCCGGCTGACCGAGAAGCTCTTCACCGCCGTGCCCGACCTGGTCAGTGCGCTGGTCAGCGAATTCACCTTCACTGAGCCCTTCGTGTTCTTCGGGCACAGCCTCGGCGCGCTGGTAGCGTTCGACACCGCCCGGGAGCTGCGCGCCCGTGGCCTTCCCGGCCCGCGCCGGCTGGTGCTGTCGGCGTGCACCCCGCCGCACCACGGCCTGCAACGTGCCCCACTGCACGTGCTGCCGGACGAGGAGTTCATCGACGCGTTGAGCGAGCAGTTCGGTGGGTTGCCCCCGGCTATCCGGTCCGAACCTGAGCTGCTCGGGCTGGTGCTGCCCGCGTACCGCGCCGATCTGGAGATGTTCGAGCGTTACGAGTATGTGCCGGGCGAGCCGTTGCCGTGCCCGATGACGGTGGTCGGCGGCGCCGACGACTACATCCCGTCTGCCCTGCTGGCCGATTGGCAGCAGTACACCACCGGCGGCTTCGACCTGTACACCCTTCCCGGCGGACACTTCTACCTGCGGGATGAGCCGGCGCAGGAACAGTTGCTGCGGGTCTTGGCCCGTCACCTGGAAAAGGCGAGGTGAGAGCGCGGCCGGGCGAACGGCCACCCAGCACCGAAGCAGGTCCGCTAGGTTCCACAGGCATGAGCCACGATGGTCAGGTGGGCAGGGTTCGGCAGCTGTCGCGCTATCCGGTCAAGTCGATGCTGGGCGAGGATCTGGACCAGGCGTACGTGGACGAGGCTGGCATCGCCGGCGACCGGGCCTTCGCCGTACTCGACTGTCTCACCGGCAAGGTGGCCAGCGCGAAGAACCCGCGCCTGTGGCGGGACATGCTGACGGTCCGGTCCACGCTGACGCCCCCCGGCTCCACCGGCGCCCCGGCGGTCCGGTTGACCATGGCGGACGGTACGACCGAGACCGCGACGGTGACCGGCCACCGCGATCCGGCGCTGTCCAAGCTGCTGGGCCGGGATGTGCGCCTGATCGACCGGGCCGCACCGGGCGCGTGCATCGAGCGGATGGACCCGACCCAGGTGCGCACCGAGGACGATCTGCGCCGCGCGGAGACCGGCAGCTCTGGTCTGGCTGCCGGCTCTCCACCGGGCACGTTCTTCGACTTCGCACCCCTGCACCTGATAACGACCGCGACGCTGGCCGGCCTCGCGACCCACTCGGGTCGGCCCGTTCACGGCCAGCGCTTCCGACCCAACATCGTCGTCGAGGTGCCCGACGCGAACGCCGGCTTCGTCGAGAACCTCTGGCCGGGCCGTCGGCTGCGGATCGGCCCCGACGTGGTCGCGGAGGTCGTCATCCCGACCCCGCGGTGCGTGGTTCCGGCGCTGCGGCACGGTGACGACGAGCCGGACATCGCGCTGCTGCAGGTGCTGAGCCGGCACAACCGGCTGCAGGCCGTCGGATCCCTGCCGTGCGCCGGGGTGTACGCGCGCCCGCTGGAGTTCGGCGTCATCCGCTCCGACGACCCGGTCGAATTCTGCTGACCTTACACGTACGGTGGTGGAGCTGAGGGGATTCGAACCCCTGACCCCCTCGATGCGAACGAGGTGCGCTACCGGACTGCGCCACAGCCCCAGAATCGGGTGATCCGCTGCCAGACCAGCAGTGGACCGGCGACAAGGCTAACAGGTCGGGCACCCGACGCGCGAATCGATCCCGCCCGGGCGCGCTGGTCTACCCGGCACGCAACCCGGCTCTCACCACGCCTCGCTGCCGGTCAGGACCGGCCGTCGTAGCTGCGGCCGGCCTCGTAGGCACGGCCCCGCAGTCCGCCCGTGCGGCGGTAGGAGACCGACCCGCCGACCCCACCGCTGGCCGCCGCCGGCAGGTCACGCGGCCGGTCCAGGCCCATCGCGGCGCGACGCATCACCTCCCGCTGGGCGGCGAGCCGGCGCTGCTGCTCCCGGCGGGCAGCGGCCCGTCGGGCCTGCTCACGGCGCACCTCGGCCTGCCGGGCGGCCAGCCAGGCCGCTTCCCGGGCGCGGTGCCGGCGGCGACGGCGGTCGGCGATCGCCCGGTTGCGCAGATGCACCAGGTACACGGCGAGCAGCACCGCAGTGACCGCGAAGCTGATCCAGAAGCCGGGGCCGACCACCAGCACCCCGATCAGCTCGACCAGGTTGAGCAGCAGCAAGGCGGCGAAGACCCGCCGGCGGCGAACCACTGCCGGGGTGTGCCGACGGGCTGGGGCACGGCGCGGTCGGACGCCGGCAGTCGGGACGAGCCGCAGCCGGCCACCCCGTCGACCGGCGCCTGGCCGACCGCCGGCCGGCAGCGGAGCGGACGGATCGTTGAACGACCCGGCGTCGGGCGCCGTACCACCTTCCGGACCGGCAGCGCGGCGCACGGTGAGCCGGCGGGGCGGGTTGACCGGCCGTTTCCCGGGCACGGTGCGACGACGGCGGCGGCGTTGCAGCACCCGCGCCGTCGACTGCGCCCGCTCCGCCACCAGGCGCTCGGTAGCGTCGTACCGGCGGACCAGCGCCGGTGCGAGGGCGAGCAGCCCGGCGGCGGCGAGGACGGCGAGGAGCACCGAGGTCGGCACCCTCACCCCTCCCGTCACCCCGAGGCAACCCGCCACCCATGCACGGACATGAAGGCTTGATAGGTTGCCGTACCTTCTCGTTACTTGAGGTTACGGGCGTCCGACCAGGAATTTTGTACGCCGCGCCGACCATGGCCGGCGGTTGTGTTCAGTGGGCGCTGGCCTGCAGCCGTCGCCAGCGGGCCAGCAGTCCCCCTTCGACCAGCACATCCTCGCTGGTCAGGGCATATCCGATGTGGTCACGCCAGGCACCGTCGATGTGCATGTAACGACGATGGTAGGACTCCTCACGGAAACCCAGCTTCTCGACTACACGCCGTGACGGAGTGTTCTCCGGTCGGACGTTGACCTCGATGCGGTGCAGTCCGCCGGCGGCGAAGGCGTGGTCCACTGCCAGGGCCAACGCGGTCGGGATCACCCCCCGCCCGGCGACCGAAACGTCCACCCAGTAGCCGGCGTAGCCGGAGCAGAACGCCCGGCGCACGATGTTGCCGATGTTCAGGTGGCCCACCAGCCGTTCGGCACCCGTCTCGACCAGACATACCGCGAACGGCATACTCTCACCGCGTCGCGACTGTCGACGCTGGTCACGGTAGAGGTAGCGGAACGCGTCCGGCGAGTTCAGCTCGTGCCACGGGCCTGGCGGCGCCGGCTCCCACGGGGCCAGCCAGGGCTGGTTACGCCGCCGGACCGCCGACCATTCGGCGGCGTCACTGCGACGGTACGGGCGCAGCAGCACCGGACCGTCGGTGAGCACCACCGGCCAGCCCGGAGCCTCGTCCCCGATCACCGCTGCCGGTCCAGCAGCAACACGTCGACGGTAGACCCGGCGGCGGCGGTGGTCACCCGCTCACCGAGCACCAGCAGGCCGTTCGCCTCGGCCAGCCCGGACAGGGTGAACGGCCCGCCGGGCAGCGGCTGCACGGTGTAGCCGCCGCCGCGCCGCTCCGCGACGTTGGCCGGACGGAACTCCCGCAGGCCGACCGGCGACGACACGGTCTCCAGCAGATGGGCACGCACACTCGGCCGGAACACCGGCTCGGCACCGGCCAGCAACTGGATCACCGGCCGGGCCAGCACCTCGAACCCGACCAGCGTGGAGCCGGGCTCCCCGGGCAGGCAGACCACGGGCACCTCCTCGGCTCCGACCGTACCGAATCCGAGGGCTGTTCCGGGATAGAGCGCGACCTCGGTGAAAGTGACCGGCCCCGCGCGGCCCCCTTCCCGTCGGCTAAAGATCCGCCGGACCATGTCGCCGGGCCCGGTGCCGGTGCCGCCGGTGGTGATGATCAGATCGGCCCGCATCGCCTGATCCTCGAGCAGCCCCCGCAGCCCCTCCGGATCGTCGTCGCAGATACCCACCCGGTACGCCAGCGCGCCCACCTCGGCGACAGCTGCGGTGAGCGCGTGCGAGTTGGCATCCACCACCTGCCCCGGCTGGCTGCTGCGGCCCACGTCGACCAACTCGTCACCGGTCGCCACGATCACCACCCGCGGGCTGGGCCGGACCACCACGTGCCCGATCCCGGTGGCGGCGAAGACCGCCACCATCGCCGGCGTCACGTAGGAGCCGGCGCGGGCCAGGACCGCCCCGGCCGGCAGTTCGTCGCCGGCCCGCCGCAGCCCTGACCCGCGCCGGGGCACCTGGAAGATCTCCACCGCGGCCATGCCCTGATCGGTCCAGTGGATCGGCACCACCACGTCGGCGGCGATCGGCAACGGCGCCCCGGCCGCCACCGAGAAGCAGGTGCCCGGGGTCAGCCGGACCGGCCGCCAGCTCGCCGCGCCCAGGTCGCCCACCACGTTGAGGCGCACCGAGCGGGGTACGCCCGGGGTCGCCGGGCGGCTGGCCGGGATCACCCTGCTCCCCCGGCCGGCCGAGGCGATGTCCTCCCAGCGTGCCGCGTAGCCGTCGATGACGGCCTGGTCGAACGCGGGAAAGGCGTGCGGCGCCACGACATCCTCAGCGAGGAGGTTGCCGTGCGCCTGGGTCAGGTCGAGGTCGAGCGGCGGCAGCGGCCGAATCCTGCGCAGCACACTGCCCAGGTATTCGGCGAGCGGCGTCAGCTCGTTGAAGGCCGCCTCGGCACCGGCCGTCGCGGTCATGTAGAGGGTACCCCTGGCGCGTCGGCCACGAACTCCTTCAGCCACGCCCGGAACTCGTCACCAAGCCCTTCCCGCTGACAGGCGATCTGCACCACGGCCTGCAGGTAGCCCAGCGGCGCCCCGGTGTCGTAGCGGGTGCCCCGGTAGACGATGCCGTGCACCGGTGTCCCCTCGGCCAGCAGCATCGCCATCGCGTCGGTCAGCTGAATCTCGCCGCCGCTGCCCGGCTTGGTCCGCTTGATCGCCTCGAAGATGCTCGGTGGCAGCACGTAGCGGCCGAGCACCGCGAGGTTGCTCGGAGCGTTCTCGGCCGGCGGCTTCTCCACCAGCCCGGTCACCCGGACGATGTCGGCACCGTTCTGCACCGACTCGGCGGCCGGTTCGACCGACGCGATGCCGTACCGCTTCGTTTCGGTCGGCGGCACCTCCATGAAGGCCAGCACGATCCCGCCGGCTCGGGCCTGCAGGTCGATCATGGCCGGCAGCAGCGGGTCGTTCTCGTCAACGAACTCGTCGCCGAGCAGCACCGCGAACGGTTCGTTGCCGATGTGGCTCTGCGCGCAGCCCACCGCGTGGCCCAGTCCGAGCGGCTCGTGCTGGCGACAGGTATAGATCTCGGCCAGCTCGCTCGGCCGCCGGATCGCGGCCAGCCGCTCCTGGTCGCCCTTGTCGGCGAGCCGGCCTTCCAGGTAGGGCTGCCGGTCGAAGTGGTCAACCATGGAGGTCTTGCCACGGCCGGTGATCAAAAGTACGTCGTTGATCCCGGCGGCGGTGGCCTCCTCGACGATGTACTGCAGGACCGGCCGGTCGACCAGCGGGAGGAGTTCCTTCGGCACGGCCTTGGTGGCCGGCAGGAACCGGGTGGCGAGCCCGGCGGCGGGGATGACCGCCTTTACCGCCCGCTGATCCGCGTTGGCGGTGAGGGTCGTTGCTGGGGTGGCTGCATGCTCCGACATGCCGCGAGACTATCGGCCACGGGTCTGTCGCGGCGGCTGTGGCCCGAAAGACGCGCCGCCACCGCGCGACGGTCCGCCCTCCGGGGTGGCCGCGCCGCCGCCCGCCGGTACCCGGGTCGACCGGGCCGGCGCCCGGTCAGCGACGTGGAAAGTGTCCCGGCCAGCTGCTTTCGCGGCGTACAGTGCGTCGTCGGCGGCGTCGAGGACCTCCTCGCCGTCGCCGGCGTGGTCCGGGTAGACGGCAATGCCGATCGATACCGTTACCGACACGGTGGCGTGTGCCCGCCGGCCGGCCCCAGCGTACGGCTCGACTTGGATCGGGCGGTCGCGGATCGCGACACAGAGTCGCTCCGCGACGGTGGCCGCGCCACGGACGTCGGTCTCCGGCAACAGCACCACGAACTCCTCGCCGCCCTGCCGGAAGGCCAGGTCCACCTCACGGATCTCGGCGCGGATCCGGCGGGCGAACTCGACCAGGACACTGTCCCCGGCCGCGTGCCCGTAGGTGTCGTTGATGTCCTTGAACCGGTCCAGGTCGAGCACGAGTATGGCGAGCATCCGACCGAACCGGTTGGCCCGTTCGATCTCCCGGTGGATCGACTCCCGCAGGTGCCGGTAGTTCCACAGCCCGGTCAGCGGGTCAGTCACCGACAGCCGCTCGGCCTCCTTGTGCATCCGTACGTTGTTGACCGCCACCGCCGCATGCCCGGCGAAGGTCCGCAGCGTCATCAGATCGGCGTCGTCGAACTCGTCGCCGCCGAGCCGGTCGTAGACGGCGAGCACCCCGAACGCGGCGGGCGCGCCCGGACCATGCCGGCCGGGGGCACGCTGCCCACCCGCCCCGGGCACCCCCACGCCGAGCTCATCGGTCCAGTTCGGCACCGAGAAGGGCACCGCGACATAGGTCCGGCAGGCCGGCTCGTACGCCGACAGGGCCGGACCGTCGCGTTCGATCCGTCCCCGTTTCGGCTGACCGCTGACGGCCACCGTGCCGAGCAGTCCACTGCCGAGCGGCACGTGCAGCGTCCCGTCCGGCCCCGCCTGGCTGGCGGCCGGGTCCGGTCCCGCCGGCTGATCGACCGCCGGGCCGGTGCCCGACGACGTGGTGGCCGGGTCGGTGCCGGCCGGGGTCGTCCGGTCGGACGACTGGCCGACCAGCACCCCGGCCGCCGGGTCGAGCACCAGTACAGCACCGTCCCGCGCCCCGGTCGCGGCCAGCGCGGTCTGCAGAATCACCCGCAGGATGCGCTGCAGATCGTGGGTGCTCGACAGGGTGTCGCCCAGAATCGTCAGCTGGCCGCGCAGCTGGTCCCGGCTCGCGGTCAGGGCCTGCACGTACGCCTGCGCCTCGCGGGTCATCCGGTTGAAGATGGTGGCAAGCTCGCTCACCTCGTCCGAGCCGCGTACCGGAACCCGGGCGGCCAGGTCACCGTCGACCACTCGGCTCGCGGCGTCGGCGAGCTCGGCCAGTGGCTGCGTGGTGGACCGGGCCAGCCACCAGGCGGCGACCACCGCGAGCAGTCCTGCCAGGACGACCGTCGCCACCAGCACCGCGTACAGACCGGACAGCTGGTCCCGGGGGGTGGACAGCACCATCGGCAACAGCTGGCCGTCGTCCGGGCCGAGCCGGCGCACCTGCCGGCCGCCGTCGGTCCAGCTGGTCCCGCCGTCGGCGAGCCGGCCGGCGGTGGCCACCACGTTGCCCCGCACCTGGGACGGCTCGGTGCTGTGCACCACCGTGGCCCGGTCGGTGTCGGCGAGCAGGGTGATGCCCACGCCGGTGGACGCGGCGAGCCGGGCGACGAGGTCGGCGTCCAGCAGTTTGACCGCTGACACCTGACCGACCAGGGCACCGTTCTCGTCCCGGACCTCGGCGAAGGCCGCGAGGGTCGGCATCGCCCCGCTGCCACCGGTGCCGTCCGGCGCGGGCACCGTCGCTGACCCGGCACCGTCCGGCGACCCGGTGCCGGTGTCCGCCGATGGCGCCTGCCACGACTGTCCACTACCGGTGCTGCCACTTCCACCGTTGTCGTCCTGCCCGCTCGCACAGTCGACCCAGGGCGCCGACGGCGGGTCGGCGGTGGCCACGATCGACGCACCGTCCGGGCCGATCACCTGGACTGCGGAGGCGAGGCCACGGGCCACCGCCTGGTCGGCGGCAACGGCCAGTCGGGCCGGATCGGGCAGCAGCAGAGCCACCGCGCCCGCGGCAGCCTCCAGCTGGCTGCACAGCGCGTTGACCGAGGTGCCGACGCTGGCGGTGGCCAGGTCGAGGCGTTCGGTGGAACGGCTCTGCCCGACCGCCGCGACGGTAGCGCCGACAAAGAACGCCCCGAGCAGGACCGGCCCGAGCACGACCGTGAGGAAAGCGGTGGTCAACCGTCCGCGCAGGGTCACGCTTCCCCCAGAGGATTCTGCACCTGATGGTGCGATGCTGACACAAGCCAGATATTCCGCAGCGGTTGCCACCAGGAGTGTTGAGTGTCGGATTTTCCCGATGGAGCGAACGCCTGTTCATCGATCAAGGACAGACTCCGTGCTGACATTCTCGCCCAGCGGCGCAAGCTGACGCCCGACCAGCTCACCCTGGCCGGTAGCCGGGTCAGGGCCACCGTACGTCAGCTGATCGATCTGGTCAGGCCGGCGCAGGTCGCCGGGTACCTGCCGATCGGCAGCGAACCTGGTGGTCCGGGGCTCGCCGGCCTGCTCGCCGAGGCGGTCGGCGGACCGGACCGGGTGCTGCTGCCGGTCCTGCTGCCCGACCGGGACCTCGACTGGGCCCGGTTCGACGGGCCGAATCCGACCGGTACGTCGGGCCAGACCGGCACATCCGGCCAGACCGGCGCGTTCGGCCGGACAGGAACCTCCGACCGGAAAGGCACCGCTGGACTGCGGCAACCGGCCGGTCCCCGGCTGGGCCGCGCGGCGGTGGCCGACGTCGAGCTCGTCGTGGTGCCGGCCCTCGCCGTCGACCACCACGGCGTACGGCTGGGTCGTGGTGGCGGCTCCTACGACCGCGCGCTCGCCCGGGTGCCCGGTGGCGTACCGGTGGTCGCCCTGCTGCACGACGGCGAGCTGCTGCCGCACGTCCCGGCCGAGCCGCACGACCGACCAGTGTCAGCGGTGATCACACCGTCGGAGGTGCGCTGGTTCACTCCCGCACGGTGAGCTCTGCCGCTTCCCGCTGGACGTAGTGGGGTCCGATGGCGGATCATTGGCACTCGAATGGGTTGAGTGCCAGATGGCCTAGCCAGTGTCGGAGGAGACCGTGCCTACGTACCAGTACGCCTGCACCGCGTGCGGACACCAGCTCGAGGCGGTGCAGTCGTTCACCGACGAGCCCCTGCGCGACTGCCCGTCGTGCACCGGGCGACTTCGCAAGGTGTTCAACTCGGTGGGCATTGTCTTCAAGGGCTCCGGCTTCTACCGGACCGACTCGCGCAACGGCCAGGGCGGCGACTCGACCAACGGTTCCTCGGCGCCGTCGTCGGACAAGCCCGCGGAGAAGAAGGACGCCGCGGCGTCCACCGGCGGCAAGACCGACAGCGGTGGCAGCTCGTCGAACAGTTCCGGCGGCACCTCGACGTCCGGCGGCTCGACCAAGGCACCTGCCGCAGCGGGATCGACGAACAGCTGACCCGGACCGACGGCGGGCAGACCGACTAGTCAGCTCCAGTGCGGTGGACGCTCGGCCAACAACCAGGCGTCGTCCGAGCTGGTGGTCCGCTCGCCCCAGCCCAGGTCGGTGTCGTCGCTGGTCTGCTCGGGCAGCAGCGGCGCGTCGTCGTCGTCGCTCAGGTCGACGAGACGATCGTCGTCACGACGGCCGTCCGGCACGGTGAGGCCGGTCACCGCTCATCCGTTGTTCGCACCCCACCAGGTTACCGCCCCGGCCGGTGAGCCGTCGGAGCCCGGCACCGCGCTGGCCGAGCCGTCGGAGCGGGCCGGTGAATTGATAGCGTCGTCTGCCGTGACCACAGATGACGGCGCGGGCGACGACGCGTACTGGCGGCGCCCGGACCCGGACGCCCCCGCCGGTGGACCGGGCAGCTCGGCCGGTGCCGGGCCAGTCGGCTACAGCGGGCCACCGGTCGGCAGCCCGCCGCCGCCCGGCTGGCGTCCGCCGGTGGTGGTCAATCCGGCTCCGCCCGGCACGCTGCCGCCGCAGGACCTGGCCGCGCTCGACGGTGCGGAGCGCAACGCCCGCACGGTCACCTACGGCGTCGGCATGATCGCCGCCGCTGTCATGATCATCCTGACTTGTCTGCTCTGCTCCCGGCTGGTGTTCTGACCGGCGGACCTGGCCCAGGCGCACCGCGCGGCAACCACCCGAACCCGCTGTGGCCACCGCCACGATGCCCATGGTTCTATCTTGTACCGCGCCCACCTGCGTGTTTCGATGGACAGATGCCGGCCGAGGAGGAGTTGCGCAGCCGGGGTCTGCGGGTCACCCGGCCGCGGCTCGCCGTCCTCGACGTGCTCGCGCAAGGCGGGCATCTCGGCGTGGACGAAATCGCCCGCCAGGTGCGCAGCCGCATCGACTCGGTCTCCACCCAGGCGGTCTACGACGTGCTGAACGTCTTCGCCGAAGCCGGTCTGGCCCGGCGGATCGAGCCGGCCGGTGACGCGGCCCGCTACGAGCGACGCACTGGGGACAACCACCATCACGTGGTCTGCCGCGAGTGCGGCGTGGTTGCCGACGTCGACTGCGCGCTCGGCACCGCGCCATGCCTGGAGCCGACCGCCGACCACGGATTCGTGATCGACGAGGCGGAAGTCACCTTCTGGGGGTTGTGTCCCGACTGCCAGGCGAGGGCGGCCCGGTGACTGCCGACGACGACCTCGGGCTGTTCGGTCCCGGATCGGTCACCTGGCGGGTGCACGACGAGCCGATTCTCGTCGTCGCCGGGCTACGCAGCCTGTACCTGCAGGCGCTGCACCCGAGGGCGATCGCCGGAGTGGCGCAGAACTCGAGCTACCGAAGTGACCCGTTCGGTCGGCTGATGCGCACGTCCACCTATGTTGCGACCACGGTCTGGGGCACCACCGCCGAGGCGGACGCCGCCGCCGCCCGGATCCGCCGGCTGCACGCCCGCCTGCGGGCCACCGACCCGTCCACCGGCACCGAGTTCCGTGTCGACGAGCCCGACCTGCTGCGCTGGGTACACGTCGCCGAGGTCGAGTCGTTCCTAAACACCGCCACCCGCGCCGGCCTGCGGCTGACCCCGGCCGAGGCGGACCGCTACTACGCCGAGCAACGGCGCAGCGCGGCACTGGTCGGTCTCGACCCGGACAGTGTCCCCGGCAGCGCGGCCGATGTCGACGCGTACTACCGAGCGGTCCGACCGGACCTGCGGATGACCCGCGAGGCGGCCGACACCGCGCTGTTCCTCACCGCCCCGCCGGTACCCGGTCAGCTCAGTCTGCCGTGGCGGCTCGGGTTGGGTTTCGGCCCGCCCCGGCTGGCGTACCTGGGTGTGGCGGCCACCGCGATCGGTCTGCTGCCGGCCTGGGCCCGACGCATGTACGGCGGCCTTGGCCTGCCGACCACCGACCGCTGCGCGGCGGTCGCCGCCCGGGGCCTGCGGTTGGCGTTGCGGGCGGTGCCGCGCAACCTGGTGGAGGGACCGATCCGCGCCGCCGCGCGCAGCCGGGCAGAACGGGCCGCCGCCCCGGTCACTCCTGCGGCGTACGCGGCTGCGGTGGCGCCGTGAGCAGCCGCTCGACGGCGGCCCACTGCTGCTGCTCCGGGTAGCCGTCGCCGGCCGGGCACACCCGCCGGTAGTCGCACCAGCCGCAGAGCGTGCCCGGCGACGCCGGAAACGCCTCGTCCGGGTCTGCGCCGTCGGCGACGGCCCGCGCCGCACCGGTGATGTCCCGGGCCGTCGCCTCCGCCCGGGTGACCTGCCGGTCCAGCGATTCGCTGCTGTGTTCGAAGGAGCTCACCGTACCGGTCGGCAGATGGTGCAGCTCCACCCGCCGGCAGGGCCGGCGGAAGACCCGCTGCGCGGCGTACGCGTAGAGCGCGAGCGCCTGCGAGCCACGCGCGTCGTCGGACGTCAGCCCGGCCCGTCCGGTCTTGTAGTCGACGATCACCGCCTCCGGACCGTCCGGGCCGGTCCGGGCGTCGATTCGGTCGGCCCGACCGTTGAAGGCCAGCACCGACGTCTTAGCCGCCACCACCCGTTCGACACCGAGCGGCTCGACGGCCGGGTCGAGCTGGTCCAGGTACGCCTCCAGCCACTGCAGGGCCTGCCGGTACGCGGCGCGTTCCTGCTCCTCGTCGCGGTACCCGTCACGCACCCAGGTGCCCTTGAGCAGGGCTGCCGCCGCCTCTGGACGGCGCTGCTCCGCCGGGCGGGCGAACCAGGCCCGCAGCGCGGTGTGCACGCTGGCGCCGAGTGAATTGTGCGCCCACGGCGGGCCTTTGGGCGGCGCCGGCCGGTCGACGTAGCTGTAGCGGTAGCGACGGGGACAGTCCGCGAACGCGGCCAGCTTGCTCGGCGTACAGACAAAGAGCCGCTCGGGCATACCGTCGAAACCGAGCTGCTCGGCCTGGGCGGGACGGGCAGCCGTGGCCGGACGGGCGGCGCCGGAGGGCCGCCGGCCCGACGGGGAGGAAGGTCGGGACACGTCCCTGATCCTGCCACGGGACCGCCGACGGTCAGCCGGCGGCTACATAGGAACGGACGAAGGCGGCGACGGCGTCGGCGATCAGCTGGACGGCGATCGCGGCGAGCAGCAGGCCGGCGATCCGGGTCAGCACCTCGATGCCGCCCGGCCGGAGCACCTTGACGATGCCGCCGGAGAACCGCAACGTCAGCCAGACCACCACCATCACCGCGACGATGCCGAGCGCGATCGCCAGATGGTCGGCGGCGGTCTCGGCACGCTGCACGAACAGCATGGTCGCCACGATCGCACCCGGACCAGCCAGCAGCGGGGTGCCCAGCGGGACCAACGCGATGTTGGACGTCGACTGCTGGCCCGGGTCGTCGGCCTTGCCGGTGAGCAGTTCCAGCGCCACCAGGATGAGCAACAGTCCGCCAGCGGCCTGCAGCGCCGGCAACTCGATGTGCAGGTAGGCGAGCAGCGTCTGCCCGGCGACCGCGAAGACCACGATCACGCCGAGGGCCAGCGCCACCGCTTGCCAGGCGGCCCGACGGCGTTCCCGGACCGGCAACGCTCCGGTGAGTGCGAGGAAGATCGGCACCATGCCGGGCGGATCGGTGATCACCAGCAGGGTCACGAAGACCTCGCCGAACAGCTTGAAGTCCACCAGGTCAACCTAGTGACCGACGGATCGCCGGTCCGGACGGGTCCGGACCCGGGTCCTGGTCGGGGTCAGATCAGATCGGTGGTACGCCGTGTGCCGCCGCGACCAGCCGTTCGTACGCTGCCGGGGCGGTGGTGTACTCGCCCAGCCGGACCGTCTTGTGGCTGCCGTGGTAGTCGGAGGAACCGGTTGCGACCAGCCCGAGCTCATCGGCGAGCCGGCGTACATGTGCCCGCTGGTCCGGCCGGTGATCGGCGTGGTCGGCCTCCAGGCCGGTCAGCCCGGCCGCAGCCAGGTCGGCGATCATGCTGTTCGGCACGGTCCGCCCTCGCTTGGTCGCGGCCGGGTGGGCGAAGACCGTGACCCCGCCTGCCTCGTTGACCAGCCGGACTGCGGTGAAGACGTCGAGGTCGTCCTTGGGCAGCCGGTAACGCTGGCCGAGCCATTCGGGCCGGAACGCCTCGTCGGTGTCGGCGACCAGGCCGGCCCGGATCAGGGCCTGGGCGATGTGCGGCCGGCCGACGGAGCCGCCAGCGGCGTAGCCGAGCACCGCGCCCCAGCTGATGTCGAAGCCGTCGGCGCGCAGCTGATCGACGATGCGCTCGCCGCGTACCGTCCGGGCTGCCCGGACTCGGTCCAGCTCGGCGGTCAACGGGCCGTAGGTCGGATCGAACAGGTAGCCGAGCAGGTGCAGCGGGATGGACGGCTCGGTCCCGTACCACCGGCAGGAGATCTCGGCGCCGCGGATCAGGGTGAGCCCGGCCGGGCGGGCCGCGGCCGCCGGTGCCCAGCCGGCGGTGGTGTCGTGGTCGGTGAGCGCCAGCACCGCGAGACCTGCGGCGGCGGCCTGCCGAACCAGGTCCGCCGGGTCGACCGTGCCGTCGCTGGCGGTGGAGTGGGTGTGCAGGTCGATCCGGCTGTCGACGGTCATCTGCGGTCCGGGGCACCGGCCACCAGCACCGGTTCGGCGTCGATGGCGGCCGGGGTCGGTACGGCGATGTGCTCCACTGCACCACCCTGGCCGGCGCTGATCCGGTCCACGTTGATCTGGACCAGCTGGTCGGCGCCGGCAGCGTGCACCACGCTGTCATGATCCGCCCAGACGGTGCTGCCGGCAAGCCGCTGCCCGGCTTCCCGCACCGCGCCGATCTGGTCGTCGAAGACCTGGTTCAGGTCTACGAGCAGGGCCAGCTCGGGCTCGCTGGCCACCCGCGCGTCCGCGACCCCGTTGGCCACCAGCCACCTGCCGTCCGCGGAGACCGCTCCCCGGCCGTCGCCGGTCAACGGCACTGTGCAGGCGGTCTTCACCGCAGTGAGGTCTTGTTCGACGTCCAGCAGGGCCAGGCAGGGACCGCCGGACGCGTCGTGCACCTGGGCGACGACGGTCTGCCCGTCCGGCAACACGCCGTACACGACGCTGGCGGCCTCGCTCCAGCTGGTCCGAGACTCAGCCTGGCCGGGCCGCCAGACGCCGTAGCCGCGGCGCCGCTCGCCGCCGCCGTCGCCGTCGCGTTCCAGCAGTACGGCGTCGCCGGCGAAGCCGACCGGCCGGCTCTGCTTCGGTGCTCGACCGCGTCTGGTGCCGGCCAGCTCACCGTGCACCACCGAGGCCACGGCCAGCTCGGCGCCGTGCAGCCAGGCGATCCGGGTCCCGACCGGATCAACCGCGACCGCGTCGACACCGGCCAGCATCACTTGCGGGGTGGTGTCGGGCGCCACGAACCACACTCCGGCCACACCGTCGGCCGATGTTTCGGTAACGACGAGCCAACCGTCCGTCAACCGGCTGGCCTGGGCGACGCCACCGACCTGAGCGAGGTCCATCCGTTGGCCGTCGGCGGTGCGCAGTTCGCCGGCCACCACGAGGTCGACCGGGGGTGCCTGGGTGGTGGCGGCCAGCGGTTGACTGCGCAGGTCCTCGCTGAACGGCAGCGGGGCAGCCGGAGCGGCCGGGGTCCTCGCTGTGACGTCCCCGCCGGTCACCATCAGCGGTTCAGCAAGGGCCGGCGGTTCCGAGCTGTCAACGAGCAGCAGGTGGCCACCGACGACGCCGGCAGTGGCGAACAGGCAGAGACAGAACGCCGCAGCAGCTCCGTTGCGGGCCCGACGAGTCCGGCGGGCCCGGCGCATCGCACGGTCGGCGAGATCGGCGACCGCAGGCGGGTCGACGGCCTGGTCGCTCAGAGACTGCCGCAGCGCTCGCTCAAGGTCGTCGGTCGCCACGACAGATGGACGCCGCCGTGTCGGTGGAAGGTTGTCGCCTGGCGGCCCGGAGGAACCGTCGCTGCGCGGCCTGAAGCAACCGTCGCTGGGCGGCCTGGGAAAGGAAGTCACCGGTTCGCTACACCACTACTCTGGTGGATCGCACCGGTGCCGCCTGCGCTGGTGCCGGCAGCGGACGGGCGGTGGTCGGCACCGCCACGGCGGGCCGGGCCGAGCGGGATGCGGCGACGGCCGGGGCGACTGTGGCCGGAACAAGGTGTGGTTCCTCGGCGGCGAGCCGTTTGCGCAGCGTGCCGAGCGCCCGGGAGGTCTGACTCTTCACCGTGCCCGGTGAGATGTTCAACAGGGCCGCGGTCTGGGCCTCGGAAAGGTCTTCGTAGTAGCGCAGCACCAGCACAGCACGTTGTCGGGCGGGCAACGCCTTGACATGGCGCCAGAGGACGTCCCGGTCCAGCTGCTGTTGGATGAGGTCCGGGCCGGCCCGTTCCGGCAGCGTCTCCGTCGGACGTTCACCGTGCCAGCGCCGACGCCACCAGCTGGTCGCGGTGTTGACCAGCACCCGGCGGGCGTACGGCTCCACCGCCTCGATCTGGCCGAGCCGCTTCCAGGCCAGGTACGTCTTGGTCAGCGCGGTCTGCAGCAGGTCCTCGGCCGTCGCCCAGTCACCGGCGAGCAGATAGGCGGTACGCAGCAGCGCCCCGGATCGGGATGCGACGAACTCGCGGAAGTCCTCCTCCACGGAGTTGCTGGGCGTCATCGGCTACCTCCCCCGTCACCGGACACGGTACGCCGAACAGGACACCGTCGAGGTCGGACCGACCGGTGGTGGGGCCGGGCGGAAGGACACAACCGCGACGCTGTCACGCTCCGTCTTCCGCTTTGGCGGCGGCTTCGTCCTTGCTCAACCGTGCCTCGACAGCCTGCGGCTCGTACATCTCCTCGACCACCCGGAGGTAGAGCTCGTTCGGGTTCGGCAGGTGCTTGACCTCGCGCAGCGCCTGCTCCTGGCCGGCCGATTCGAGAATGAACGTGCCGTAGTTGAGGAAGCGGCCGAGCGGTGACTGCTCGTACTTCATGTCGGTCACCCGCAGCAGCGGCATCATCGCCACGTTACGGGTGACGATGCCGTTGACCACCATCACCCGCTTGTTGGTGAGGATGAAGCGGTCGAACCACCAGTCCGCGATCTTCCAGCCGACCCAGCCGAGCACACCGAGCCAGAGCAGCACCGCCACCGTGGTCAGGCCGCCGACGTCCTGACCGGCGAGGAAGCCGGAGAGGTAGCCGAGGACGAAGGTCGCGACCACCCCGATCAGCAGTGGGGTGGACAGGTGGATCCAGTGCCGTTTCCACTCGCCCCGGTAGCGTTCGGTGGGGAAGAGATACCGCGCGACCAGCGAGGTGGGCTCGTCCTCGAGGGGCAGCACCCGGCGTGGCTGCACCGGCATGCCGGAGGCGTCGGCCTGGAGGCCGGCGAGTTCGTCGGCGGAGATGTCCGGCGGCGAGTAGCTGATAATCGGTTCGTCGGGCACCTGGCGGGTGCCGCCGCCGTAGCCGGCGCCGCTGGCGTACGCGGGGCCATCCGAGTACGCCGGGCCGTCCCCGTAGGACGGCCCCGCACCGAAGTGGGGGCCGTCCTCCGGACGGATCTGCGGAATCGGCTCGGTGTCGCGTTGACGGCGCCGGCGTGCGGCCTCGTCGTCAGCGTCGGGGGGCTCGGAGGGGTTGCCCATGGACGACTAGGCCACGAGGCTGGTGAAGAAGTCGCCGAACCCCTGCGCAATGTCGACGATGCCGCCGCCCACCGACTTGAACACGTCGGCCGCCGAGTCGGGCCGGAACGCGACGAAGAAAATCAGGAACGCGATTCCGCCCCAGGTGAGGACCTTCTTGACCATTGCGGGCCATCCCCCTCCGTGTGGCGCGCCGCGACGCTCGTCCCGGCGATACTAGAATATCAGCCCATCGTCCCGCGGTGGTGTAGTTGATCGTGGGAAAAGGTGTTCACGCTTTCCCGTGCAGGTACGGCGACGGTGCGCCGTACACGATCCCGGTCGGCACCTCCTCGGACAGGTCGTGCAGGACGATCTCCTCGGCCAGCAGGTAGCCGGCGTTCGCCGGCCAGGCCACTGCGTACAGCCACCGGCCGCACGCCTCACCGACGTAGGCACAGCGGTCCGGCTCGGCCGGAACCGACCACAAGGGAGTTGGGTGTCCGCCAGCCCGCAGCTTGGCGTGCGGACCGCCGCCGCCCGGACCGCCAGCGGTGGTCTGCTGGTCACCGAGCACCCCGGTCAGTAGCTGCCCGGGGTCCGGGCCGGGCAGTCCGGCGAACCGGGTGCCCAGACCCACCCCGGGCTCCTCGGCGACCAGCACCAGATCGGCCGGCCCGCCGGAGACCGGAGCGGGGCCACTGAACGCGGTGACCGTCGCCCGGACCGCCTCCCGGTCGTCGCCGACCCAGCCGACACCGGTCAATGTCCAGCCCGCCAGCAGCGGCCAGATCGCCCACAGTGGCACCGGCCCGGCCCGGCCCGGCCCGGCGGTGGCCAGCAGCCGGTGCGCCACACTCGCGACGATCTCAGCCCCGATGTGCTCGGCGACGTGCAACGGGGGCACCGGCCCGCAACCGTCGCAGCGGGACTCGGTGTGCATCAGGTCGGGCGGCCGCACCGGGCCTCCGCAACGAGGACAGCTCACCATCACACCCACGCCACCCACGTTGCTCGCCGTGCCGCTCCCCCGTCAAGCGAACCCGCTTTTTCGGTTGTTCTTTCCCTCTGTCGCGGGTCGGTACGCCCCACCTGGCCAGGACGTTCGCCACTACCGGCCAATCCACGCCGCCTCAGCCCGGTCGACGCGGTCACCGCCCGGTCGCCGCCGGCGTCTCGGCAGGGTCCGGCGGCGGCCCGGCGTGCGCCTGGATCCACGCGTGCATCGCGATGCCGCTCGCCACCCCAGCGTTGATCGACCGGGTGGAACCGTACTGGGCGATCGAGAACAGCAGCTCACAGCCGGCCCGGGCGTCGTCGGACAGACCGGGGCCCTCCTGTCCGAACAGCAGGACGCAGCGGCGCGGCAACCGTACCGTCTCGATCGGCCGGGAACCGGCCAGGTTGTCGATCCCGACGACCGGCAGTTGGAGCCGACCTGCCCAGGCCAGCAGGCCAGCGATATCGACGTGGTGGCGGACGTGCTGGTACCGG
This sequence comes from Micromonospora sp. LOL_015, assembly GCF_048060275.1. Lineage (NCBI taxonomy): Bacteria > Bacillati > Actinomycetota > Actinomycetes > Micromonosporales > Micromonosporaceae > Micromonospora > Micromonospora sp. LOL_015. The sequence goes on from NZ_JBHMIO010000021.1 coordinate 18,986, forward strand.
TCGGTGACCATGGCACCCCGGCGGTTCCACCGACGCCGCCCGACGATGTGCACCTCGGCGGCGAGAAAGGCGTTCGCGTTGCGGACCACCGTGCCGATGTTCAGGTCGTGCTGCCAGTTCTCGATCGCCACGTGAAACGAGTGCCGGCGCTGGTCGAGGTCGGCGACGATCGACTCGCGGCGCCAGTACCGGTAACGGTCGACGACGTTGCGGCGGTCCCCGGCGGCGAGCAGTTCGGGGTCGTAACGCGGGTCCGAGGGCCAGTCACCGGGCCACGGGCCGACGCCGATCTGCGCCACGCCGGTCCGGGCGTCGTCATTCACTCCGTCGCCGACCGGCGGACCCGACCGCGCTGTGCTCTGCCACTGTTCCACGCTCTGCAGAGCCTACGGACCGGTCGCCGGCGCCAGGATGCGGGACATCACTGCCCAGGGGCGCCGTCGGGCTGCCGACTTCGCATCCGCGCGCTTGCTGAACGGGCCTCGTTTCCGGGCCTGGACGCAATGAACGGCGGGGCCCTCCCCGGCACCCGCCGTCCACGCTCTGATATCTAGAGATTCTGCCGGACCCACCCCGGCTCGGGAAGGGCAGGAGCGGAGACGGAAGTCACAGTTATCGTTTTGTTATATTACGCTGCGTAGTTGAATTGAAGATCCAACCGATCCACCGCCAGCGGCGTTTATCCTAGTCACCCCGCTACTGTTCGACAAAACCGCGCACCACCTGCGAAAACGACTGGAAACGCTCCCATCACTATCAGTGACCGCTAGCTGGCGCGTTTCGCGAGGTATCGATCGGGAATGCTGTAGCACGCAGAGCGGTTTCCCACGGTAGACCGGGGAATCACGGCCCCACATCTGGCGATCGGAGACATCGATGGCAACCGCTGAGCTAACCGCCGAGAACTTCGACGAGGTAACCTCCGGCGACGGCATCGTCCTGGTGGATTTCTGGGCGAGTTGGTGCGGACCCTGCGTACGGTTCGCTCCCGTCTACGAGCGCTCATCCGACAAGCACACCGACATCACCTTCGGCAAGGTGGACACCGAGGCACAGCAGGCGCTCGCCGCCAAGTTCGACATCCGGTCGATCCCGACGATCATGGCCATCCGCGACGGCGTCGTCGTCTTCGCGCAGCCCGGCGCGCTCCCGGAGTCCGCATTGGAGTCCCTGATTGAGCAGGTCAGGGCGCTGGACATGGACGACGTTCGCAAGCAGCTGGCGTCGCACGACCACTGACCGTGCACGGCCAGGGCGGGCTACCGGTCGCCGACCGCTGACCGGTAGCCCGCAACCGTGGCCGCCAGTACCTGGGCTCCCGGTCGCTGCCACACCAGCTCGTGGAACACCTCGACCTCGACCGGCCCGGTGTAGCCGGCCGCGTCCACCGCCGTGGCGAACCTGCCGAGGTCGATGCAGCCGGAGCCCGGCAGACCCCGCCCCAGCAGGACCCCCGCCGGCAGCGGAGTGATCCAGTCGGCGAGTTGGAAGCAGGCGATCCGACCGGCCCGACCGGCCCGCTCGATCTGCGCCCACACCTGGTCGTCCCACCACACATGGTAGGTGTCGACCACCACGCCGACCGCCTCCGCCGGGTACGGCTCAGCGAGATCCAGCGCCTGGCCGAGCGTCGACACCACGCACCGGTCGGCGCAGAACATCGGATGCAACGGTTCGATCGCCAGGGTCACCCCGGCCTGCAACGCGTACGGAACCAGCCGGCCTACCGCGTCACCGACCCGGGCCCGGGCACCATCCAGATCCCGGCCGTCCTGGCCGCCCGAGACCAGCACCAGGACCGGGGCACCGAGTTCGGCGGCCTCGTCGATGGCGCGCCGGTTGTCGTCGTACCAGTCGTCCGCGCCGAAGAAGCCGCCCCGGCACAGCGAGGTGACCGGCAGACCGGCATCCCGGCACAGTTCGGCGGTGCGGCGCAGTCCGTACGCGGCGGTCTCCTCGCGCCACAGGCCGACCCCGCGAACCCCGGCGGCGACGCAGCCGGCGACCAGCTCCGGCATCGGCCAGCGCCGGGTGGTCGCCGCGTTGAGCGCGAACCGGGGCGGCGCCGGCCCGACACCGGCCGCCGGTACCTCGATCCCGGCGAACGGGTCACTCACCGGTCAGCTCCGGCACCTCGATCCGCCGGCCCTCGCGCGCCGACCGCAGGCCCAGCTCAGCGAGCTGCACCCCGCGCGCGCCGGCCCACAGGTCCCAGCCGTACGGGGCGTCCTCGACGACGTGCCGCAGGAAAAGCTCCCACTGCGCCTTGAACCCGTTGTCGAACTCCTCGTTGTCGGGCACCGTCTGCCACTGCGCACGGAACTCCTCGGTGACCGGCAGGTCCGGGTTCCAGACTGGTTTCGGCGTGGTCGAGCGGTGCTGGACACGGCAGTTGCGCAACCCGGCGACCGCGCTGCCCTCGGTGCCGTCCACCTGGAACTCCACCAGTTCGTCGCGGTACACCCGGACCGCCCAGGACGAGTTGATCTGGGCGATGATCCGGCCGCCGCCGGGCCCCGGCCGGTCGATTTCGAAAATGCCGTACGCGGCGTCGTCCGCCGTGGCGTCGTATGGCTCGCCTGACTCGTCCCAGCGGCGGTCGACGTGGGTGGCCACCTGCGCGGTCACCGAGGTCACTCGGCCGAAGATCTGCTCCAGCACGTAGTGCCAGTGCGGGAACATGTCCACAGTTATCCCGCCGCCGTCCGCCGCCCGGTAGTTCCACGACGGCCGCTGCGCGGGCTGCCAGTCCCCCTCGAACACCCAGTACCCGAATTCACCGCGTACCGACAGGATTCGGCCGAAAAAGCCGCCCTTGACCAGCCGGTCGAGCTTGCGCAGGCCCGGCAGGAACAGCTTGTCCTGCACGACGCCGTGCTTGATCCCGGCCGCGCCGGCCAGCCGGGCCAGGTCGACCGCACCAGCCAGATCATCGGCGGTGGGCTTCTCGGTGTAGATGTGTTTGCCGGCCTCAATCGCCAGCCGCAGCGACTTCTCCCGCTGCGCGGTGACCTGCGCGTCGAAGTAGACCTGCAGGTCGGGGCGGGCCAGCGCGGCGGCGAGATCGGTAGTCCACTCGGTGAGGCCGTGCCGGTCGGCGAGTTCGCGCAACTTGTTCTCGTTCCGCCCGACCAGTACTGGTTCCGGCCACAGCCGGGTGCCGTCGGCCAGCGACAGTCCACCCTGGTCTCGGATGGCGAGCAGGGACCGGACCAGGTGCTGCCGGTATCCCATCCGACCGGTGACGCCGTTGAGGATGATCCCGATGGTGGTGCGGGCCATGCCTCGCCTCCTTCGAAGTGGTGGTGGCGGGAATCTGTCCTAGCGAGCTGTGCTGGCGAAAAGTTGTGCTGACGGGAGCCGTGGGTGTGTGGCACAGGTCAGCGAGGTAGGCGGACCCGGGCGAGGTAAGCGCTTTCCGGCGTACGCTACTGCCTCTCCGCAGCGTTCGGCAAGGGCTTTCCCGGCTGGCCGCCGGCCAGTCACGCTATCCTCACCGCAAGCATTCCGGACCGCGCGCAATGCCGCGAGCATCCGGCCTGGCCGGCTCCCACTCGGCTACGGGAGCCCGGGAAAGGAGCGGGTCGTGGCCACACTGGCCGATGTTGCGAGACGCGCCGGCGTGTCCCCGGCCACCGCCTCGCGGATCATCAACGGCAGCAGCAAACCGGTCACCGAAGCGCTGCGCGAGCGGGTGCTGGCCGCGGTCGAGGAGCTGCAGTACGTCCCAAATGCCCACGCGCAGTCGCTGGCCCGGTCGCACCGCAGCGCCATCGGCGTCATCGTGCACGACGTGTCCGACCCGTACTTCGCGGAGATCACCCGCGGCCTGCAGCGGGTGGCGACCGAACACGGCCGGCTGGTGATCATCTGCAACAGCTACCGGGATCCGGACAAGGAGCTGCAGTACGTCGAGCTGCTCCGCGCCCATCAAGTGGCGGCGATCGTCCTCGCCGGATCCGGCTACCACGACGAGACGTTCACCGCGACGCTCGCCAGCAAGCTGCGGGTGTACGAGCGCACCGGCGGACGGGTGGCGGTGATTGGTCGGCACGAGCACGCCGGCGACGCCGTGGTGCCGGACAACGAGATGGGCGGCTACCTGCTCGGTGCCGAGCTCTACTCCCTCGGGCACACCGACTTCGGGGTGGTCGCCGGGCCGAAGGTACTGACCACCACCACCGACCGGCTCGCCGGGCTGCGTCGGGCCGCCCGCGAGCACGGCCAGAAGCTGCCGGCGCGGCGGGTGGCGTACGCCGACTTCGACCGGGCCAGTGGCGCCGCGACCGCGGCCAGCCTGCTGGACGCCGAGCCCGGATTGACCGCGATCGCGGCGCTGAATGACTCGATGGCGATCGGCGTGCTGGCGTTGCTGCGCTCCCGCGGCATCGTCGTACCCGACCAGTTCAGCGTGGTCGGCTTCGACGACATGCCGGTCGCCCGGGACGTGACGCCGACGCTGACCACCGTACGGCTGCCGCTGGCCGAGATGGGCGCCCGGGCGATGACGCTGGCGCTGCAGTCGCCGGGCGGGGCCCGCCCACCGCTCATCGAGGAGATCGGCGCCGAGCTCGTCCGCCGGGACAGCGCCGGGCCGCCCCGGACGGGTGTGATCTGACCGGCGCGCCGACTTGCTCCAGCTTCGTACGTATGTTCGAATGGTGGCCATGCGTTGGGACCCCTTGTCGGCACCCCCCGACCAGCAGGTCCCTTCCGGGGCAGCGCCGGCGGCCCCGCCCCTGCCGCTGGCGCTGCCCGAGGCCGCGCAGCGCACCTTCGACACGCCCGGCTTCGCCGGGATGACCTTTTACGAGATTCACGCCCGGTCAATCATCAACCGGGTACGCGGCTCCGGCCGCGTGCCGTTCGAGTGGACGGTCAACCCGTACCGCGGCTGCGGCCACGCCTGCACATACTGCTTCGCCCGCAACACCCACACCTACCTGGACCTCGACGCCGGCCTCGACTTCGACACGAAGATCGTCGTGAAGGTCAACGCCGCGGCGCTGCTCCGCCGGGAGCTGGCCGCGCCCAGTTGGTCGGGCGGGCCGATCGCGATGGGCACCAACGTCGACTGCTACCAACGCGCCGAGGGACGCTACCGGCTGATGCCCGGGATCATCGACGCCCTGAGTGCCGCCGCCAATCCGTTCTCCATCCTCACCAAGGGCACGTTGATCCTGCGGGATCTGCCGCTGCTGCGCCGGGCCGCCCAGGTCACCCGGGTCAGCCTGGCCATGTCGGTCGGGTTCGTCGACGAGCCCCTGTGGCGGGCGGTCGAGCCCGGCGCGCCGAGCCCGTCCCGACGACTCGACACGGTCCGCGCGTTGACCGACGCCGGCTTCGACGTCGGGGTGCTGATGGCGCCGATCCTGCCCGGGCTGACCGACGACGCGGAGTCGATCGAGGCCACCGTCGGCGCGATCGCCCGGGCCGGCGCGGTCAGCGTCACCCCACTGCCGCTGCATCTGCGCCCCGGCGCCCGCGAGTGGTACGCCGCCTGGCTCGGCCGGACCCGCCCCGATCTCGTCCCGCGTTACCGTGCGTTGTTCCGCTCCGGGTCCTACCTGCCGCAGGCGTACCAGCGGGAGGTCGTGGGCCGGGTGCGGATGGCCGCTCGCCGGCACGGCCTGTCCCCCACGGGCCCGGGTGCCGCCCGGCGGCTCGACGAGGCGGGCGGTGCCACCGGGAACTAGGCTCGACGGGTGAGGACTCCGCAGCAGATCCTGGCCGACCTCGATGTACCGGTCGATCTGGTCAACGTCTTCCGGCCGGTACCGGAGGCCGTCGAGGTGGTGCGTGCCGCGGTGCGAATCGGTGCCCCCGCCGTGTGGCTGCAGAGCGGGATCGCCTCGCCGGTCGCCCGCGACATCGCCGCCGCGGCCGGCATCGACTACGTCGAGGACCGGTGCACGGCCGTCGAACGGGCCCTCGGTAACCTCACCCGGGCCGGCTGCCCCGATCAGCGGTACTCGGCCTCCCGAACGCTGTTGCCACCGTCGACGACGAGCATCTGGCCGGTGATGTAGGAGGCGGCCGGCGAGCAGAAGAAGGCGATGGCGGCGGCCACCTCGTCTGGGGCGCCGGGACGGCCGATCGGCGTACCCATGCCCTGCTTGAGCTCGGTGACCGTCGACGCGGCCGTGTAGATCGTGCCCGGTGCGACCGCGTTGACGGTCACGCCGTCGGCCACCATCTCCATCGCCAGCGCCCGGGTGAGCCCGACCACGCCGGCCTTCGCGGCCGCGTACCCCGCCTCGGTGGGCAGTGCGTTGACCGGCCCGGCGGTGGCTGCCAGGTTGACGATCCGGCCCCAGCCACGCTCCGACATCCCACCGATGAAGGCCCGGCTGCACAGGAACGCGGTGGTGAGGTTGCGGTCGATCTCCGCCCGCCACTCCTCGAAGGTGAGCTGGGCCACCGGCCGCAGCACCTCCGGGCTGGCCCGACTGGCCAGTCCTGCGTTGTTGACCAGTACCTCCACGTCGCCCAACTGTTCGGACACTGCGTCCGCCAACGCGCCGACCTCGGCCTCGTCGGTCAGGTCCGCGACGAACCCGGTCGCGCCGAGCTCCGCCGCCCGCTCGTGGATCCGCCGCGTGGTGGAGACGATCGCCACCCGGGCACCGAGCTCGCCGAGTCTTCGGGCCGTGGCGTAGCCGATCCCGTCCGAGCTGCCGGCACCGGTCACCAGTGCGACCCGGCCGCCCAGACGAAACGTGCCGAGCTCGGGTGCCGGCCCGGCCGCCCGGTCCGGAGCCGTCCGGTCCGTATCGGTTCCGTCCCGGTCCGGACTGGACGGGACGGCGGTTGACCGCTGATCCGGTCCGGGGCGCGGGGTAGCGACCGGGGACTGGTTTGGGCCGGCGTCCTGTCCAGCGCTGCCGACCACGGCTCGTACGTCAGAAACCATGGGCTGATCCTGCCTGCTGGTGCCGTCGCGGGCAACGACGCTGCCCGTGAGCAGTTCGCCAGTACCGACTACTCTGATCGGGCGAACCCTCCCGCAGAGAGACCACCGCCGATGAGCCAACCCCAGCAGCCGGGCAACTGGAGCGATCCGTCCTGGCCGAGCCACCAGCCGCCGGCCGGCTACCCGGCGCCCGGCCAGCAGCTGGCCGGGTACGGCGTACCCGGCCAGTCGCCGGCCGGCTACCCGGCGCCCGGCTACCCGCCAGCCGGGTACGCCGCGCCGGGCTACCCGTATCCGCCGCCCGCCCCGATGCCGATGAACGGCCGGGCGATCGCCGCGCTGGTCCTCGGCGTCCTCGGCATCGTCGGACTGTGCGGCTACCTGGTGCCCGGATTGATCGGCATCGTCGGCGCGTTGCTCGGGCACTCCGCCCGGCATCAGATCCGCACCGCAACCGAACAGGGTCGTCCGGAGCAGGGCGACGGGATGGCACTGGCCGGGGTGATCACCGGCTGGATCGCCTTCGGTCTCGGGCTGGCCGGGGCGGTTCTCGTCACGATCGCGATCGCAGCCAGCATCAGCCAGAGCTAGCAGCAGCCGGGCCCACAGAAGGAGATCCGGGTGAAGGAGCCAGACGCCGGCGGCCAGATCCGCCCGCCATCACCGCAGTCCCCGTCGGCCGGCGCCGGGCCGGCACCGGCCAGCGGACAACCGCCACTCGGCGAGCTACCGCCGCCGGGCCAGTACCCGCCACCGGGCAATCCGGCCGGCGGATACCAGTACGGCGGGTACCCGTACGGCTACGCCGCGCCGCAACCGACGAACAGCATGGCACTCGCGTCGTTCATCGTGTCGCTGGTCAGCCTGTTCAGCTGCCCGCTACTCGGTGGGGTCGCGGTCTACCTCGGGCGCCGGGCCCGCGACGAGATTCGCCGGACCGGCCAGCAGGGCGACGGGCTCGCCCAGGCCGGCGTGATCATCGGCTGGTGCGGGGTCGGCTTCGGGGTGCTGATGGCACTGTTCATGGTGGTCTACTTCGGATTCATCATCACCATGCTCAACAGCACCACGGCCGGCTTCTGAGCTTGGCGGCCGCGCCGTCGGGCAGCGATCCGGTCAGACAGCGGTCCATCGGCGCACCGCCCGGTCAGACGGCCGCGCCGTCGGGCAGGGCGGTGCGCGGGCGAGGTCCGGGTCAGGCCGGTGGACCGGCCTCCGGCGGCAGCGGCGGCGGCGTGCGGCTGCGGGTCCCACCGAGAACGACCACCGCGACACCGACCAGCAACAGCCCGAGCCCGGGCAACACGGCGGTACGGGGCACCTGGCCCAACCACAGCCAGGCGATCAGCGCGGCACCGGGCACCTCCAGCAGGATGAGCACACTGACGGTGGTCGCGGGGATCTTGTGCAGGGCGTAGCTGAACATCGAATGGCCGAGCAGTTGGGCACCGACCACCAGGCCGAGGACCGCCAACCAGGCCGAGCCGGGGAACCCGGTCAGTTGGATCCCGCCAGCCAGGCAGACCACGAGCAGCACGCCGGCGCAGACCCCGTAACAGATCGTGGTGTACGTGGTGGTGCTGATCGTCTGCCGGGCCTGCTCGCCGAGCGCGGTGTAGCAGGCGGCGAAGACCGCCCCGGCCAGGGCCAGCAGGTCACCGAGGACCGCCTGCGCGTCGAACCCGACGTCGGCCCCGGTGGCGAGCACCGCGCCGAGCACCGCGAGACCGATCCCGCCCCAGGTGATCAGTGGCAGTCGCCGGCCCTGAGCCAGGGCGATCAGGCCCTGCCAGACCGGCTGGGTGGCGACCAGCGCGGTTGCGGTCGCCACCGAGGTGAGCTGTGCGCTCGGCATCCAGGTACCGAAGTGCGCGGCGAGCGCGACACCGGCCAACGCGCTCCAGCCGGCCTGGCTACGGCCGCCCGGTCGGGCCAGCACCCGCAACTCGGGCCTGCGCCGGGCCAGTACGAAGGGCGCGACCGCACCGGTGGCCAGCACGTTGCGCCAGAAGGCGACGGCGAGGGCGGGCGCGGCGGCGAAGGCGATCAGCGGCGCCGAGGTGGACACGGCGAGTACGGCGATCGCGGTGGCACCGGTGGCGAGCAGCTCACCCCGGCCGCCCGGACCGGAGGGGTGGGCACCGGAGGACACGGGGTCTGATCCTCACAGACCACCGACCGGGTCCATGCACCGGGACCGCGTCGACCGGCCACCGCGTCACCTTGCGGACCGGCTCCGGCGCGACACCGCGCCGGGACTACGGCAGGATGGTCGACATGACCGACCCAGCAGAAACCGGCGGGCCCGCCCCACTGGTTGACGAAGCCGGTAAGAAGGCCGCGGTCGCGTGGGTCTCGGTCGACGGCGCGCCCGCCCGCGCCCTGTGGTGCGTGCCGGCCGACGGCTCGTTGCACGTGGTGACCGGTACCGGCGAGCAGTCCGCCGCCGGGCTGGCGGCCGGCGTACCGGCGACGGTGACGCTGCGGGGCGATCACGGCGGCCGGATCGTGTCCTGGCCCGCTGAGGTGACCTTGATCGAGCCGGCCGACCCCGGCTGGGAGTCGATCGCGGCCCAGGTGGCCGCCAAGCGGCTGAACGCCCCGGGCAACCCGGCCGACCTGGTGCGGCGGTGGGCCGACGAGTGCCAGCTGTACCGCCTGGCCCCGGCCGGTCCGCCGGTGGCGGCCGGTGCGTCACTGCCGGACGGATCGCTCGCCGCGCCGCCCCGCCCCAGCACGGTCACCCGGCCGACCCGTCGTCCGTTCCGCCTGCACCGGGTCCGCCGACGCTGAAGCACGCCAGGCCGCGATCCGGACAACCGGGCGGCCCGCGCCGGGTCGACGGTCAGCCGACAAACGGCGGTACGGCGATCTGCCCGCTGGCTATCGGCACCACCTGACCGGCGACGGTCGCGCTCCGCGCCCGGCCGCCCAGCGCGGTCACCGTACAGTCCAACATCGATGGGCGGCCCAGCTCGGCCCCCTGCCGGACGAGATACCGTGACTGCCCGTTGGCCGGCAGCAGACCGCTGCCCACTGCCCAGACGCCGAGGCCGAGGGCGGCGGACCCGGTAGCCGGGTCCTCGGTCACCCCGGCTCCCGGGCAGAAGACCCGGCAGTGCGCCGTCGACCGCTCCGGCTCCCCCGCCGGGGAGCCGGCCATCGTCCAGGTGAGCACGCTGACCATCCCGACGCCGCCCCGGGCCGCAGCCGCCGCGTCCAGCCTGGCCCGGGCCAGAGCATCGGGACGTACGCACAGGTAGTCGAACTCCAGACCGGAGCCGGCCCGGCGGGGTGCCGGACCGGCGTGGTCCTGCGCGGTCAGGCCGACCGCAGCCAGCAGCGGGGCCGGGTCGACCGGTGTCCCGAGAGTCGGCTCGCCGCCGCGCAGTGTGGCGTACCCGTGCTCGGTCAGCTCGACCGGTAGCAACCCGGCGCCGCACTGCTGGGTCACCATCCCGGCTTTCACCAGACCTCGCCGGCCGGCGGTGACCGCCGCACCGATGCTCGGATGCCCGGCGAACGGTAGTTCCTTCTCCGGTGTGAAGATCCTCACCCGGTAGCTGGCGTCCGGGGTGCCGGGCGGTAGGACGAACACCGTCTCGGACAGGTTGAACTCCCGCGCGATCGACTGCATCTGGTCGACGGCCAGCGCATCGGCACCGAACACCACGGCGAGCGGATTCCCGGTGAACGGCCGGTCAGTGAAGACGTCGACGATCTCGTACCCGAGGCTGGACATGGAACAAACCCTACGGCCCGTACGCTGTGGCCGTGACTACGGCGACCAGGGTGTACGTCGCCCGGCTTGCCGGGCTCGCCGTCTTCGACCCCAACGGCGACCAGGTCGGGCGGGTCCGGGACGCGGTGGTACGGCTGCGAACCACCAACCGGCCACCTCAGGTGGTCGGACTGGTAGCGGAAATGCCGATGCGTCGGCGGATCTTCCTTCCGATGGGCCGGGTGACCGCGATCGACCCGGAGTCGGTGCTGCTCAGCACCGGCACTTTGAACCTGCGGCGGTTCGAGAAACGGCCGAACGAGTTGCTGGTGCTGGAGGACCTGCTGGACCGGCGGGTCCGGTTCGATCCCGAGGACCAGCCCGGTTCGGTGGTGGACGTCGCCATGGAGGCGAACCGGGTCGGCGAGTGGTCGTTGACCCGGGTCGCGGTCCGGGAGATCACCGGACGGCTGACCCGACGCGGTCACCTGCACCAGCTCGACTGGCACCGGGTGCGCGGGCTGATCGGGCTGCCGGACACCCAGGGCACGGCCGGGCTGCTCTCCGTACTCGACCAGATGCGCGCGGCGGACCTGGCGAACGCTCTGCAGGATCTGCCGGACAGCCGACGGCAGGAGATCGCCGCGGCGCTGGACGACGAACGGCTCGCCGACGTGCTGGAGGAGCTGCCCGAACACGACCAGGTGTCGATCCTGACCGCCCTGGACCGGGAACGCGCCGCCGACGTGCTGGAGGAGATGGACCCGGACGACGCGGCGGATCTGTTGGCCGAGTTGCCGCCACCGGAGCAGGACGTGCTGCTGGACCTGATGGAGCCGGACGAAGCTGACTCGGTACGCCAGCTGCTGCAGTACCAGGCGGGAACCGCCGGTAGCGTGATGACCTCCGAGCCGGTCATCCTGACCCCGGACGCCACGGTCGCCGAGGCGCTGGCCCGGATCCGGGAGCCGCAGCTGCCGCCGGCGATCGCCGCCCAGGTCTTCGTCGCGCGGGCGCCGATGGCCACCCCGACCGGTAAGTACCTGGGTGTGGTGCACTTCCAGCGGCTGCTGCGGGAGCCGCCGGCGGAGCTGCTCGGCGGAGTGGTGGACAGCGGTATCGACCCGTTGCAGCCGGAGACTCCGCTGTTGGAGATCACCCGCCGGATGGCCACCTACGACCTGGTCGCGATGCCGGTGGTCGATCCGGCGAACCGGCTGGTCGGCGCGGTGACCGTGGACGACGTGCTGGACCACTCGCTGCCGCCGGACTGGCGGGACCGGGACACACCGCTGGAGGGTGGGGACGGGCATGGCTGACCTGCGCCGGAGCACCGGCCGGCTGGACCAGCCCCGCGAACCGGGACGGATCTCGCTGCCCCGCTACGACCCGGAGGCGTTCGGACAGTGGGCCGAGGCGATCGCCCGGTTCATGGGTACCGCCCGGTTCCTCGTCTACATGACCGTGGCGGTGGTCGGCTGGATCGCCTGGAACACCCTCGCCCCGGCGAGTCTGCGCTTCGACCCGTACACCTTCACGTTCCTGACCCTGTTGCTGTCGGTGCAGGCGTCGTACGCGGCGCCGCTGATCCTGCTCGCGCAGAACCGGCAGGCGGACCGGGACCGGCTCTCCCTGGACGAGGACCGGCGGCGGGCCGCGATGCAGAAGGCGGACACCGAGTACCTGGCCCGGGAGATCGCGTCGCTGCGGGTGGCGGTCGGTGAGGTGGCCACCCGGGACTTCCTGCGGTCGGAGCTGAGCCGGCTGGCCGAGGAGCTCGACGAGCAGGCGTACCGCCGGCACCGGCTGGACCGCCGCCCGGTGGAGGGGCCTCAGCCGCCGGACAGCCGACCGGACCTGCCGTCGAAGGGACCGCGGCCGCCCGGACAGTGATCGGCGGTGACCTGCACACGCGACGTAGCATGGCGAGCATGTCCGCACCGACCAGCACCGTCAACGATGCCATCAACGCCGCCCTGGCCACGGTCAACGACCCGGAGATCCGCCGCCCCATCACCGAGCTCGGCATGGTGCGCTCCGCGACGGTCGACGCCGCCGGCCGGGTACGGGTCGAGCTGTTGCTGACGGTCGCCGGCTGCCCGTTGAAGGACAAACTTCGCACCGACATCACCGAGGCGGTGACCCGGGTGCCCGGCGTCACCGGGGTGGACGTCGACTTCGGGGTGATGAGCCCGGAGCAGCGCAAGTCGCTGCAGGAGCAGCTGCGCGGCGGTTCCGCCGGCGCCGAACCGGTCATCCCGTTCGCCCAGCCCGGGTCCCGCACCCGGGTGTACGCGGTGGCCAGCGGCAAGGGTGGGGTCGGCAAGTCCAGCGTGACGGTGAATTTGGCGGCCGCGCTCGCCGCGCGCGGGCTGTCGGTCGGGGTGATCGACGCCGACATCTACGGACATTCGGTGCCCCGGATGCTCGGTGCGGAGGGACGGCCGACCCGGGTCGAGGAAATGATCATGCCGCCGCAGTCGCACGGCGTGAAGGTCATCTCGATCGGCATGTTCACCGCCGGCAACGCGGCGGTGGTCTGGCGTGGGCCGATGCTGCACCGGGCGCTGCAGCAGTTCCTCGCCGACGTTTACTGGGGCGACCTGGACGTGCTGCTGCTGGACCTGCCGCCGGGCACCGGGGACGTGGCGATCTCCCTGGCCCAGCTGCTGCCCAACGCCGAGATCCTGGTGGTGACCACGCCGCAGGCGGCCGCCGCTGAGGTGGCCGAACGGGCCGGCGCCATCGCTCTGCAAACCCACCAGCGGCTGGTCGGCGTGGTCGAGAACATGTCCTGGCTGGAGCTGCCCACCGGAGAGCGGATGGAGATTTTCGGCAGCGGCGGCGGCGGCACTGTCGCCGAGTCGCTGACCCGCACCGTCGGCGCCCAGGTGCCGCTGCTCGGCCAGATTCCGCTGGACACCCGGGTACGGGAGACCGGTGACCGCGGCACCCCGATCGTGCTGGCCGATCCCCCGGCCCCGGCGGCCCGGGCGCTCGACGCGGTCGCCGACCGGCTCGCGGTCCGCCGCGAGTCGCTGCTGGGCAAGCCCTTGGGCCTGCGACCGTCCGCCGGCTGACCGTCAGGTGGCGTCCGGCTGATAACCGTCAGGTGGCGTCGGCGTCCAACGGCTTGGGCGGGACGGCGGCCGGGCTGGTCGGGACAGCTGACCTGCTGGCGCCACCGGTCACCGTCGTCGGCTTCGCGGCGGACTTCAGATCGGCCGCGTCGGCGACCTCACGCAGCTCGTCGCGGACCCCGCTGACGTCGGAACGCAGGTCGTCGTAGACGCCCTGCAACGGCTTGCGCAGCGCGGCCTCGTCCTCCTCGCTGAGCAGGTGCTTGCGGATGAACGCCTTGGGGTGCAGATCCTCGAGCTGGATGTCGGTGCCCAGTTCGCGGCCGAGGTCGGAGGTCGCGTTGCGGGCCATGTTGCGCAGATTGCGCAGCATCCGCAGGCCGTCGGAGATGACCTGCGGTAACCGGTCACCGAAGATCAACAAAGCGAGCAGCAGGAGCAGACCGATCTCCCACCAGTTCAGGTTGTCGAACATGCGCCGGGCCTCCCTGTGCCGCCGTCGAAGGCAAGGGTACGCACGTCAGCAGCCGGTCCGGGAGGGCCGACCGGGTGTTACTTGGCGTCGGCGGCCAGGGTCACCGAGGCCGACCTGGCCTCGCTGCCCCGGCGGTAGTCGACCGTCACGACCGCCCCGGGGGCGTACTTGCGCACCAACGCGATCAGGTCGGTCGCCTGGTCCAGAGGCCGACCGTCGATCCGCAGCACCACGTCGCCGGCCCGCAGGCCGGCGACGTCCGCCGGCCCGCCGTCGACCACCTCACTGAGCCGGACACCGGCACCGGGGGTACGGGCGGCGTCGGTCACCTGAGCACCGAAGATCGTCCGCCGGGCCGTGCCGGTGTCGATGATCTCCTGGGTGATCCGCTTCGCGTGGTTGATCGGGATGGCAAAGGCGAGACCGATGTTGCCGGCCGTCTCCTCGTCGGCGGCCAGCGACTTGATAACCGAGTTGACACCGATCACCCGGCCGGCGGCGTCCACCAGCGGACCGCCCGAGTTGCCCTGGTTCACCGCCGCATCGGTCTGGATCGCCGCGTAGTAACGCACCTGGCCGCCGGGCTCACCGGCCTGGATGGTGCGGTCGAGAGCGCTGACGATCCCCGAGGTGACCGTGTTGGTCAACGCGAGCGGCGAGCCGAAGGCAAGCACCGGATCGCCGACCGCGATCGCCTCGGAGTCGCCGAACTCGACCGGCGTCAGCCCGGTCCGGTCGACCTTGATCACCGCCACGTCCGATTCCGGCTCCTGGCCGACGATCGAGGCTCGCGCGGTCGAGCCGTCGTTGAACAGCACCATCGCCTCCTCGGCCCCCACCCCGACCACGTGGTCGTTGGTGATCACATAGCCGTCGGCGGTGGCGACGAAGCCGGAGCCGACGCTCTGCCCACCCGGCCCGCTCACCTGCACGGTCACCACGCTCGGCAGGACCCGTTGGGCCACCCCGGCCAGCGAGTCGGCCGGCCGCTGCGCCGCCCCGGGCGGATCGGCCGGCGCGCCGCCGAGCACGGTCCCGGCACCGGCCACGCCGCCCCGGACCGCAAAGGCGAACCCCAGGGCACCGCCGAGGCTTCCGGCGAGCAGTGCGGCGATCACCGACACGACCACGTACGGCATGAACCCACGGCGTACCGCCGGCTTCGGTTCGACGACCGGTTCCGGACCATCGCCGGTGCCGGCAGCACCCGGCGGGACGTCGACCACCACTGCAGCCGGCGCGTACGGATCACGCCAGGGATCCCGCAGCGCGTCCGACCACCACGGCGACGGCGGCGCAGAGGGGCCGTACGACGGCGAACCGGCCGGCGGTCGGTGCACCGGTACCGAAGGACCGTACGACGGCGGGTAGGGCGGCGGACCGGCCACCGGTGGGTACGGCGGAGCCGGTGCGGGGCCGTGCAGCCCGGCCCACCCGCCGGCCGGCGGCTGGTGCCCCGGCGGTGTGATCCCGTCGGCCTGGCGCCAGTTTCCGCCGTCGGTCACGGTTGCCTCCCAGTCCATCCACCAGCACGACGGCACCGGTCCGATCGGCGACATCGCTCCGCGTCCAGGATTGCACGGATAATCGAAGAACATTCAGAGGTCGCCGAAGAGCGGGGTGCCCCGGTGCCCGCCCAGCCGGCCGACCAGCGGCGCTCTAGGCTCGTACCGGCAACCGCCGCCCGACCCCCCGCTGGAGGTGCTCCATCCACCCGGTCACCCGACCCCCTGCCTGGACGGTGCCCCAGGCCCTCCAGTTCGTCACCGGGTACGCCGCCGAGGACCTGGTGCTGCGTACCGCCCGTAGCCTGGCCGAGGAGGTCGGGCTGCGCCCGGTCTCGCCGGACGCCGGCGCAACGCTGCGGCTGCTCGCCGCTGCCGGCAATGCACGCGCTGTCGTCGAGATCGGCACCGGGACCGGGGTAAGCGGCGTGTGGCTGCTGCGCGGGATGCGCCCCGACGGGGTACTGACCACGATTGACGTGGAAAACGAGCACCAGCGGATGGCCCGGCGGATCTTCGTCGAGGCCGGCTACCCGACGTCGCGGACCCGGATCATCACCGGCCGGGCGCTCGACGTGCTCCCCCGGCTGGCCGACTCGGTGTACGACATGGTCTTCGTCGACGGCGACAGCGCCGAGTTCGGCGCGATCGTCGACGCGGCGCTGCGGCTGCTGCGCCCCGGCGGCATCCTGGCGGTACACGGCGCGCTTGCCGGTGGCCGGATCGGCGACCCGGCGGCGCGCGACCCCGACACGGTCGCCATCCGCGAACTGGTCAAGTCGATCCGGGAAGCCGAGGAGTGGGTGCCGGCGCTGCTGCCGGCCGGCGACGGGCTGCTGGCGGCGGTACGGCGCTGACCTGCGACCGGCCGTCATGCCGCCGGGTCGAGCGCGGTCAGCCAGCGCACCAACGTCCGGACCCCCCAGCCGGTTGCGCCCCGGGTCAGCTCGGCGTGGTCGTCGTCGGACCAGGCCGGGGCGGACATGTCGTAGTGTGCCCAGCGGTCGCGCAACGGCCCGGTGAACTCGCGCAGGTAGAGCGCGGCCACCACCGAGCCGGCCCCCCGGTCCGGGGCGCTGAACAGGTCGGCGATCTCGCTACCCAGGTACTCGACGTAGTCGGCGTGCAGCGGCATCCGCCACGCCCCCTCGCCGGCCGCTGCCGAGGCGTCGAGCAGTGCTCGGGCCAGGTCGTCGTCCTCGCTGTACAGCGCGGCGGTACGCCGGCCCAGGGCGATGGCGTTCGCGCCGGTGAGGGTGGCCAGGTCGACCAGATAGTCCGGGGTGAACCTGCTGACCGCATAGCTGATCGCGTCGGCCAGCACCAGCCGGCCCTCGGCGTCGGAGTTGGTGGTCTCGCTGGTCCGCCCGCCGTAGTGCCGCACCACGTCACCCGGGCGGAACGCCGCCCCGCTGACCATGTTCTCGGCGAGCGGAACCAGCACGGTCAGCCGGACCGGCAGATCCAGGTCGGCGGCGGCGACGGCGGTGGCCACCACCGCGGCGGCCCCGCCCATGTCCTTGCGCATCAGCTTCATCCCGTCCACCGGCTTGAGCGAGATCCCGCCGGTGTCGAACGTGATGCCCTTGCCGGCGAGCACCACGTGCCGCCCGGCGTGCGGCGGGGACCAGTCGATCTCCACCAGGCGGGGGCCCGCCGCCGAACCGCCGCCGACCGCCAGCAGCGCGCCGAACCCCTCGGCGGCCAGTTCCGCCGGGCCGCGTACCGAGACGGTCAGCCCGGACCGGTCGGCCGTCGCGGCGGCGACCTGCTCGGCGAACCAGGCCGGGTTCTTGACCGAGGACGGCATGTTGGTCAGGTCCCGGGCCAGGCAGGTGGCGGCGGCGGTCGCCCGGGCGTACCGCAACGCCTGTTCGGCCGCCCGGGTGGGCGGATGGGCGAGCAGCACCACGGGCAGCCTGTCGTGCGCCTCGTCGGTGTCTGCGGCCGGTAGGGACCCGCCCGGCGCAGTGAACCGGTAGCCGGCCAGCCAGCAACCTTCGGCGAACCCGCGGATCGCCGCGGGGCCCGCCGGCGGTGGTATGGCGGCCAGGCACGGCCCGGCGACCGGTTGGGCGGCGACCGGCCCGGCGGCGACGGCCCGGCGCAGCAGCCCGCCGACGGCCGCGCCCGCCGCCCGCCAGCCGGCCTCGTCTGCCACGCCGATCCCGACCAGAATCACCTGGTACGGCGAGTGCCGGGGCCGGTGCAGGACTTGCATCTCGCCGGCGCTGCCGTCGTGCCCGGTACGGGTCAGCAACGCGGCGGCCGACTCGGCGAGCTCCGCGCGGTCGCCGTCGAGCGCCAACTGGTCGGGCAGTGGTCCGAGCCGTGCGCCGGCCGACCCGGGGTCCGGCTCGACGGGCAGGACGATGGTGCCGGCGGCGGTGGTCTCCGCCAGCAGACGGATGGCGAACACGCCGGGGTTACCTCCAGGTACGAGATTGGGTGCTGCCCACGGCGTACCGAGTCCGCCGACCCGGCGGGGGCCGGGTCGGCGGACTCGTCAACCGTCGCTATGTCGGCCCGTGGGCCAGCGTCGCCCCCGGGTCCGGCTCGATCAGCCTGCAGCGGCCTTCAGCGCATCACCGAGCGCGTTGGCCTCGTCCGGTGTCATCTCGACGACGAGTCGACCCCCACCCTCCAGCGGAACCCGCATGACGATGCCCCGGCCCTCCTTGGTGACCTCCAGCGGACCGTCGCCCGTCCGCGGCTTCATCGCCGCCATGTTGTCTCCCCTCAGACTTGCCCCAGGGCCGCTGGGGAGCACCCCAGCCACCTCGTAAGTCTCACCGCATCCCACTGCCACGGTGCCGACCAACGATTTTCCCTGATGAACACCGCCGGACCCAAACCGAGGCCACAATGCTGTGACAGCGTCTAGCTTATCTTGTAGCGGGCTGTCACAATGTGCGGTCATGCAGGCACGGTCGGCGCTCTTCGACCTGTTCGGTGACCATCTTCGGCTACGAGGTGGTCGCGCGCCCGTTGCTGCCCTGGTCAAGCTGCTGGCCCCACTCGGGATCGCGCCGCCCGCCGTACGCACCGCCGTCTCCCGGATGGTCCGGCAGGGATGGCTGCAACCGTCTCGGCTGGCCGCTGGCCCGGGCTATCTGCTGACCCCGAAAGCCGCCCGACGGCTGGACGAGGCGGCCGCCCGGATCTACCGCACCGGCAGAATCAGCTGGGACGGCAAGTTCGACCTGCTGGTGCTCGACCCACCCGGCGGTCGGCGGGAGCGGCGACGGCTGGGCGCCAACCTGAGCTACCTCGGCTACGGGATGTTGGACGAGCACACCTGGGTGGCTACCCGGGCCGCCGGCGAGGTCGACGGCATGCTGACCGAGGCCGGCGTACGGTTCGAGCGGTTCACCGCCGCGCACGCCG
Organism: Micromonospora sp. LOL_015; assembly: GCF_048060275.1. Classification (NCBI taxonomy): domain Bacteria; kingdom Bacillati; phylum Actinomycetota; class Actinomycetes; order Micromonosporales; family Micromonosporaceae; genus Micromonospora; species Micromonospora sp. LOL_015. The sequence continues at coordinate 38,067 of NZ_JBHMIO010000021.1, forward strand.
CCGGCACCGCCGGGGCCGCCGCGCTGGTCCGCCGCGCCTGGGATCTGACCGAGATCGGACAGGCCTACGAGCGGTTCGTCGCCGGGCAGCGACCACAGTTGGCCAAGGTGACCGTACGCAGTGACGACGAGCAGGCGTACGCCGCCCGGTTCCAGTTGGTCCACGCCTGGCGCGGGTTTCTGTTCCGGGATCCGCAACTCCCCCCGGCGCTTTTGCCGGAACGCTGGCCTGGGACGAGCGCGGCGACCTTCTTCGACCGGCACGCCACCCGGCTGCGCCCGGCCGCCGACCGGTACGTCGACAAGTGCCTGGAGCTCGGCCAGCGCGACGGCGGCCCGCGCTGAGCCGCACCGACGCAAACTCCAGCCAGCCTAACGAAAGGGGCGTCCGAGGTGACCGAGGCACTGATCGTCGACCGTCGGGGTGCGGTCGTCACGTTGACCCTGAACCGACCTGACTCGCTCAACTCGCTGAACGTCGAGCTCAAGGAGGCGCTGCGCGACGCGCTGGCCGAGGTGGAGACCGACCCCGGCTGCCGGGCGGTGCTGCTGACCGGCGCCGGACGGGCCTTCTGCGTGGGGCAGGATCTGCGCGAACACGTCGAGACGCTGGAATCCGAGACGGCTGAGCCGCTCGACACCGTACGGGAGCACTACAACCCGATCGCCACCCGGCTGGCCGGGCTGTCCAAGCCGGTGGTCGCCGCGGTCCGCGGCGCGGCGGCCGGTGCCGGCGCCTCACTGGCCATGCTGGCCGATCTGCGGATCGGCGGGCCACGGACCAGCTTCCTGATGGCGTTCGCCAACGTCGGGCTGGCGATGGACACCGGCGCCTCGTGGGCGTTGCCCCGGCTGGTCGGCTACCCGAGGGCGACCGAACTGCTGCTGCTGGCACAGCCGGTGCCGGCCGCCGAGGCGCACCGGATCGGGCTGCTCAACCAACTGGTCGACGACGACGAGCAGATTCTGCCGGTAGCCCACGAACTCGCCGAACGGTTGGCGGCCGGGCCGACCGTCGCGTACGGGGCGATCAAGCGGGCGCTGTCCATCGGCGCTTCCGGTTCGCTGGCCGACGCGCTGGCTGCGGAGACGCAGGCCCAGTCGATCTGTGGTGCCACCACCGACCACCGGCAGGCGACAGCGGCGTTCGTCGCCAAGCAGCGGCCGGTGTTCGACGGGCACTGAAGCCGGCACGGCCTGACCAGGAGCCGCGTGCCCGCTGACCGGGCCACAGCCGTCAGTCGTCCTCCTCCGGGTCCTGGTTGGCCTCGGCACCGAGCACGAACGCCTGCATGGCCAGCTCGTTGCCGCTCGGACAGACGAAGGCCGGCAGTTCGCGGGGGCCGAGCTCACGCACGTACGACCAGAACAGCCGGACCGCCTCCGCCGCCGTCGGTGCCTCGATCGGCAGATCGAGGCTGACCAGCCAGGCACGACGATCACCGGCCGGGGAGAGCCGGCTGGCCAACGACCGGTAGGTGGTCACGTCCACCGGGGTCACCGCCCCGGTCAGCCGCAGGGCGGCCGCCGGCACCGGCTCGTCAAAGGCCCGGCAGGTGTAGTGCACCACCAGCGGTTCGGGCTCGGCCGCCCGGGTCTCCCCGCCCTCGACGCCGCCGCCGGCGCCACCGATCCGGCCGAGCGCGACGACGAACCGGGGGTCACCGTCGGTGACGACCAGCACTGGCGCGCCGTACGGCGGCCGGGGGTCACCGTCGAGGCCGGTCACCTCCAGGGTGTCGTGGTGGAACAGCCGCTCCGCCTCGTAGCGCTGGGCCGGGATGACCACCGCCCAGGCACCGGTGCCGGGCCGGGCCGGGCCGGGCGTCGCGGGCTGATCGTCGAGCTGGCTGGTCTCGCGCATGCTCCTATCTCATCACGACGCGGGGCGGCGGATCACCGGACCACGACCGGACCGCCGGGCCGCGTCGACGGCGGCACGTGGCAGCCAGCGACATGGTCGTCGACCATCCCTGTCGCCTGCATCAACGCGTACGCGGTGGTGGGTCCGACAAACCGGAGGCCGTGTCGTTTGAGCGACCGGGCCAGCACGGTCGACTCGGCGGTGACCGCTGGCACCTGGTCCATCGAGGCGAGCCGGGCGGACCGGGGCGGCGGGGCGTGTCGCCAGAGCAGCTCGGACAGATCGGTGGGCAGGTCGAGCACGGCCCGCGCGTTCGACACGGCGGCCTCGATCTTGGCCCGGTTGCGGACGATGCCGGCGTCGGCGAGCAGCCGCTCGACGTCGGCCGGGCCGTACCCGGCGACCTTTTCGATCCGGAAACCGTCGAAGGCAGCCCTGAACGCCTCCCGCTTGCGCAGGATCGTCAGCCAGGACAGACCGGACTGAAATGCCTCCAGGGTCAGTCGTTCGTACAGCGCGTCGTCGTCGCGGACCGGTCGACCCCACTCCTGGTCGTGATACCGGCGGTAGTCCGCCGAGCCGGCGCTCCAGCCGCACCGGGCCAGGCCGTCCGCCCCGACGCTCAGCCCGGTCACGGCAGTGCCCCGGTCTCGACCAGCCGGCCGAACTTCTTCAACGCCTGGGTCAGGCTCACCTTGGATCCGGGCCAGAGCAACGGCCAGGCCATTCGGCCCGCGGCGCCGCCGGGCAGGTGGAACCACTCGTGCCAGACGACCTGGGTGCGGTCGTGGTCCATCTGGGTACAGCGCAGCACCCCCGGGCCACGCAGCAGGGTGCCGCAGTGCACCACCCGGACCTCGTAGGGAGCGTCGACCCGGACGACCCGCATCTCGTCGCGCAACGCCACCGGGCCGACCGCGGTGACCGCCGCGATCAGGCTGCCCTCGCCGCCGTCGCCCGAGACGACCTTCACGTCGGTGAAGGGAATCCACTCGGACTGCCGCTCCCAGGCGGTGAAGGCGGCGAAGACCCGTTCGGCCGGGGCCCGGATGATGACCGTCGCGGTCACCTCTCCGGCTCCGGGGGTGCCGGCGGCAGCCTCGTTCGGACCACTCACCTGGCAGCACCGTCCGCCGGGCGGACCTCCGGCCCGGCGGCTGCGTCGGCCGTGGGCGACAGGGCGGACTCCGACCCCTCGGCAGGCCCGGACTCCGACCCGTCGGCAGGCCCGGACTCCGACCCGTCGGCAGGCCCGGACTCGGTCGCGGACGTACCGGCCACCGGGTTCCCCGCCAGGTCGGCGGCCGGCACGAGGGCCGCGTCCCGGGCCCGCCGCAACTGGTCGGCGTCCTCGGTACGCCCCTCCCGCAGCGCGGTTACCTCGGCCTGCAGCACCTCGATCAACTCGTCCTTGTACCCGATGTCGTACGCCGCCCGGCGCAGTGCCTGGTCGACCTGCGCCATCCGGTACCCGCGCAGCGCGGTGTCGAACCGGACCTGACTGACGTCGTGCTCCAGCAACGGCCGGGTGCCGGGCAGCGGGACCGCCCGCCCGTCCGGCTCGACCGGGACCAGCCCCGGATCGTTGCCGGTGACGAGCACGGTGACCCCGAAGACGACTGCGGCGACGGTCAACGCGGCGACCAGAACGAGGAGAAACTGATCCATGACCGAATCGTGGCATGCCGGCGCGGCGAGGGCGACCCCCTGCGGCGCGTCGTCGGTCGGCGGCGGGCTCTCCCGCCCCGGTGACCGCCGCTTGCGGCGACCGCCGGCAGTCGGCGTACCGCAGCCGGCTAGCCTCCTGGCAGGCGGGACGGGATCGGAGGCACGGATGGGGCGTACGCTGCGGCTCGGCCGACGGTCCCTGGCACCCGGGGACCTCGCGGTGATGGCGATCGTCAACCGTACGCCCGATTCGTTCTTCGACCGCGGCGCGACCTTCGCCGCGGACGCCGCGCTGCACGCGGTCGCCGCCGCGGTCGACGCCGGTGCGGACATCGTCGACATCGGCGGGGTGAAGGCCGGGCCCGGGACCGCCGTCGACGTGGCCGAGGAGATCGACCGTACGGTCGGCACGATCGCGGCGGTCCGGGCTGCCTTCCCGGACCTGGTCATCTCGATCGACACCTGGCGGGCCGAGGTGGCCAGTGAGGCGGTCGCGGCCGGCGCCGACCTGCTCAACGACACCTGGGCCGGTGCCGACCCCCGGCTCGCCGAGGTCGCGGCGGCGACCGGGGCGGGGCTGATCTGCTCGCACACCGGTGGGACCACGCCGCGCACCCGACCGCACCGGGCCGCGTTCAACGACGTGGTGGCCGACGTGGTAGGCACCGTGACCGGCCTTGCCGAGCGCGCGGTCGGTCTCGGGGTACGACCGGACGGCATCCTGATCGACCCGGCGCATGACTTCGGCAAGAACACCCGGCACTCGCTGGAGGTCACCCGGCGGCTCGCCGAACTGGTCGACACCGGCTGGCCGGTCCTGGTCGCCCTCTCGAACAAGGATTTCATCGGCGAGACCCTGGATCTGCCGGTCGACCAGCGGCTGGAGGGCACCCTGGCGGCGACGGCGGTCTCCGCCTGGTTGGGTGCCCGGGTGTTCCGGGCGCACCAGGTGGCGGCGACCCGGCGAGCGCTGGACATGGTGGCGTCGATCCGGGGCGACCGCCCGCCGGCGGTGTCCCGCCGGGCGTTGGCCTGACCGGGTTCGGGTACGGGTGCAGGTCAGGTCGCGGTCAGGTCCAGCGGAGCACGTTCTTGCGCCAGGCGTAGAGGATGCCCAGCGCCAGGACCGCCACGAAGACGCCCATCTCAGCGACGGTGACCGGGCCGAACCCCGGCCGGTCGAAGATCACCGCCCAGGGGAAGAGGAAGACCGCCTCCACCGCGAAGAGCACGTACAGAAACGCGTACACGTAGTAGCGGATCTGCGCCTGGGCCCAGTCGCCGCCCACCGGGTCGAGGCCGCACTCGTAGCTGGCCCGTTTGCCGACCGGGTCGGCCGGCTGCCCCGGCCGCAGCAACCGGTTGGCGCCGTAGCCGACGGTGAAGAAGGCGACGCCGACCAGCAGCAACAGCCCCAACGTCGCGTACGAGCCGAGGTAGCCCTGCATGTCCGACAGCCTACCGTCCGACAGCCGACCGTCCGGTCGTCCGGTCGTCCGGGCCGGCTCGGACGACCGGCGGAGACCGGCGTCACCGCCCCGCGACCGTTGGGTGATTCCAGTCCCACCGGGCGGACCCGAGCCGGGTATCCGACCCGATCCGACGTAGGCTTCCCTCAGAGTGTCACCATGGTTAGGACGCCCTTACCGGGACACCCATCGTGGCACCGGGCAACGACAGCGCCACGGCCGGCAACAGCCGCAGGACGCCGGCAACCGCCCCAGCACAGCCGGCGATCCACGCCGCCGGCAGGAATCGAGGAGGTCAGCTCACGTGACCAAGCAGGTCCGTCAACTGGATCGGGTGGTCATCCGTTTCGCTGGCGACTCCGGTGACGGCATGCAGCTGACCGGCGACCGGTTCACCTCGGAGACCGCGCAGCTCGGCAACGACATCTCCACGTTGCCGAACTTCCCGGCCGAGATCCGGGCCCCCGCCGGCACCCTGCCCGGGGTGTCCAGCTTCCAGGTGCATTTCGCCGACTACGACATCCTCACTCCCGGTGACTCGCCGAACGTCCTGGTCGCCATGAACCCGGCGGCGCTGAAGGCGAACCTCGGCGACCTGCCGCGCGGCGCGGACATCATCGTCAACACCGACGAGTTCACCCGGCGCAACCTCGCCAAGGTCGGATACGCCGCCAGCCCGCTGGAGGACGGCTCGCTCGACGGGTACGCCGTACATCCGGTGGCGCTGACCTCGATGACCATCGGCGCGCTCGCCGAGTTGTCCGTTTCGAAGAAGGACGCCGAACGGGCAAAGAACATGTTCGCGCTGGGTCTGCTCTCGTGGATGTACTCCCGGCCGTACGAGTCCACCATCCGGTTCCTGGAGCGCAAGTTCGCCAAGCGTCCGGACCTGGTAGCAGCGAACATCGCCGCGTTCAAGGCCGGCTGGAACTTCGGCGAGACCACCGAGGACTTCTCGGTACGCTATGAGGTCAACCCGGCCCGGATGCGCCCGGGCACGTACCGCAACATCACCGGCAACGCGGCGCTGTCGCTGGGGCTGGTGGCCGCCGGGGTCCGGGCCAAGCTGCCGATCTTCCTCGGCGCCTACCCGATCACACCGGCCTCGGACATCCTGCACGAGTTGAGCAAGCACAAGCGGTTCGGTGTGGTCACCATGCAGGCCGAGGACGAGATCGCCGCGGTCGGCGCGGCGCTCGGCGCGGCGTACGGCGGCGCCCTCGGCGTCACCACCACCTCCGGGCCCGGCGTGGCGCTCAAGGGCGAGACCATCTCGCTCGCCGTCGCGTTGGAGCTGCCGCTGGTGATCGTCGATGTGCAGCGGGCCGGGCCGTCTACCGGCATGCCGACCAAGACCGAGCAGGCCGACCTGAACATGGCGCTGTTCGGCCGGCACGGCGAGGCACCGGTCGCGGTGATCGCGCCGCGGTCGCCGTCGGACTGCTTCCACGCCGCCATCGAGGCGGCCCGGATCGCACTCACCTACCGCACCCCGGTGCTGCTGCTGTCCGACAACTACGTGGCCAACGGTTCCGAGCCGTGGCTGCTGCCCGAGGTCGACTCCCTGCCCGACCTGCGGGTCGAGTTCGCCACCGAGGCCAACGACGACGACGGCAAGACCTTCCTGCCGTACCTGCGCGACCCGCAGACGCTGGCCCGGCCGTGGGCGATCCCCGGCACCCCCGGCCTGGAGCACCGCATCGGCGGTCTGGAGAAGGCCGACCGCACCGGCGACATCTCCTACGACCCGGCGAATCACGACTTCATGGTGCGGACCAGGCAGGCCCGCATCGACGCGATCCCGGTGCCGGACGTCGAGGTGGAGGACCCGAACGGCGACGCCCGAACGCTGGTGCTCGGCTGGGGGTCGACGTACGGGCCGATCGGTGCCGCTTGCCGGGCGTTGCGCCAGCGTGGCCTGTCGGTCGCCCAGGCGCATCTGCGGCACCTGGCACCGCTGCCGGCCAACCTCGGCGAGGTGCTGCGCAACTACGACCGGGTAGTGATTCCGGAGATGAACCTCGGTCAACTGGCCCACGTGATCCGGGCCCGTTACCTGGTCGACGCGATCGGTTACAACCAGGTCCGTGGCCTGCCGTTCACCGCCACGGAGCTGGAAACCATGCTGGAAGAGGTCGTGAAGAATGTCTGAGCCCGCCCGCAACGGACGCCCCGGCGGTACGCCGGTGGCGGTCAAGCTCACCGCTAAGGACTTCAAGTCCGACCAGGAGGTGCGCTGGTGCCCCGGGTGCGGTGACTACGCGATCCTCGCCGCGGTGCAGTCATTCATGCCGGAGCTGAACATGCCCCGGGAGCGGATCGTCTTTGTCTCCGGCATCGGCTGCTCGTCGCGCTTCCCGTACTACATGAACACGTACGGCATGCACTCCATCCACGGCCGGGCGCCGGCGATCGCCACCGGCCTGTCGGTGTCCCGCCCGGACCTGTCGGTCTGGGTGGTGACCGGGGACGGTGACGCGTTGTCGATCGGCGGCAACCACCTGATCCACGCGCTGCGCCGCAACGTCAACCTCAAGATCCTGCTGTTCAACAACCGGATCTACGGGCTGACCAAGGGGCAGTACTCGCCGACGTCGGAGCTGGGCAAGATCACCAAGTCGACGCCGGTCGGCTCGGCCGACTCGCCGTTCAACCCGCTGTCGCTCGCCCTTGGCGCCGAGGCGACGTTCGTCGCTCGGACCATCGACTCCGACCGTAAGCATCTGCAGTCGGTGCTGCGTGCCGCCGCCGAGCACCAGGGTTCGGCGTTTGTGGAGATCTACCAGAACTGCAACATCTTCAACGACGGCGCGTTCGAGCAGTTGAAGGAGCCGGCGACCCGGGACGACTACCTGATCCGGCTGGAGCACGGCAAGCCGATCACGTTCGGGGCCGACGGGCAGTTCTGCGTGGTCCACCCGCCCGGCGGTTTCGGGCTGGAGGTCCGCGAGACCGCGTCGGTGCCGGCCGAGCAGATCGTGGTGCACGACGCCACGATCGCCGAGCCCGCCTACGCGTTCGCGCTGTCCCGGCTGCCCGCCGCCGATCTGCGCAACACGCCCATCGGGGTGTTCCGCAGCGTGTCCCGGCCCAGCTACGACAGCTTGATCCAGACCCAGGTCGAGCAGGCCCGGGCGGCGGCCGAGGGCACCCCGGAGGAGCAGTTTGCCGGGCTGCTGCGCAGCGGCGACACCTGGTCGATCAACTGACCGGCGCCGGTCGGCTCGGCGGTCAGCCGATCGACGGCGTGCTGGCCGAGGTCCGGTCGTCGCGGACATAGACCAACAGGTCACCTGTCTCGATCTTGACGCTGTCCGGGTCGGCGAGCGACACCACTCGGCCGCGCCGGATCAGCGCGATCACCAGGTTGGCCAGTTCCCGCGGTGAGGTGCCCACCTCGTCGCGGTTCGCCGAACGCATCGCCAGCGCCATCCCCTGTCCTGGGGTGAGCAGATCCTCGACCACGTCGATCAGCGGCGGCGCCGACGTGGACAGGCCGAGCAGCCGGCCCGCGGTGGCGGACGAGACGATGACATGGTGCGCGCCGCTCTGCCGTAGCAGCGGCGCGTTCTCCGCTTCGCGGGCGGCGGCGATGATCCGTACCTTCCCTGCGGTCAACTGCCGGACGGTCAGCGTGACCAGGACCGAGGCATCGTCGCTGTCGGTCGCGATGATCACCGCCTTGGCGTGCTTGACGTGCGCCTCGTTGAGCACCGACGAGCGGGTGGCCGATCCTTCGATGGCCACCAGCCCGGCTGAGGTCGCCTGCCGCAGAGCGATCCCGCTGCTCTCCACGACGACGATGTGCTGCTTGTCGAAGCCGTTCTCCAGCAGCGCGGAGACGGCGCTACGGCCCTTGGTGCCGTAGCCGCAGATGATCACGTGGTCCTTCACGTTCTTTCTCCACCGGGTCAGTCGAAGGTTCGTCCGGTACTGCTCGGTGAGCACCTCCAGGGTGGTGCCGACCAGGATGATCAGGAAGACCACTCGGGCGGGCGTGATGATCAGGACGTTGACCAGCCGGGCCGCCTCGGTGACCGGAGCGATGTCGCCGTACCCGGTGGTGGAGAGGCTGACCACCGCGTAGTAGAAGCTGTCGAGCAGCGAGACGCCGTCGCCGTTGGCGTCCCGGTAGCCGTCGCGGTCGGCGTACACCACGGCCACCACGCCGAGCACCAGTCCGACCGCCGCCATCAGCCGCAGACTCAGTGCCCGCAGCGGCCCCTGCCGTACGGCGGGAAAGTGAATCACCGCCGGCCCGCCTCCGCCTCCATGTCCCCGTACACGCCCACAACATAGCTGTTCCGTACCGCCTGATCTTGATCGCCTGGACAACACCTTGTGCCAGGTGCGTCCGGGACGGAAGCGGTCGTATCCCGCTGCCTCAAATCTTGCTTAGAGACATTGCATCGGGACGCAGTGTTGTCGATGCTCACCCAGCAGCCATCCATCCGCCAGCTTCCGGAGCAGTCTGTGCACCCACCACGACCGAACGCCATTCCCATGATCGCCCCGGGGACGGTGTTACGACTCAGCAAGGACGACTGGCGGTACGGCGGACACAATCTCATACTCCAGGTGCAGCAGATGCGACCCGATCTGTCGGTCTATTACGACAATCGGTGGGTGTGGATCGTCGGACGTTCCCTCGGAACGGATGGCGGCGGGCTCGGCCGAGTGGTCGCCCTGGTCCGGGTCGCCGCGCTGCCCGGTGCGACCCGAGCCGACGCCACCGACGTCGGCTGATCACGGGCCGTCCGGGCGGCTGATCACGGGCCGTCCGGGCGACCGGGGACCAGACGGCAGGGAGGGCCGAACAGCCGAGACGGCCGGGCGATGTGACCGGTCCGGCCGACTCGTCTGTTTGCACACTGATGGACAAACAATCAGGCCACCTAAGGATCGACTCTAGCTGATACCACGAGACTGTGGACCCGCTTGTGACCCGCCGGTAACAAGCGCGCCGACACCACCCACGGGCCGTCCACCGGAGGTATCGCGATGTCCCGACGCCTGACCACCCTGCTCACCGCCGCACTGCTCGGCCTCACCGCCGCCCTCGGCTCGGCCGGCCCAGCCGCCGCCGTGCCCGCTGACAAGCCCGCAGTGCTGTCCGGCTGGACCCAGACCAGCGCGAGCAGCTACAGCGCCTGGAACTCGGCCCGGCTCAACCAGGGAGCCTGGGCCGCCTACCAGTTCGACTGGTCGACCGACTACTGCTCGTCCAGCCCGGACAACCCGCTCGGCTTCGACTTCCGGCTCTCCTGCCACCGGCACGACTTCGGCTACCGCAACTACAAGGCGATCGGCCAGTTCTCCGCCAACAAGGCACGGGTGGACAGCGCCTTCTACGAGGACCTCAAGCGGGCGTGCGCCCGCTACAGCAGCTTCGTCCGGCCGGCATGCCTGAGCCTGACCTGGACGTACTACCAGGCGGTGCGCATCTTCGGCGCGCCGGTCGTGACCGCCGCCGACCTGGATCGGGCCCGGCAACTGCGGGCCGCCGGACCACGGCTGGCCGGCACCGATTGACCGGCACCGCCCCGCACCGCGCCGCATTGCGCCGCACCGGCCGGCCCGCCCTCTCCCAGTGCCGGGCCGGCCGGCGGTCACCACGGCCGGGCCGGCGGTCACCACGGCCGGGCCGGCCGCCGGTCACCACGGCCGCCGAGCGGGTCGGCGTCACCGACCGCGCCGGCGGACTCGTCGGCGAGCCACCGGGCGACGGTCGTCAGGTCCGGATGCTCAACGGCGAGCGCCAACGCCGCCGCCTCGACCAGACTCATCCGGCTACCCTGCGCGTACCCGGCGTCGAACGCCCTGTCGCCGATCGCCGACCGTACCTTGGCCTGCTCCTGCGCCCAGTAGCCGCCGAACATGCCGGCCGTGCTGCGCAGCGCCGAGCGGGTCGCCTGAGCGGCACCGAACAGGCGGGCAGCGGTCGACGGGTCACCGCCCAGCGCGCACCGGACCGCCATCGCGTTCAGCGTGTCGCAGGCCCGCCGGTGGAACCCGTACCGCATCCGGGAACGCAGCGCCACCACCAGATGGTCGTGCGCGGCGACCAGGTCCCGGCGGCCCAACGCCACCAGCCCGAGCAGCATGTCCACGGTCCGCCGGCCGCGCTCCGCCGGCCGGGCGGCCTCCGCCGGCCGGGCGGTAGCCAGCACCTCGGCTGCCTCGTCCAACGCCCCTCGCCGGCAGAGCAGCTCGGCCAGGCTGTACACGGCGAACAGCGCGTCGCCGACCGCGCCGTTCGCCGCCGCCCAGTCGATCACCCGCCGGCACACCTGCTCGGCCTCGACGAACTGCCCGAGATCGATGAGCGAGGCGCCCCGACCGGCCAGCACCCGGGCCAGCAGGCCCGCGTCGCCGGCCTGCCGGGCGGCGGCCTCCGCCCGGTGCGAAAACCGCATCTCCTCGCCGAACTCGCCGTCCGCGCCCGCGTGCTGCGAATGCATGTGGTACGCGGCCGCCAACTCCGCCTCGGGAATCGCCTCGCCGGTCTCGGCGATCCGCCCGTACAGCCGGAACAGCCACAGCCGGCCTTCCCGGGCCAGGCCGCGTTCGCGCCACCACTGGTCGAGCCCGCTGGCGAGCTGCAGGCCACGCCGGGCACTGCCACCTGTGGTGCTCCACCGAAGCGCGGCCCGCAGCTCGTCGGCCAACGGATCGAGGGTGTACAGCGAAAGGGTGACCGGCTTGCCGTCCGGGCCCAGGTAGGCACGCTGCAACGCGTGCAGGGCCCAGGCCACGTGCCGGTCCCGGGCAGCCTGCTCCTCACCCGCTTCGACCAGCCGCCGTGCCGCGTACGCCCGGATCGGGTCGAGCATCCGGTAGCTGGTGCCGCCGGCCGCCGGCTCGGCCTGGATCATCGACTTGTCGACCAGCACCGCCAACGGCCCCAGCGGATCATCCTCGAGCAGCCACTCCACGGTGCCCAGATCGATCGGTCCGGCAAAGACCGACATCCAGCGCAGCAGGCGGGCCGCCCGGGGGGCCAGCGTCCGGTAGGACCAGGTGACCGTCGCCTGTAGTGTGCCGTGCCGCCGCCCGGCAGGGCGCTGCGCGCCGACCGGCTCCTCCTGCCCCGCGTCCAGCACCCCCAGGACATCGTCGAGGCGGTCCACGAGCTGCCCGACGGAGAGCACCCGAAGCCGGGCGGCGGCGAGCTCGATCGCCAGCGGCAACCCGTCCAGCCGAGCCGCCACCCGATGCAGCTGGGCGGTCTCGGTCGGACCCGGCGGGTGACCGCCCCGGGCCGCCGCCGTGCGGTCGAGCAACAGCGCCACGGCGTCGCTGGGGCCGCCGGCCGGCCCCGGTTCGGCCGACATCGGCGGTATCCGCCACACCACCTCGCCGGGCACCCCCAGCGGCTCCCTGCTGGTCGTCAACACCCGGACCTGCCGGCCACCGCCGAGCAGCCGGGCGATCACCTCGGCACACGCCGCCGGCTGGGCGTCGCAGGTGTCGAGCACCAGCAGCAGCCGGCGGGCGGCCGCATACTCGACGACGGTGTCCAGGATCGGCCGGCCCGGCTCCGGCCGCAGGCCGAACACCGCGGCGACGGCGAACGCGACCAGGCCGGGATCGGTCACCGTCGCAACATCGACGAACCACACCCCGTCCGGGTGGCCGGCCCTGGCCGGGTCCACGGCCGGTGGTTGCGCGGCGTCACCGCTGGCGTCGACCGCGACCTCGATCGCCAGCCGGGTCTTGCCGGCACCGCCGGCACCCACCACGGTGACCAGCCGGTGTTCGGCGACCAGCTGGCGCAGCTCCTGGCGTTCGATCCGGCGACCGACAAAGGAGCTGATCTGATTGGGCAGATTGTGGCTGGCCGAGTCGGCCGTACGCGGTCTGGGGAACTGGCGCTCCAGCCCGGCGGCGATCAACTGGAACAGCCGCTCCCGGTCGTCGAACCCGCGCAGCCGGTGCAGGCCGAGATCGAGCAGCGAGACGCCGACCGGCAACGGATCGGCGGCCTGGGCGGTCGCAGCGGAACAGAGGACCTGGCCACCGTGCGCCGCCGCCGCGATCCGCGCCGCGCGGTGCACCTCCGGGCTGGCGTACTCACCCCCGACCGGCTCGGCGTGCCCGGTGTGCAGCCCCATCCGCACCCGGGGTGCGACATCCGGGGTCGGCCACTCGTGCGCGGCCAGCGCCCGCTGCGCACGCCGGCAGGCGTCCAGTGCGGCGGACGCGTCGGCGAACGCCACAAAGAACGAATCCCCTTCGGTGAACAACTCCGTGCCGTCGCTGGCCGACAAGGTGCGCCGTACCAACCGACGGTGTTCGCTGAGCACCGGGCGGTAGTCGCGGCCGAGCAGTCGGGCCAGCCTCGTCGATCCTTCGATGTCGGTAAACATGAAGGTGACCAGTCCGCTCGGCAGTGCGATCGGTGCCGACACCCGTGGAACCTCCGCCCCGCTGGGAAGTCGCGTTCATGCTGCCGCAGTCCGGCAACCCAGCTCATCGCGAACCGGTCACCGCTGTGGGTCAACTAGCATCCGCACCCGCCACCGCAGCAGCCGCCACCGCCGCCGGCCGGGGCTGGCGGCATGACCGGCACTCCACCGGAGGTCCCGGCACCACGGCCGGTGATCGCGACGGTGGACAGCAGTTTGACCGAGTCGGAATGTCCCTGCGGGCAGGACGCCGGATCGCCAGCCTGAGTCATCGGACGGTTGACCTCGAAGGTGTCGCCACACGCGCGACAGCGGAACTCGTACCGGGGCATGTGGATAGGGTACGGCGGGAACTGACGCTTCCGGCCGGATGGGTGATACTCGACGGCATGGTCGAGGACGGGTCGGGCACGCCACCACCACATCGGTTGCGTCCGGCGGTGCCGACGGCTGCCCGGCCACCGCGGCAGGAAAGCATCCCGGGCCCGGACCCGGTACGGTCGACCGACGCCGCGTCGACCGGCGATATCGGACCAGGCAGCGACACCGGACCGACCAGCGAGCCCCGACCACCCGGCGATACCGGACCCACCGCAGGGGGCGGCGACGACACCCGGCCGACCGCCGACAGCGGCACCCAGCCGACCGGGGCCTGCGCAGACGAGCAGGCGCGACCGGCGACCGATCTGCCCGGGCCGGCACCGGCACCGGCACCGGCACCGGCCACCACGCTTGCCGTGGTCGGCCGGCACCGGCGAGAGGACGCGCCGTTCGGCACCCGGATCGGCTGGCTGCACCCGGCGCGGCTGCGACCGGTCCGGCGTGGCCTCCGCCGGGCGGCCCGAGCGGCCGGCGCGTGGAGTCGCCGGCCGGCCGGGCGGCTGGCCCTGCCCGGGCTGCTCCTGCTCGCTCTGATCGCTGGCAGCGGTGCCGCCGGTGCGGTGCTGGTCCCAGCGGCTGCCGGCGACCGGCAACCGGCCGCCTCGCCCACGGCGCTCGGCACCACCGCCGTACCGCAGTTGCCCGAGACCACGGACCCCGACCTGCTCGAGCCACCGGCGGTTCCCCCGCTCGACGGCGGGCTGAACCCGGGTGCCCCGACCCGGCCGGCCACGGTCCTCGCCGCCTGGGCGACCCGCACAGCCAGCCGGGTCGACATTCCGGTAGTGGCGATGGAGGCGTACGGCTACGCCGAGTTGGTGCTGGCCACCACCACGCCGGACTGCCGCCTGTCGTGGACCACGCTGGCCGCGATCGGCATGATCGAGTCGACCCACGGCCGGGCGAACGGGTCACGGTTGGACGCCGACGGCCGCGCCGTACCGCCGATCACCGGGCTGCCGTTGGACGGTGCCGGCGGACGTCAGCGGATCACCGACACCGACAACGGCGAGCTGGACAACGACCCGGTGTACGACCGGGCGGTCGGCCCGATGCAGTTCATCCCGACCACCTGGGCGGAATTCGCGGTGGACGCGGACAACGACGGTGTCATCGATCCGCAGGATATCGATGACGCCAGCCTCGCCGCTGCTAACTACTTGTGCCGGAACGGGCGCGATCTGTCCACACCTTCTGATTGGTGGAGTGCGATCCTGTCGTACAACAACGTGCAGCCGTACGCCCAGGCAGTCTTCGACACCGCCAACGACTACGGCGTACGTAGCCGTACTTAGTGCAATCAGATAGCCACAATTTCCGGCCCGGCCACTTTCGCAACCGGCGACTTGGCGGCAAGCTAGACGCGTGAAGGTACGCGAGTGGGACCCCCGAACCGCGTCGTCCGCCGAGATCTCATCTCTGCTGGACTGTCTCAACCGGGTATTCGAGGCTGACCTGCCAGGCGATCCGTACTGGCGGCCAGACTCCCTGCGGGAGTACCTGACCGAAACGATGCCCGGGGTCCGACGGATCTGCTGGCTGGCCGAGGAGGCCGCCGGCGACGGCCGGCCAGGGCCGGTCAACGGGCACGTCAACGTGCTGCTCCTCGGCGACATCGGGGTGCTCGAGATCCTGGTCCGGCCCGACGCCCGGCGCACCGGCCTGGGCCGGGAGCTGCTGGCGCTCGCCGTACGCCGCGCCTACCACGAGGGGTTCAGCTCGGTCGGCGTCGAGGTCATCGGGGGCACCTGCGCCGTCGATTTCTACGATTCATTGGGGTTCGCCCGCCAGTTCCGGGAAATCCGCAGCGTGCTCCGGTTGCCGGCGGTCGACTGGACCGCGATCGAGAAGACGGCGCAGGACCCGGTCCCCGGGTACCAGATCGAGTTCCATCCGGGCGGGCCGCCGGATGCTCTGGTCGATGCGTACGCCCGGACCAAGGCCGAGCAGAGCATACCGGAGGACGGCGACCTGGATCTGCGGCCCAGCTCCTACGACCCGGACCGGCTCCGGGACAGCCTCGACTGCCTGCGTCGCCGCGGCATGACGCCGTACATCGTGCTGGCCCGGCACCTGGCCAGTGGTGCGGTGGCCGGGCTGACCGAGGTGGTGGTGCCAGCACAGCACCCGACCCGGGCCGACCAATACGACACCATCGTCGCCCAGGCCCACCTGGGGCACGGCATCGACCGGGCGATCAAGGCCCGGATGCTGCTGGAGCTGCGTACCGTCGAGCCGAGGCTGGCCGAGGTGCAGACCTGGAACGCCGAGGGCGACGAGGATCTGATCGCAATCAATGCCGAGCTCGGCTACCAGCCCGACCGGGACTGGTGGGACTACGGAGCCGACATCCCGACCCTGATGCACCGGCTCGGCGTGCGCAGCTGAACGACCCGGGTCGGCGGCTGGCTCCGGCAGCCCCGGTCAGAGGGTGTTCGCGACCTCCGTCGCCCAGTAGGTAAGGATGATCTGCGCGCCGGCCCGCCGGATCGACGTCAACGTTTCCAGGATCACCCGGTCCCGGTCGATCCAGCCGTTCGCGGCAGCTGCCTCGACCATCGCGTACTCGCCGGAGACCTGGTAGGCGGCGACCGGAACGTGCACCCGCTGGCGGACCGCCGCGATCACGTCCAGGTACGGCAGCGCCGGCTTGACCATCACCAGGTCGGCACCTTCGGCGACGTCCAGCTCGACCTCGCGCAGCGACTCCCGAAGATTCGCCGGATCCTGCTGGTAGGTCCGCCGGTCACCGACCAGTGCCGACTCCACCGCGTCGCGGAACGGCCCGTAGAACGCCGAGGCGTACTTCGCCGCGTACGCGAGCAGTGCGGTGTCGGTGTACCCGGCCGCGTCCAACGCCCGGCGCACCACCCCGACCTGGCCGTCCATCATCCCGGACGGGCCGAGCATGTCCGCGCCAGCTTCGGCCTGCGCGATCGCCAGCTGCGCGTACGCGGCGAGCGTCGCGTCGTTGTCCACCGTCCCATCGGCGGCGAGCAGGCCACAGTGCCCATGCGAGGTGAACTCGTCGAGGCAGAGGTCGCTCATCACCACGGTAGCGTCACCGACCTCGGCGACCACGTCCCGGATGGCGACGTTCAGCACCCCGGCCGGGTCGACACCGGCGGAACCGGTCGCGTCCCGGCGCTGCGGCACGCCGAACAGCATGATCCCGCCGACCCCGGCCGCCGCCGCCTCGGCGGCGGCCTTGCGCAACGAGTCCCGGCTGTGCTGGACCACACCGGGCAGCGACGGGATCGGTCGCGGCCCGGTGAGCCCTTCCTTGACGAACATCGGCAGCACCAGCTCGGCCGGGGACAGCCGGGTCTCCTCGACCAGCCGCCGCACCGCGGCGGTACGGCGCAGCCGGCGTGGCCGGCTCTGCGGATACGTCATCGCCCATCGTCTCCTGGCTCAGGCGTTCGCCGGCTCGGTGGCCGCCGGCTCAGCGGTCAGCCGGCGGCCACCGGCTCAGCGGAACCGCAGCGCCGTCGGACCCTGCACCTTGGAGCCGCGCCGCTGCTTGGCCGGCATCGCCACCAGCTTCTCCCGCAGCTCGACCGCGTAGCCGGCCAGCGCCTCGACCAGCTCCGGCACCGACGCGTGCGCCGGCTGCACGTCCACCCGCAGGCCGAACTCGGTGGCGGTCTCGGCGGTCTTCGGGCCGATCACCGCGACCACCGTCCGGGCGTGCGGCTTGCCGGCGATGCCGACCAGGTTGCGAACGGTGGACGAGGAGGTGAACAGCACCGCATCGAATCCGCCGGACTTGATCGCGTCGCGGATCTCGGCCGGCGGCGGCGCGGCCCGCACCGTTCGGTACGCGGTGACGTCGTCGACCTCCCAGCCACGCTCGGTCAGCCCGGCGGCGAGGGTCTCGGTGGCGATGTCCGCCCGGGGCAGCAGCACCCGGCCGACCGGGTCGAGGATCTCGTCGTGCGGCGAGAACTCGGCCAGCAGCCCTTCGGAGGACTGCTCACCGGCCGGCACGAGCTCAGGCTGGATTCCGAAGGCGCGGACCGCGTCAGCGGTCGCCTCCCCGATGCAGGCGATCTTGACCCCGCCGAAGTGCCGGGCGTCCAGCCCATGCTCGGCGAACTTCTCCCACACCGCCCGTACGGCGTTGACCGAGGTGAAGACGATCCAGGCGTACCGGCCGTCGACCAGGCCCTTGACCGCCCGCTCCATCTGCGCCGGGGTACGCGGCGGCTCGACCGCGATGGTCGGCACCTCGCACGGGATGGCGCCGTAGGCGCGCAGCTGGGCGCTCATCACGCCGGCCTGCTCCTTGGTCCGCGGCACGAGCACCTTCCAGCCGTACAGTGGCCGGTTCTCCCACCAGCTCAGCTTGTCCCGCTCGGCGACCCCGGCACCGAGGGTGAGCACCACCCGGCCGGTGAAGCCGAGCGCGGCGGCGACGAAACTGTCCACCGTCGAGGTGGTGGTGTACTGGGTCTCGCCGGTCCCGTCCCCGGTCACCGCGACCGAGGTGGCACCGTCGACGCCGGCGGCGAGCAGTCCGTCGCGGACTGCGGCGAGCTCCCCTGCGTCCACCGCCAGGGCGAGCGAGCCCCGGCCGACCGCCGCGGCGAGCGCCTCGAAGTCGAGGCCGGCGGTGTCGTCGACATCGGCCACCGTACGGATGCCGGGCAGCGGCACCCCGGCGTAGCCGGCCACCCCTTCGGCCTGGCTGACCCCGGGCACCACCTCGAACGGCACCGCGGTACGCGCGACGGCCTGTACCTCGGTCACCACCGCATGGTGACCGAACGGGTCGCCGCAGACCAGCCGGACCGCCGCCTGCCCGGACCGGGCAGCGGAGATCAGCACCTTGGCCACGTCGCCTGGCGCGCCCTCGGCCGGGCTGAGCTGGGTGTCCGCCTTGGCGCTGGCGCGGACCGCAGCGAGCAGGGTCTCCGGGACACCCCGGTCGTAGACGACCTGGTCCGCCTCGACCAGGGCGTCGTGCGCCCGGCGGGTCAGCAGGCCCGGGTCGCCGGGGCCGGCGCCCACGAACGCGATGTGGCCGGCGAGCTTACGGGTGCGAGTCATTTATGCTCCCCATGTTCTGGGTCGTCGCGCCGGACGGATTGGGCGCTGAAGGTCGCTGGGGGCACCGCGCCGTCGCCATCCGCGGCCCTGGACGGACCGCCGGGCGTGGCCCCCGGAAGGATCGTGTCGGCTCCGGCGTCGAGCAGCTCGGCGGCGAGTGCCGCGCCGATCTCGACGGCGGTGGCCGGGGGACCGGTGCGCGACAGTCTGATCTCCCGGAGTCCGTCCGGGCTGATCACCGCCCCGCGCAGGTAGATCTCGTCGCCGTCATCCCCCTCGGCGACTTCCGCGTACGCCGCGACCGGTGCGCTGCAGCCGGCCTCCAGCGTCGCGAGCAACGACCGTTCCGCGGCGACCGCGGCTCGGGTCGGTGCATGGTCGAGCATGCCGAGCAGCTCGACCAGGTCGGTGTCGTCGGCCCGGCATTCGACGGCCAGGGCGCCCTGGGCGGGCGCCGGCAGCATCAGCATCGGGTCGAGAGTCTCGGTGATCTCGGCGGTCCGGCCGAGCCGGGCCAGGCCGGCCCGGGCCAGCACGATCGCGTCGAGATCGGGCTGCGGGCCGCGCACCCGGCCGATCCGGGTGTCCACGTTGCCCCGGATCGGGGTGACCACGAGCTGACGCCCGAGGGCGTTCAGCTGGGCGATCCGGCGCAGTGCCCCGGTGCCGACGGTGGCCCCCGGCGCGAGTTCGGCGAGCATCCGGCCGTCCCGGCTGATCAACGCGTCGCGCGGATCCTCCCGGGGCGGCACCGCCGCGACCAGCAGCTCCGCCTGACCGGCGGTGGGCAGGTCCTTGTACGAGTGGACCGCGAAGTCGATCTCCTTGGCCAGCAGCGCGTCGCGTAGCGCGGAAACGAACACGCCGACGCCGAGCGCGGCGACCGGCGCGGTGGACCGGTCCCCGGCGGTGACGATCTCCACCAGTTCGACGTCGCGGCCGGTGGCGGCGCGCAGTGCGGCGGCGACCCGACCGGACTGGGCGGTGGCCAGGGCGCTGCCCCGGGTGCCCAGGCGCAACACACTCATCGGTCGGCCTCCAGGTCCGGCACGTCGCCGGCGGCGGAGGTGCCCGGCACCTCCAGGTCGAACAGTTGGCGCAGCAGCGCGGCGTACTGGTCACCACCGGGCTCGGCGGCGAGCTGACGCACCCGTACGGTCGGCGAGTGCAGCAGCCGCTGGACCACCCGGTGCACGGTGTGCGCGACCTCGGCGCGCTGGTCGTCGGTGAGGTCCGGCCGACGCTGCGCGAGTCGGCGCAGCTCGGCGCCGACCACGTCGTCGGCCCGGCCGCGTAGCGCGGCCACGGTGGGTGCCACGTCCGCGCCGCGCATCCAGCTGAGGAAGGACTCCACCTCGGTGTCGACGATCCGGGTGACGGCCGCCGTGTCGGTCGCGGCGGGCGCGTCGGTGAGTGCGCCGGCCAGGCCGTCGATGTCGATCACCGCGACGCCGGGCAGCGCCGCGGCGGCCGGCTCCACGTCCCGGGGCACTGCGAGGTCGAGCAGGACCAGCGGGCCGGTCCGGTCGGCCGGGCGGGCAGCCAGGACCCCGGTGACGGCGTCGCGAGTGAGTACCGGCTCGGCCGAGGCGGTGGCGCTGATCACCAGGTCGACCTGGCTGAGCGCGGCCGGCAACTGGTCGTACGGCACCGCAGTGGCACCGTAAGCACCGGCCAGCCGGACCGCCCGGTCGTCCCGGCGGTTGACCACCCGGATCGACTCGACTCCCAGCCGGGCCAGGGTGGCGACCGCCAGGGCGCCCATTGCGCCCGCGCCGAGAACCAGCACCGGCCGGCCGGGCAGCCCACCGGGCAGCAGGTCGCCGCCGACCCGCAGGGCCGCGCTGACCACGCTCTGCCCGGCCCGGTCGATCCCGGTCTCGGCGTGTGCCCGCTTGCCGACCCGCAGCGCCTGCTGCATGAGCTCGTGCAGCAGCCGGCCGGTGGCGTCGGCCTCGTTGGCGACGTGGTAGGCGTCGCGCAACTGGCCGAGGATCTGCGCCTCGCCGACCACCATCGAGTCGAGCCCGGCCGCCACCCGGAACGCGTGTTCGACGGCGGCCTGGCCGTAGTGCACGTACAGGTGGTCGGCCAGTTCGCCGGGGGCACTGCCGACCCGCTCGCCCAGCACGCCGCAGATGTCGGCGAGACCGCCGTGGAAGCCGGTGACCGCCGCGTACACCTCTACCCGGTTACAGGTGGAGAGCACGACGGCGGCGTCGACGTACGGCTGGGCGAGCAGCCGGCGCAGCGTCTCGGGCACGTCGGTGGGGGCGACGGCCAACCGCTCCAGGGTGGCGACCGGCGTGGTCCGGTAGGACGCGCCGACGACGAGAAGGTTCATGAGCCGACCGCCTCCGCCGGGCCGGACGCGTCGAAGCTGGCACCGGACGCGTCGAAGCTGGCCGCTGCGGCGTCGAAGGATGCCGCGGCGGCGGGCCCGCCGCCCAGCCCACCCGGCAGCGCCGTCAGCCCCGGCACGCCGTGGTCGTGACCGGAGGCCGACTTGCGGTGCTCGTGGAAGGAGAGGATCTGCAACTCGATCGCCAGGTCGACCTTACGCACGTCTACTCCGGCGGGCACCACCAGTACGCACGGTGCGAAGTTGAGGATGCTGGTGACTCCGGCGGCCACCAACTGGTCGGCGACCTGCTGCGCGGCGGCGGCCGGGGTGGCGATCACCCCGATGGCGATCGACTCCTCGGCGGCCACCGCCGGCAGGTCGTCGATGTGCCGGACCACCAGTCCGTTGATCTGTTCACCGACCCGGTCGGTGTCGGCGTCGAAGAGCGCGGCGATGCGGAACCCCCGGCTGGCGAAGCCGGCGTAGCCGGCCAGCGCGTGGCCGAGGTTGCCGACCCCGACGAGCGCGACGGCCCGCCGATGGGTGAGCCCGAGCACGTACTCGATCTGCTCGATCAGCAACGCGATGTCGTAGCCGACGCCACGGGTACCGTACGAGCCGAGTTGAGACAGGTCCTTGCGCAGCTTGGCGGAGTTGACCCCGGCCGCGCTGGCCAGCCCTTCGCTGGAAACGGTCTCGTGACCGGCGTCGGCGAGAGTGTGCAGGGCACGGAGATACTCCGGGAGTCGCGCGACCGTCGCCTCAGGGAGGTCCGGCAGCGCCGGAACGGCGTCGACCCGGCCGGACGCGCCTGGCTGGCGGTGCTGACTCATGTGTCTCCGTGCGATGCGATCATTGACCCGCCGGCCCGGCCGGTCAGTCCGGTGCCCCTGTGGCAACCGCCGTCACCTGTTGTGCTATCGGGGCTCGTCAGGATTACAGCGTAGGCGCTTGTGAACGCGTGCACAAATCGCGATCTTGATCGACGGTGATAGACGAACCGCTGGATCCACGCTACCCGCCACACCGGTTCCATCCGGCGACAGCAGCACCATTATTACCAATTTCCGGCTTTTTGCCGCGCGCCGCTCCGACCGGGGGGACAACCCCACCGCGATCGGCGGGCCGGCAGGAGTGACCGGCCCGCCACCTGGCACCTAGCGTCACTGCCATGACCGCAGTCGGCATTCCGCCCGCCCTCGCACCGGCCAGCCGGCCGACGACGTTGCGCCGGCTGGCCAGCGACTCCCTCTACGTACTCACCAGCCTGCCGCTCGCGCTGGCGAACTTCGTCGTCGGCGTCGTCGGTTTCGCGCTCGGCGTCGGTCTGGTGGTCACCGTCGTCGGCCTGCCGGTGCTAAGCGGCACGCTGGCCACCGTCCGCGGGTTCGCCCAACTCGAACGGCACCGGATGGCGGGGGTCCTGGCCACCTCCCAGGTGCAGCCGCGATACGTGACGCCGGGACCGGACGCGGGCACCTGGCGACGGGTCCTGGCCCCGATCACCGACCCCCAGTCCTGGCTTGACCTGGCTTTCGGCGTGCTGCGCCTGCCGGTGGCCCTGATCGCCGTGCCGGTCACCGTCACCTGGTGGGCCGGGGCACTGGCCGGCTCGCTCTACTGGACGTACGACTGGTTGCTGCCCGCCGACCCGGACGACGGCCTGGCGCCGCTGCTCGGCCTCGGCGACGCACCGGGCACCCGGGTCGCGTTGTACACCGCCATCGGACTGTTCTTCCTGGTCACCCTGCCGATCGTGGTACGCGGTTGTGCGTTGCTGCAGGCCGGCTTCGCCCGCGGTCTGCTCACCGGGGTGGCCCAGATGCGCGACCGGATCACCGACCTGGAGGAGCAGCGGCAGGCCGCGGTCAGCGCGGAGGCCACCGCGCTGCGCCGGCTGGAACGCGACATCCACGACGGGCCGCAGCAGCGACTCGTCCGGCTCGCCATGGACCTGGGGCGGGCCCGCGAGCAGTTGGCAGCTGACCCGGACGCCGCCCGGCGTACCCTGGACGAGGCGCTGGACCAGACCCGGGAGACACTGGCCGAGCTACGTGCCCTGTCCCGTGGCATCGCACCGCCGATCCTGGTCGACCGAGGGCTGCCCAGCGCGCTCGCCGCCCTGGCCGGACGCGGCGTGATACCGGTAGACCTGTCGGTCGACCCCCGGCTCGGCACGGCCGCGACGCGACCCGACCCGGCGGTGGAGAGCAGCGCCTACTTCGTGGTGGCCGAGGCGCTGACCAACGTCGCCAAGCACAGCGGGGCGGCCGCCTGCAGTGTCGGGGTACACCGCCACGACGGCGGGTTGACGATCGTGGTGGCCGACGACGGGACCGGCGGTGCCCACCTCGCCAAGGGGCACGGACTGGTCGGACTCGCCGACCGGGTGCGGGCGCACGGCGGCACTCTCGCGGTGCACAGCCCGCCGGGCGGGCCTACCGAGATCCGCGCCGAGCTGCCCGGCTGAACCGCGATGGTAGACATGGCACCCATGCGAGTGGTGATCGCCGACGACGCCGTACTGCTGCGAGAGGGCCTGGTCCGGCTGCTGAGCGAGCACGGCCACCGAGTGGCGGCCGCGGTCGGCGACGGCCCGGCCCTGGTCGAGGCGGTCACCGAACACCGTCCGGACGTCTCGATCGTCGACGTACGCATGCCGCCGACGCACACCGACGAAGGGCTACGGGCGGCGGTGCGGATCCGCGAACTGGTCCCGGGGGCGCCGGTGCTGGTGCTGTCCCAGTACGTCGAGGTGTCGTACGCCGACGATCTGCTCGCCGACCGCGCCGGCGCCGTCGGCTACCTGCTCAAGGACCGGGTCGCCGCGATCGCCGAATTCCTCGACGCCCTCGCCCGGGTGGCCGCCGGCGGCACGGTGCTCGACCCCGAGGTGGTCGGTCAGCTGCTGGTCCGGCGCCGCCGCGACGACCCGCTGCGCCAGCTCACCCCGCGGGAACGGGAGGTGCTCGGGCTGATGGCCGAGGGGCGGTCGAACACCGCCATCGCCCGGCTGCTGGTGGTCACCGACGGGGCCGTCGAGAAGCACATCCACAACATCTTCAACAAACTCCAGCTGGCGCCGGACACCGAACAGCACCGGCGGGTGCTCGCCGCACTGACCTACCTACGAGGCTGACCGGATCAGTGATCGGCCGCCAGCCGTACCGCCTCGGTGAGGGACTCCGCGACCGGCACGCCACGGGCCCGGAGCCGGTCCGGGTCGGTAAAGCCGCCGGTGTACAGGATGCAACCTGCACCGACCGCCTCGGCGGCGTCCGCATCGTCGATCGAGTCGCCGATCAGTACGGTCCGGGCCGGGTCCACACCCAGCGCGGTCAGGTGCCGGTCGAGGTGACCGGCCTTGCGGTCGCCGCCGACCGCTGTCCGCAGCCCGTCGATGCGCCGAAAGGTCCGGGTCAGGCCGTACGTGTCGACCAACGGGACCAGCTCGTCGTGGAACCACATCGAGAGCAGCGACTGGCTGCCCGACCAGCTGAGCAGCGCCCGTTCGGCGTCCTCGGCGAGTCCGCAGGTGGTCAGACCGGCCCGGTACGCGGCGTGGAAGATCTGGTCCAGCCGGCCGAACTCCTCGGCGTCGACCGCCCGGCCGAGAACGTCTGCGTAGTAGTCCGCGACCGGCCGGCGGAAGGCCACCCGGTGCTGCTCGGGGGTGAGCACCGGGCCGTCGACGGTGGCGATCGCGTGGTTGGTCGAGGTGACGACCAGCGCCAGGTCGTTGAGCAGGGTGCCGTTCCAGTCCCAGACCAGATGGGTGTCAATCGGGGCCACGGCGGCACGATACCGGCCATTGGCGTCACCGGACCAGCAGGTCAGCCGACCGATCGGCCGCAGGCCACTCGACCGGTCACCCGGTCAGCCGACCGGTCGGCGCAGATCGTCGAGCAGCCGCTGCTCCTCGACCCGCCAGTACCCGTGTTCCCGGCCGTCGAGCAGCACCACCGGGAGCCGTTCGCCGTAGTCGCGCTCCAGCTCGATGTCAGCGGTGACGTCCTGCTCAACCCATTCGTCGCCGGTCTGCCCCGCCACCCGGGCGATCGCCGCACGGGCGTCGTCGCAGAGGTGGCAGCCGGGGCGGGTGATCAAGGTGATTCTGGGCTGGCGGCGCGACACGCCGGCGAGCTTACCGCTTCCCGACAACCAAAGCGTCGGGTAACCGACAGCGGACAGCCAGTGCGACATGGGCATGCCGCCCTGCGGAAATACTTCGTCGTTGTGTAACGGACTCCACACGCGTGGGTGACGTTGGCCCTATCATCGCCTTGGGTCGACTCACCCGTTTTGCTGTGAGTCGCCACCCCTCAGCCCGAGGAGGCCGCCGTGCCCGTTGTCGCACCGCACCAGCACCTCAGGAGGGTTCGCCGGTCCATGAGGCTCACCACCGACCCGCCGGTCTGCGCCGGTATCAGCACCCAGCTCACCGACCCAGGTGCCCGGGCCCGGCAACACGCCGGGTCGCCGCAGGCACGAACGGAGGACGCCCAATGAGTGTCTACTCCCCGCAGATCGTTCTCCCGTCGGCCAGCCGCGAGGTAACTGCCGCCCGGATCGCCCTCGCCGAAGGGTTGTCGCTGCTACGCGCGTCGATGCACGTGATGCTCAGCATCACGATGCGCGGCGACGGCGACACCCGAGGGACCAGGCCACGCACCCAGCCCAACGAGGGGCCGAGCCGACGTCAGCCCGGCGCCAACAGCAAGCCGATGGGTGGCGCGGTGGCCGCCCCGGCCCGGCCGACCATGCCGACCCAGCCGGACGGCAACGAGGCGGAGACCACCGTTCTGCCGGTCATCCCCGACCAGGGCAGCCGGTCCGGCGCACCACCAGGCGGCTATCCGGACCGGCCGGACCCGTCCGATCCCGCCCGCGAGGTCTGGGCGCTGGTGGAACGGGCCCAGGCTGGCGAAACCGAGGCGTTCGGTCTGATCTACGACCGGTACGTGGACACCGTATTCCGGTTTGTCTACTTCCGGGTGGGCAACCGGCAACTCGCCGAGGATCTCACATCGGACACCTTCCTGCGCGCCCTGAAACGGATCGGCAGCTTCACCTGGCAGGGCCGGGACCTCGGGGCCTGGCTGGTGACCATCGCCCGCAACCTGGTCGCGGACCACTTCAAGTCGGGGCGTTACCGACTGGAAGTTACTACAGGTGATGTAATGGATGCAGAACGCGAGGATCGCGGCTTGGAGGGAAGCCCCGAGGCAGCGGTCGTCAACCACATCACCAACGTCGCCCTGCTGACCGCCGTCAAGCAGCTCAACCCGGAGCAGCAGGAGTGCATCGTTCTCCGTTTCCTGCAAGGCTTCTCGGTCGCCGAGACCGCCCGGGCAATGGGCAAGAACGAGGGGGCGATCAAGGCCCTGCAGTACCGGGCGGTACGGGCGCTGGCCCGACTCCTGCCCGACGGTTTCCAACCGTGACTAAGTAAGCACAGAAAGCAACCACAGTCACGCGTAGTGATGAATTTCGCCGCCGGCCCGTAACCCAACTGACCGCTCAGGCGTTTCTTGGGTTGCGACCGATGATGCCAGCACCTCGCCAGCCATCAGGCAGCGTGCCAGGACCCGCAACGGGTCACCTCCCCAGCGACCCTGGCCGTGGTCGCACCGGATAGTGGCGACACCCGCCACTGAAGCCGTGACCCGCGAAGGGAGGTGTCCGCGATGAGCAAGCTCTATCTCTTCCGCCGACGCGCCGAACGATTCGCACAACTTCTCGACCGCGCCGAGGGCGGAGGGCGGCACCAGGTCCGCGATCCGCTGGACGACGAGCTGGCCGGGCTCACGGCACTCGGGCGCCGAATGTCCGAAATGCCGAAATCACCGGACAGCGGCGTGGACCCGGACTACCGGGCACACCTGCGCGCCGTGCTGATCGCCACCGCCGAGCGCGAAGGCATCGGCGCCGGCGCGCCGACGGCTCCGTACCGCCGCCTGCCCGAACGGCCCCGGTCCCGCTGGTTCGCCGGTCGGGCGGCGGGGGCCCGCGCGGCGACGACCGCCGGCCGGGCCCGGACCCGCGCGGCCATCATCGCCACCGTCGCGTTCGGGGCGATCACCGTCTCCGGCATGTCCGCCGCCACCGAGCAGGCGGTGCCGGGCGACACCCTGTACGGGATGAAGCGGTCCACCGAACGGGCCCAGCTCGCTCTGGCCCAGTCCGACTCCTCCCGCGGACAACTGTTCCTCAGCTTCGCAGAAGTACGGATGGGCGAAGCGCTCATCGTGTACGACGAGCCCACCGCGTTCAGCGCAGTGCTGGACGACATGGACGGCCAGACCCGGGAAGGCGTCCGGCTGCTCACCTCCGCCGCCGCTGTCGGCGGTGACGAGAGCCCACTGGACGTGATCGACTCTTTCGTGTCCACGCAGCGTCCCATGTTGCGGCAACTCGCCGACGGGTCGGCGGCGAACCGGGACCGGGTCGGCGAATCACTCACCCTCCTCGACCGGGTCCGGGCCCGGACCACGGCATTGCGCGACGAGCTGACCTGCTCGGCTCCGGCGACCAGCGCCAGCGACGAACTCGGCCCGCTGCCGGCCAGCTGCGTATCGGCCGAGCCGGCCGGTAGCATTCGTGTCCCGGGCGGCCTGGTCGGGCCGCCCGTCGGCGAGTCGTCGGGCGACCAGGGTCGCGCTGACGTAGCACCCGCCCCCGCCGCAGGTGCCGACTCGTCGATCGACCCGGAGGTCGACGACCGGCCGTCGACCAGTCCGCAGCAGCCGAGCCTCGCCGAGCCACAGGTCGGCGAGGCCACCGAGACGGATCTGCCAGGCCCGCGCCCGGCGGTCAAGGACAACCCGGCCGCTGACCGGTGACCTGACCGGGCCGGTGGCGCCGCCCGACGGGAGAGTGATGCCGGCGTGCCCCGCACCCGCAAGGTGACCATCAGTACGGACGCTGCCGGTCACACCACGGGTTGGGCGACCATCGGGCTGGCAGCCGCGACACCGGTGGCCGCTGACCAACGGGCAGCGGCCTTCTTCGACGTCGACAACACCATGCTGCGTGGTGCGTCAATCTACTGGCTGGCGCGCGGCCTGGCCGCCCGCAACTACTTCACCACCGCCGACCTCGCCCAGTTCGCCTGGCGGCAGGCGCGGTTCCGGCTGCTCGCCGCGGAACACGCCGGGGACATGTCGCACGCCCGGGAAGCGGCCCTGGCGTTCGTCGCCGGTTGGCGGGTCAGCGACGTGGAACGCCTCACCGAGGAGATCTTCGACGAGTTGATAACGTCGCGGATCTGGCCCGGCAGCCGGGCCCTGGCGCAGGTGCACCTCGACGCCGGGCAACGGGTGTGGCTGGTCAGCGCAACTCCGGTCGAGGTCGGCCGGGTAATCGCCCAGCGTCTCGGGTTGACCGGTGCGCTCGGTACCGTCGCCGAGGTCGTCGACGGAACGTACACCGGTCGGCTGGCTGGCGAACTGATGCACGGCCCGGCCAAGGCCGAGGCGATCGTGCAGCTCGCCGCAGTCGAAGGGCTCGAGCTCGCCCGCTGCAGCGCGTACAGCGACTCCGCCAACGACCTGCCGATGCTCACCGCCGTCGGACACCCGGTCGCGGTCAACCCGGACACCGCGCTGCGCCGCCAGGCACGGGAGCGGGGCTGGCAGGTCCGGGACTTCCGGACCGGTCGCAAGGCGGCGCGGATCGCGGTACCGTCGACGGTCGCCGCCGGTTTCCTGGCCGGCGCGGTGACGGCCGGCCTGGCCATCCGCCGCCGCCGGGCAACAGGCTGACCAGGACAGAGACATCCGGCTCATTCGGGCCGGGCATCCGGCCCACCCCGGCCGGCGACGCCGGCATCGGATCAGGAAGGCATCGGTGTGACGGTCACCGCACGCCCGGTCGAGTCGACCGGGGCACCCAGCCACCCGCCGGGTCGGCACCGCCACCACCGTCCGTGGCATCTGGCCGGGCTGGCCGGGGCGCTGGCAGCTGCGGTCCTGCTGGTCGTGTTGCCGCAGGCCGGCCCGACGACCAGCGCGGACGAGCCGGACCGGCTGCGTACCGTCGCCGAGGTCTGGCCGGCGGTTGAGATCACCGAGGTACCCGCCAACCTCACCGACGGGCCGGCGTACAGCCCGGTGCTGTTCCTCGACGGCGCCACCTCGGTCGGCACCGCGCCGAGCCCGGACGGCACCGCGCTGCGGCTGGTCGTGCGGGCCGCCGACGGATCGGTCCGGGAACTGCGCCGGCTCCCGCTCGGCGCTACCCCGCAGTTCGGTGGGTTCACCACCAACGGGGACACGTTGGCCTGGTCCGAGTCGGTCGCGGACGAGGACGGCCGCGGGCGGACCGAGATGTGGGCCGCCGGCTGGGCCGACGACGCCGAGCCACGCCGGCTCACTACCGACACCGGCGACGTGGTCTTCTTCAACTCCCAGTACGACATGGTGATCAACGAAGGCAGTCTGTACTGGGTCGCCGTGGCACCCGGGACCGAACCGGCGACCGAACTGCGATCAGTCCCGCTGGCCGGCGGCGAGGTGACCGTACGCACCGATCCGGGTGCCTGGGCGTTGTCCAGGTGGCCGACGATGGTCAGCGCTGGCAGCGGCGGGACCGGCCCGATCCGGATCCGTGACCTGGTGCAACGCCGGATCACCGACGTCCCCGCCGGCCCGACCGAGCTGGTCACCTGCGGTCCCACCTGGTGCCGGGTGCTGGTGCTGGCGGCGGACGGCCCAGGCCGGATCGACCTGATGCGCCCGGACGGTACGGACCGTCGGCGCATCGGCGACGGCTCGGTGACCGCAAGCACAATCGACGTCGCCGTGCTGGACCGGTTCGAGGTGCTGTCGCTGTCGTCGGCACCCACCTCACTGACCAACTCGCAGCAGTTGATCATTTACGATCTGCAGCTCGACGAGGCGATCGTGGTGAGCGACGACGTGGGCATGGTGCTCTGCCGTGGCGGTATGCTGTGGTGGTCGGTCGGCGACGACAGCGCCGCCTCCTGGCAGGTGCTGGATCTGCGAAGCTTGACGGACTGACCGGCTCAGCGGCCGAACGGGTCCGGCCGACGATCCAGCAGCCGGTGCAGGGCCTGCTGGATCGTCTCCCGCACCTGATCAGCCAGGTTGAACACGACCAACGGGTCATCGGCGTGGTCGGCGAACTGGGTGGTCGGGATCGGCGGGCAGAACTCGATCAGCCATTTGCTCGGCAACGGCACCAGGCCAAGCGGCCCCAGCCACGGAAACGTCGGCGTCACCGGGAAGTACGGCAGGCCGAGAATCCGGGCGAGCGGGGCGATGTTCGCCAGCATCGGATAGGTCTCCTCGGCGCCGACGATCGCCACCGGAACGATCGGCGATCCGGTCCGGATGGCCGCCGAGACGAACCCACCCCGACCGAACCGTTGCAGCTTGTAACGCTGCGAGTACGGCTTTCCGACTCCCTTGAAGCCCTCCGGGAAGACCCCGACCAGTTCCCCACCACCGAGCAACCGCTCGGCGTCCGGGTTGCAGGCCACCGTGCCGCCGAACTTGCGGGTCAGTTCGGACAGGAACGGCAGCCGGAAGACCAGGTCGGCGCTGAGCAGCCGCAGGTGCCGATGCTGCGGATGCTCGTCGTGCAGGATCGCGGTGAGCACGGCCGCATCCAGCGCGACCGTGCCGGAGTGGTTGCCGACCACGAGCCCGGCACCGTCCACCGGCAGGTGTTCGATCCCGGACACCTCGGTGCGGAACCACTCGCGGTAGAGCGCCCGCAGCACCGGCAGGAACACGCTTTCGGTGAGCTCGGGATCAAAGCCGAACTCGTCCACCTCGTACTCGCCGGCCAACCGGCGGCGCAGGAACGCCAGGCTGGCGGCCACCCGTTGATCCCAGACGTCGCCGGGTCGGTCCGGCACGGTCATGCCAGTTTCCGCTGATCGCCGACACGGGCGGCGCGGGCCCGGCGGATGCCGGCCAGGATCGCCTGTTCGGCGGCGGCCAGCCGGTCACCGGCGAGCAGCGTTCCGTCCGGGTGGGCGCGCAGGAAATCGTCGAAGGCGGCCTGCGTCGACCGCGGCTCGAACCCGAACTCGCGGATCAACCGGGAGGTGTCGACCACCCGGCCGTGGACGAACAGGTCGATTTGGTCGAACCCGTAGCGCCCTACGCCGAAGGCCCGGGTGACGCCAGCAGCGCCGGACAGCCCCGGCTCCAGCACCGGTACGGCGACCCGGCCGGCCCGCCGGATCGCCTGGGAGAGGGTGAGTACGCCCGGACCGGCGACGTTGAACGTGCCCGGACGGTCTTCCACCACGGCCCGGTGTAGCACCTCGAGCGCGTCGTCGACGTGCACGAACTGCAGCCGGGGGTCCCGTCCGAAGACGGTCGGCACCAGCGGCTGGGCGAAGTAGCGGGTCAGACTGGTCTCGGCGGTCGAGCCGATGAACGGGGCGAACCGCAACACGGTGGCGGTGACGTCGGGCCGGCGGCGGCGGAAGCCGCGCACGTACGCCTCGATGTCCAGGATGTCGCGGGCGAACCCGCCGCGCGGCACCTCACGGGGCTCGGTGTCCTCGGTGAAGACCGCCGGATCGCGGAACGAGGCACCGTACGCCGCCGTCGACGAACGCACCACCAGCTTACGCAGACCAGACGCCCGCTGGCAGGCGGCGAGCAGCTGCATGGTGCCGATGACGTTCTGTTCCTTCATCGCAGCGCGGCCGCCGTACTGCTGATCCGGTCCACTGACCACGGCCAGGTGCACGACGGCAGACGCATCGAGGTCCGCGATGATGCCACTGGCCGCACCAGCGTCGGCGCGGACCTGGTCGACGTCGCGCAACAGATCCGCGAAGTCCGGCACCGGTGTGGCGGTGTCCAGCCCGACGACCCGGCCGACCCGGGGGTCGGCGGCTAGTCGACCGGCGACCCTGGCACCGATGAATCGACTCGTTCCGGTTACCACCACGGTCGGGGACCTCACCATCGGGCCCTCCAAGTGCCGGCGGGTGACCGGAGCGTTGCTGAGCCGGGCCTGGGCCCGGCCACGGTCACTTGCCGAGACGTCGACGCTGGACGCGGGTCTTGCGCAGCAGCTTGCGGTGCTTCTTCTTGGCCATACGCTTGCGGCGCTTCTTGACCACCGAGCCCATACGAAAGCCTTTCCAACGAACGTTCGGGTCGGCCCGTGCGCAGCATGCGGGGAGGCTGACGCGTGGACCGAACGGGACAACCGGCCGGGCCGGCGGGCGGACTCACCCGCGCATACGACGGCACGGCCGGCGTCAAGCCTAGCCCGCGCGTTTCATCAGCACCAACGCGGCCCCGGCGCCAGCCGGGGGACGCGTCGGTGCTGGGCATCTCCGGATACCCGCTAGGCGGTCTCCCGGAAAGCCCCTCGCAGGTACTCGTGCACCGCGTGTTCCGGCACCCGGAACGACCGGCCGACCCGTACTGCGGAAAGCTCACCGGAGTGCACGAGTCGATAGACGGTCATCTTGGACACCCGCATCACCCTCGCCACCTCGGCGACGGTCAGGAACTTGACCTCCGACAGCCTGTCCTCGGACTGTGGTGATCCTGCCATGGTTCACCGATCCATCCCATTTCCCCGGCGCGTGCCGCCCGGCGGGACCCTTCCGCGCCGCGACGGACAACGCACGTGTTACCAGTACGGTAACGGGGTCGCTGTGACCGGCGCGATCCGTTCCGTCATTTGATCCCGACGGCGGGGCGGCCGACACCCGTACGAGCTACCGGCACGACGGCGGCGGGTGACGGCTCAGCCGACCGCCCGCCGGACGTAGTCGACGCACGCCTCCTGCAGGCCCTCCCAGGCTTCACCGAACTGCGTCCGGGCGGCCTCGTCGAGACCCACGCCGTCGTGCACCACGGACCGGAAGAACGCCAACGTCCGCTCCTCGCCGAACCGGTCGACCAGGTGCCGGACCGCCAGGTAGCCCACCCCGTACCCGGCACCTACCTGCCAGTCCTCGGCGTCCGCGGTCGGCTCGACGCTGCTCAGCGGCCCCTGCCAGTCCTGTTCCAGGACCAGCCGGCGGACGTCGTCCAGCCCTTCGTAGCGGACCACCGGCCGGCCGCCGGCCGCCGCATGCTCCGCCAGTCCCTCGATCAGCCACCAGGCGGCCCGCTCCCGGTTCCCGCCGTCCGGCAGGGACGCGGCGTGGGTCAACTCATGACGCAGCAGGTCCGGCCGGACCACGTCGCGCAGATTGGTGCCGTTGAGCACGATCTCGTAGTGTCCGCCGCCGACCGCCACCGCATACCCGGCGGTCCAGTCCGGACGGTTTCCGCCGTACCAGCTGCCCCATTCGTCGGCACCGGCGTAGAAGACCCGGTACCGGTCCGGGGCGGCACCGGAGACCGCGTACCGGTCCGCGACCGCCGCCGCCTCCTCGGCGTCGCGCAGCAGGTCGGGCAGCAGATCCCGGTACTGCGGGGTGGTCGCCACCAAGGTCCGGTTGCCGGTCGCGACGACCAGTTCGCTGACCTCCCAGGGCCGCGGCCCGTCCTGCAGGGTCAGCGACGGCTCGACCGCCACGAGGCGCAGCCGTCCGCCCTCGGTGCTCCAGCGCTGACCGACCACCACTTCGCTGGTCTCGCAGGAGGGCGCCACGAAGCAGTGCTGGTAGCTGACCAGCAACCGCCATTCGGTGCCGGTCGGTGACGGGGCGGTCGGTGACGGTGGCGGGCCTGCGGTTACCGGCGCGGTCGCCGTCGGTGCGGCGGTGACCGTGGCCATGGCCGTCGGTGCGGTGGTCGTCGTCGCGGTCGGCGCGGCCGACCCGGTGGCCGCCGACGTGGGCGTGGCGCTGGCGGTCGGGTCGAACTCGACCGGCAGCGTACTGACCGACGGGCGCCACGTCGTCACCTGCATCGCGCGCAGGGTCTGGAACTGGCGGGCCAGATCGTCGTGGGCGGCCGAGCCGGGTTCGGCGACCGCGAGGAAGCCCCGTTCGTTGCCGGCGATCAGCGCGGCGGCCTGCTGGTCGAGCAGGGCGTTGATCTGGGTACGCAGCCAGGCCTGGACAGCGGCCGGCGGATCACCCGGCACCGGGCTGGCCGGCGGGCCGGTCTGCGGGGTGGCCGTCGGCTCGATCACCGGCGGTTCCGGGCTGGGCAACCGGTCGATCAGCGCCACCGCACCGACCACCGGCACGGCGCAGAGCAACACCGTCGCGACGATGCCGAGCACCGGCCAGAGCGACCAGCGCCGCTCCGGCGGCGGGATCACCGGGATCGGCGCAGGATCCGGCCGCTCCGGCTGGTCCATCGGGGACGAATCTGGTTCGTCCGATCCATCGGACTCCGGCCGGTCCGTCGAACTGTCCGGCTCCGGCTCATCGGTCGGTACGGAGTCCTGCCGGTCGGTCACCCGCCGAATGATACGGGGGCCGGAACCATCCCGGTCCAGCCCGGGTTGAGCGGCAACACAGGGTGCCGGCGTCAGTCGCGGGAGAGCAGCGCCCGGCCGAGAAACGCCACGTTGGCTGGACGCTCAGCGAGCCGGCGCATCAGGTAGCCGTACCAGTCGGTGCCGTAGGGCAGGTAGACCCGCATGGTGTAGCCCTCCCCCGCGAGCCGGGCCTGTTCGGCCGGTCGAACCCCGTACAGCATCTGGAACTCGAACTCCTCCGGCGCCCGGTCGAACCAGCGGGCCCGGTCCTCGGCGATCGCGATCAGGCGCGGGTCGTGAGTGGCCAGCATCGGGTAGCCGGCGCCGGAGAACAGGATGTTGAGGCACCGCACGAAGGACTTGTCGACGTCGATCGCCGACTGGTAGGCGACCGACTCCGGCTCCGCATACGCCCCCTTGCACAGCCGCACCCGGGAACCGGCGGTGGCCAGCTCCCGGCAGTCCGTCTCGGTACGCCGCAGGTAAGCCTGCAGCACCGCCCCGGTGGATGGATGGTCGGCACGCAGCGTCTGCAGAACGTCCAGGGTCGAGTCGGTGGTGGTGTGGTCCTCCATGTCGAGGGTGACGGTGCCACCGACGGCGGCCGCCGCCGCGCAGATCGCCTGGGCGTGCCCGGTCGCCGCCGGCTCGTCGAACCGCTGCCCGAGCGCGGAGAGCTTCACGCTGACATCGGCGCCGGCGGCGAGACCGGCCCGGTCCAGCGCGTCCAGCAGGGCCAGGTACTCCGCCCGCACCGCGCTGGCCTGCTCGGCGGTGGTGGTGTCCTCACCGAGGTGGTCGATGCTGATCACCAGACCGGTACCGGTGAGCTCGGCCGCGGCGGTCAACGCCTCGTCGATGGTGGTGCCGCCGACGAATCGGCGTACCACGTCACGGCTGAACGGGGCGGCGGCGACCAGCCGTTCGATCGTGGTCGACCGGGACGCGGCGAGGATGACCGAGCGAAGCATAGGGCGAGCGTATCGCCCTTGACCACGACCGGCCCGGCCAGTGGCCGAGGTCCGGCCGCAGGCCGAGATCCACCGACGCCGGGCGTGCGTCGGTGAGCTACAACAGTGCTGTGGACAAGATCTCCCCGCGCCGGCTCCGGTCGACCAGTGTCCAGCTCGGTGCGCTCACCGCGCTGGCGCTCTCCCTCTCCGGCTGCAACCTGGTCCCGGACGACGACTGCGACGACGACCGGTCGATGGGTGCCGGCTCCGGCGGCGGCACGACGGTGCTGGCGATGGCCGCCGGCGGCGCCGGGGCGTTCGTCGCCCGTACCACGCCGGAAGCTCCGGCCGACACCACAGCGGCCATGCCCGACCGAGGCGGATTCGGCACCCACCTCGCCTCCTGCGGCGGCTGAGCGTGCGGCGCGAAACCTGTCGGCCCCGGCCGGACTGGGACGCGACGGTACGGCAGCAGGGTCTGGTGTACGCCGACACCGAACTGCCCAACGGCTCGGTGATGTCCTACTGGGATGAATCCGCCTGCTACGCCTTCGACCTACCGGAGGTGCTGCGGCTGGAGGAGGCGACCGAGGAACTGCACCGGATGGCGGTGGCGGCGGCCGAGCACGTGGTGACGCACCGGCGGTACGCCGATTTCGGCATCCCGGCGTGGGCCACCGACGCAGTCGCCCGGTCGTTGCGCGAGCGGCCACCGAGTCTGTACGGCCGGTTCGACCTCTGGTACGACGGCTCCTGGCCGCCGAAGCTGCTGGAGTACAACGCCGACACCCCCACCGCCCTGGTCGAAGCCGCGATCGTGCAGTGGTACTGGCTGGAGGACACCCGACCGCAGCTCGACCAGTGGAACAGCCTGCACGAACGGCTGGTGGCGGGCTGGGCGCAGATTAAGGCCGGGATGTACCATCCGACGCTGCACGTCACCTGGTCGAGCGAGGAGGAGACCGGCGAGGATCTGATGACCGCCGGATACCTCGCCGAGACCGCCCGCCAGGCCGGGCTGACCGCCGAGCTGCTGCCGATGCTGGACGTAGGCTGGGACGGCCGGCGCTTCGTCGACGCCGCCGACCAGCCGATCACCACCTGCTTCAAGCTCTACCCGTGGGAGTGGATGCTGGCCGAGCCGTACGGGCGGCTGGCGCTCGCACCGGGCACCCCGACCACCTGGATCGAGCCGGCGTGGAAGCTGCTGCTGTCGAACAAGGCGCTGCTGGCGGTGCTCTGGGAGCTGTTTCCGGACCACCCGTACCTGCTGCCGGCGTACCTGGACGGACCGCGCGGGATGCCGGAGTACGTCGCCAAGCCGCTGCTCGGCCGGGAAGGCGCGGCGGTACGGATCGTGGCTGCCGGCGGTGAGATCGAGAATCCGGGCGACTACGGCGCCGAAGGCTGGTGCTACCAGGAGTTCCGGGCGCTGCCGGCGTTCGACGGCAACCATCTGGTGCTGGGCAGCTGGGTGGTGGCCGGCGAGTCGGCCGGTGCCGGGTTACGGGAGAGTTCCGGATTGATAACCGACGGGTACGCCCGGTTTCTGCCGCACTACGTGGCCGCCCACCGGGCGATCTGAATCGTCTACGGTTGTCAGGTGGACTTCGACGCCTACGCGCGGACCGCAGTTGATCTGGTCAACTCCCCGTTGGCTGACCTCGACGACCTGAGGGCGCTGTTCCACGGCGACCACGTCTGGATGTGCGACGAGGTCTGTGACCGCGACCTGACGGTGTTCCGGCGGGCCGGTAGACGCCTGCGGGACGTCTTCGAGTACGGCACCACCGGGCGCGATGCCGACGCGGTCGCCGAGCTCAACTCGCTGCTCGCGGCGTTTCCGGTGCAGCCGCGGATCTCCGGCCACGACTCCAACGACTGGCACATGCACGTGACCGGCCGGGGAGCCTCGGTCAGCGCCGAGTATCTGGCTGGGGCGGTGTGGGGGCTGTCGGTCTGGCTGTGCGAGTACGGCAGTGCCCGGTTCGGCGTCTGTGCTGACGCCCGCTGCGGCAACGTCTACCTGGACACGTCGTCGAACTGCTGCCGGCGGTTCTGCTCGGAGCGCTGCGCCACCCGCTCGCACGTGGCCGCGCACCGGGCCCGCAAGCGCGCCGCGGTCGAGGACAAGCCGCTGCTGCCGGTCAGCTGACGGTCTTCCCCGGCTCCAGCCGGCCAGTCTTTCCGGCTCAGCCGGCCGGCTGGTCGGCGGTCGCCGACCGGCCGGGGCTGCCGCCGTCGATGGCGGCCAGGTGCCGGCGGGCGAACGCCAACGAATCGCGCAGGTCGGCCTCGCGCACCGTACGGCTGCGGGCGCCACGGGTGGCGACCTCGACCGCCACCGCGCCCCGGAAGCCGTTGCCGGCCAGCGAGCTGAGCAGCTCGCCGCACGGCTGGTTGCCCCGGCCGGGGACCAGATGCTCGTCGCGGCCGAGGCCGCTGCCGTCGCCGAGGTGCACGTGCTCCAGCCGGTCGCCCATCGCGGCGGCGAGGGCCAGTGCGTCGGCCCGCGACGCGGCGCAGTGCGACAGGTCAAGGGTGTACGCGTCGTAGCCGACCTCGGTCGGATCCCAGCCGGGCTGGTACGGAACGAACTCACGGCCGGCCATCCGGACCGGGAACATGTTCTCCACCGCGAACCGCACCTG
Source organism: Micromonospora sp. LOL_015 (assembly GCF_048060275.1). Classification (NCBI taxonomy): domain Bacteria; kingdom Bacillati; phylum Actinomycetota; class Actinomycetes; order Micromonosporales; family Micromonosporaceae; genus Micromonospora; species Micromonospora sp. LOL_015. Next base: position 76,239 of record NZ_JBHMIO010000021.1, read on the forward strand.
TGGGTGGGCGTCGCGCAGGGTACGCAGCCCGTCGGCGAAGGTACGGGCGTAGTCACGTTGCCAGCTGAACGGAGGATGCACCACGACGGTCGGCGCGCCGAGCGTCTCGGCCAGTACGGCCGAGCGGCGCAGTCGTTCCCACGGGTCGGAGCTCCAGACCCGCTGGGTGACCAGCAGGCAGGGGGCATGCACAGCGAGTACCGGCACACCGTAGTGCGCGGCAAGCCCACGCAGCGCGCCAGCGTCCTGGCTGACCGCATCGGTCCAGACCATCACCTCGATGCCGTCGTAGCCGAGCGCGGCGGCCAGCTCGAAGGCGGCCGCCGTCGGCTCGGGAAACACCGATGAGCTGGAGAGCAGCACGGGTACCGCGGAGGTCACGACGCCCAGCCTAGCCCGGCCGGCGCGGACCTGCCGGGCCGGTGACCGTGCCCAGGTCACCGGCAGAGATCAGCTCCAGCTGTGCCATCCGGCGCAGGATCACCCCTTCCCGCAGCGCCCACGGACAGATGTCGAGCGACTCGATGCCCAACTGCCGCATGACCGACTCGGCCACCATCGCCCCCGCCAGCAACTGGTGCCCCCGGCTGGCGCTGACCCCTTCGAGTTCGCGCAACTCGGCAGGCGGGATGTGGCGGATGAACCCGGTCACCTGACGCAGCCCGGTACGGGTCAGCCGCCGGGGCGCCCACAGCCCGGCGCTGGACGGCGCGGCCCCGGTCAGCCGGGCCAGGGTGCGGAACGTCTTGGAGGTGCCGACCGTCCGGTCCCAGCCCTGCGCCTGCAGCAGCGGGACCATCGTCTGCACCTGGGCGTCGACGTACTCCCGCAGGTCGGCGACGAACTGTGCGGCCGGCGGGCTGGCGGTGAACGGGGTGACCCCGAGCCGTTCCCGGGTCAACCGGCCGGCCCCGAGCGGCAGCGACTGGGCCAGGTGCGGCTCCTCGTCGACGCCGGCGGCCAGCTCCAGGGAGCCGCCGCCGATGTCCAGCACCAGCAGCCGGCCGGCGGACCAGCCGAACCAGCGGCGGACCGCGAGGAAGGTCATCCGGGCCTCGTCGGTGCCGGAGAGCACCTGCAGGTGCACGCCAGTCTCGACGCGGACCCGGGCCAGCACCGCCGCCGAGTTGGTGGCGTCGCGCACCGCCGAGGTGGCGAACGCGATCAGGTCGCTGGTCTTCCAGTGGTCGGCTGCGGCCCGCGCGGCGGCCACCGCTTCGACCAGGGCGTCCGCCCCGGCCGGGGTGAGCGCGCCGTCCGGACCGATCTGTTCGGCGAGCCGCAGCAGCGACTTCTCCGAGTGTGCCGGCCACGGGTGGGCGCCGGGGTGTGCGTCCACCACGAGCAGATGCACGGTGTTGGAGCCGACGTCGAGCACACCCAGTCGCATGTGATCACCCTAGGCCAATCCGGCGTACCGACCCGCTTGCCCGGCCCGCCGCAGGTGGCAGGCGTACCCTGGCCGGGTGGCACCCCGTGGCGAGCTCCGGATCCTGGTCGAGACCCCGGCCGACCCCCGCAGTCGGGAGGTCGAGCTGGACTTTCCCCGTGAGTGGATCGAGTTCGTCGACCCGGCCGACGCCGCGCATCTGATCCGGGCCGACCTGACCTGGTTGCTGTCCCGCTGGACCTGTGTGTTCGGTGGGTCCTGCCACGGCATCATCGCCGGCCGGGCTGGGGACGGCTGCTGTTCGCACGGTGCCTTCTTCACCGACAGCGACGACGAGAACCGGGTCAAGGCGGCCGCGAAGCGGCTCACCCCGCAGACCTGGCAGCACTACCGGCGCGGGTTCAAGAACTACACCGAGATGGACACCGTCGACGGTAAGAATCCGGCGCGGCGGACCGCCACCCGCAGCGCCGACGGGCCGTGCGTGTTCCACAACGACGCCGACTTCCCCGGTGGCGGGGGTTGTGCGCTGCACGCCCAGGCGCTGCGCGACGGGGTGCATCCGCTGGAGTACAAGCCGGACGTCTGCTGGCAGTTGCCGATCCGCCGGGACCAGGAGTGGGCCAAACGCCCGGACGGCAGCAAGGTGCTGGTCTCCACGCTGACCGAGTTCGACCGGCGGGGCTGGGGTGCCGGTGGGCACGATCTGGACTGGTGGTGCACCTCGTCGCCGGAGGCGCACGTCGGGGGCGAGCCGATGTACCGGTCGTACGAGCCGGAGCTGACCGCGCTGGTCGGCAAGGCGGCGTACGCCCGGTTGGCCGAGCTGTGCGCGGCACGGGCGCGGCGTGGCCTGGTGGCAGCGCACCCGGCCACGCCGCGCCGGCGGACGCCGAACGCCCGCCGGTCGGACTGACACCGAAGCGACCGCCTGCCCCGGCACCGGCCCCAACATTTGGTCAGGACTCGAACTTGTAGCCCAGCCCGCGCACGGTGACGATGAAGCGCGGGGCCGACGGCTCCGGTTCGATCTTGGAACGCAGCCGCTTGACGTGCACATCGAGGGTTTTGGTGTCCCCGACATAGTCGGCACCCCACACCCGGTCGATCAGCTGCCCCCGGGTGAGCACCCGGCCGGCGTTGCGCAGCAGCAGCTCGAGCAGCTCGAACTCCTTCAGCGGCAGCTGGACCGAGTCACCGTCGACGGTCACCACGTGCCGCTCGACATCCATCCGAACCGGTCCGGCGGTCAGCGTCGCGGTGGACGCTTCGATCACCTCGGTGCTCTGTCTGCGCAGCACCGCCCGGATCCGGGCGACCAGCTCCCGGGGCGAGTACGGCTTGGTGACATAGTCGTCGGCGCCGATCTCCAGGCCCACCACCTTGTCGATCTCGCTGTCCCGGGCAGTCACCATGATGATCGGTACCCGGGAGCGTTGCCGCAGTTCACGGCAGACCTCGGTGCCGGACATCTCGGGCAGCATCAGGTCGAGCAGCACGATGTCCGCTCCGGTGCGGTCGAACTCGGTGAGCGCGGCGGTGCCGGTTGGCGCCACCGACACCTCGAACCCCTCTTTGCGCAGCATGTAGGAGAGCGCGTCGGAGAAGGACTCCTCGTCCTCCACCACGAGTACCCGGGCCACTTGTCGTTTCCTTCCCTGTGTCCGGCCTGATCCGCTCAGACCTACTCGTGCGCGGCCGGACCGGTGTCGATCTCAACCGATTCGGGTAGCGGCAGTGCGGCGTCCGGCGGGCTGGCAGGCAGCCGCAGCGTGAACGTCGACCCTCCACCCAGCGTGCTGGAAACCTCGACCCGACCGCCATGGTTGGTGACGATGTGCTTGACGATGGCCAGGCCCAGCCCGGTGCCGCCGGTGCTGCGCGAGCGTGCCTGGTCGGCCCGGTAGAACCGTTCGAAGATCCGGTCAACCTCGTCGGGGGCGATGCCGATGCCCTGGTCCGCGACGGCGATGTCGACGTATTCGTCGGCCCGGGAGGCGGTCACCGTGACCCGGGTGTCCGCACCGGAGTAGGCGATCGCGTTCTCCACCAGGTTCGCCACCGCGGTGGCGATCTGGCTGTCGCGACCGTACACGGTCAGCCCGCGCTCGCCCGTCACCGTCACCTCGATCCGGCGGGCTGCGGCCGGGGTACGGGTCCGGTCCACGACCTCGGCCAGCACCCAGTCGACCGCGATCGGGTCGGGGGCCGGCAGCGGCTCGGCTCCCTGTAGCCGGGTGAGTTCGAGCAGCTCGTTGACCAGCCGGCCGAGCCGGGTCGACTCGTGCTGAATCCGTTCGGCGAATCGGCGGGCGGCGGCCACGTCCTCGGTCGGGTCGGTGACCGCGCTGTCCGGGTCGGTGGCGTCCAGCAACGCCTCGGCGAGCAGCTGCAGGGCACCGATCGGGGTCTTCAGCTCATGACTGACGTTGGCGACGAAGTCCCGGCGGACCCGGGCCACCCGGTGCGACTCGGTGACGTCGGCGGCTTCGACCGCCACGTGGTTGCCGCGCAGGCCGACGGCCCGCAGGTGCACCCCGAGCGGGTCCTGGGTGCCGCCTTCGCGGCCCCGGGGCAGGTCGAGCTCCACTTCGCGACGCACGCCAGTGCGGCGGACCTGCCCGGCCAGGGTACGGATGATCGGGTGCGCGGTGACGCTGCCCGGCGTCGGCCCGGCCCGGAGCATTCCCATCGCCCGGGCCGCCGGGTTGACCAGCACCGGCACGTCGGTGTCGTCGAGCACCACCACGCCGACCCGCAACGAGTCCAGGCTCCGGCGGGCCAACGAGTCGATGAAGCTGCGGGCCGGGGCCGGGGGTGCCGCAGCGGCGTCGTTCGCGACGATCTGCGGCCTCCCGTTGCTGGACGTACGCTGCCCGCCCCGGTGTTCGACCGGGGCGGATGCCAGTTGTCGTGCCCGGGCTCGCGCCAGGAGCAGACCGGCGACGAGCCCGCCGCCAGTGCCGACGGCCGCACCGCCGGCCAGAACCGCCCAATCCACGGGGCGATCGTAGGGCCATTGTTAACCTGGTCAGCCACCCGAACAGGACATATCTCACGGCAATCGCCAGATGTTCATACTGCCGCCCCGCTCTGTTCACCCCTGTTCATCTGGGTGCCGGCAAGCCGCCATACGGTGTGGGCGACACCGGGCGGGACCAGGACCGGAGACCTCCCACCACGACGACGGAAGGCCACCATGCGCGAGGAGTTCCAGGCCGAGCTGCAGGAAATCAGCGAGCTGCTGGTATCGATGGCGGAAGCCGCACAGACGGCGCTGCGCCGGGCGACCGGCGCGCTGCTCACCGCCGACCGCGAAGCCGGCGAGACGGTACTGGTCAACGATGCCGAGATCGATGCCCTTTACCGCACGGTGGAGGAGCGGGTGAGCGACTTGCTGGCCCGGCAGGCGCCGGTCGCCTCCGACCTGCGGATGGCGATCACCGCGCTGCACGTGGCCTCCGGGTTGGAGCGGATGGGTGACCTCGCCGACCACGTGGCCAAGACCGCGCTGCGTCGCCACCCGTCACCAGCTGTCCCGGCCGAGCTACGCGGAGTCTTCTCGGAGATGGCCGAGGTCGCCGACCGCATGATCGCCAAGGTGGTCGGGGTGCTGCGTACCCCGGACGCGGAGACCGCCGCCGAGCTCGACAGCGACGACGACGCGATGGACGAACTGCACCGCAAGCTGTTCCGGGTGCTACTGGGCAAGGACTGGCCGTACGGTGCGGAGACCGCCATCGACGGCGCGCTGCTGGGCCGGTTCTACGAGCGGTACGCCGACCACGCGGTCAACGCCGGCCGGCGGGTCGTCTACCACGTGACCGGGGTGAGTCCGAACGACTGACCGGCCGGCCGGGCAGCGGTGCCAGGCCGGCCATGACCAGGGCCAGGGGTACGGTGCGGACCACGTCCCGTACCCCTGGCCCAACGGCTCAACGGCCCTGGTTGGCGACCGCGGCGGCCGCTGCCGCGGCGGCGTCCGGGTCCAGGTAGTCACCGCCGGCGTTGACCGGTCGCAGCGCGCCGTCCAGGTCGTAGCGCAGCGGGATGCCGGTCGGGATGTTCAGCTTGGCGATCGCCTCGTCGGAGATCCCGTCGAGGTGCTTCACCAGCGCCCGCAGCGAGTTGCCGTGCGCCGCGACCAGCACCTGCTTGCCGGCGAGCAGGTCCGGCACGATCGCGTCGTACCAGTACGGCAGCATCCGCCGCACCACGTCGGCCAGGCATTCGGTGCGGGGCATCAGCTCCGGCGGCAGCTCCCGGTACCGAGGTTCGCCGACCTGCGACCAGTCGTCGTCGTCGGCGATCGGCGGCGGCGGGGTGTCGTAGGAGCGGCGCCAGAGCATGAACTGCTCCTCGCCGTACTCCTCCAGGGTCTGCTTCTTGTTCTTGCCCTGTAGCGCGCCGTAGTGCCGCTCGTTGAGCCGCCACGACCGGCGCACCGGGATCCAGCCCCGGTCCGCGGTGTGCAGCGCCAACTCGCTGGTCCGGATGGCCCGCCGCAGCACGCTGGTGTGCACCACGTCCGGCAGCAGGTTGTGCTGCGCCAGCAGCTCACCGCCGCGCCGCGCCTCGGCCTCGCCCTTGGCGGTCAGATCCACGTCGACCCAACCGGTGAAGAGGTTCTTCGCGTTCCACTCGCTCTCGCCGTGCCGGAGCAGCACCAGTGTCCCCACAGTCATGTCGTCCATCCTGCCGGACCCGGTGCCCGGAGGTTCACCGGCCCGGGGCACCGGCCGGCCGGGGTGACGACCGCCACGCGGAAATTCGCATGCTCGGTACGCCGCCCGACGCCTAGCGTGTAAGGCACAGATGTTGCACTGTTCATTACTGCACGGGGGGGTAGCTAGCCGATGTCGGGTGCGCGGGGATGGCTACAGCAGACCACCAGCGGCCTGCCCCGGGCCTTCTGGTACCTGTGGACCGGCAGCCTGATCAACCGGCTCGGCTCGTTCGTCGTGATCTTCCTGGCCATCTACCTGACCGCCGGGCGCGGCCTGTCCGGCTCCCAGGCCGGTCTGGTGCTCGGCGCCTGGGGCGCCGGCGGAGCCGTCGGCACCCTGCTCGGCGGGACGCTCGCCGACCGCTGGGGGCGCCGCCCAACGCTGCTCACCGCGCATCTGGGCGCTGCCACCATGCTGATCGTCCTCGGGTTGGCCGACCGGTGGTGGCTGCTCCTGGTGGGCGCCGCACTGCTCGGCCTGTTCAACGAGGGTGCCCGGCCGGCGTACGGGGCGATGATGATCGACGTGGTCCCGGCCGCCGACCGGCTGCGTGCCTTCTCGCTCAACTACTGGGCCATCAACCTGGGGTACGCGTTCGCGGCGGTGCTCGCCGGACTCGCCGCGCAGGTCGACTACTTCCTGCTGTTCGCGGTGAACGCGAGCACCACCCTGGCCACCGCCGCGCTGGTCTTCGCCAAGGTCGGTGAGACCCGGCCGGCGACCCAGGCGGCGGCACCACTCGGTCCGACCGTGGTCGCGGCCCGACCGGCCGGGTTGCTGGTTGTCGTCACCGACCGGGTCTTCCTCGGCTTCGTCGGGCTGAACGTGCTGCTGGCCATGGTGTTCATGCAGCACGGCGCGATGTTGCCGATCGCGATGGCCGACGACGGGCTGTCGCCCACCACGTTCGGCGTGGTGATGGCGCTCAACGGCGTACTCATCGTGGTCGGGCAGCTCTTCGTCCCCCGGTTGATCAGCGGCCGCAACCGTTCGCACGTGCTGGCTCTGGCGGCGGTGATCGTCGGGGTCGGCTTCGGCCTGACCGCCGTCGCCGACGTCGCCTGGTTGTACGCGGTGACAGTGCTGATCTGGACCGCTGGCGAGATGCTCAACTCGCCGTCGAACGCGACGCTGATCGCCGAGCTCACCCCGGCCGCACTGCGCGGCCGCTACCAGGGTGTTTTCTCGCTGTCCTGGTCGGTCGCCGCCTTCGCCGCGCCGATCACCGGCGGCTTCGTCTGGCAGTACGCGGGGAACACCGCACTGTGGCTCGGCTGCGCCGCGATCGGCGGGGTGGTCGCGGTGGGTCAGCTGATCGCCGGACCGGCCCGCGAGCGGCGAGCCGCCGAGCTGCGGACGGGCGCTTCGGCCGTGACTCTGCCGGCCCGGTCCCAGCTGGCGAAGCCGGACGGGTCTCAACAGCCGCTGGCGCCGGCTCATCCGCAGTAGTTGCCGGGCCGGCGGAAACGGATAACCGGCGGCGGGGAGCGACACTCACCCCCGTAAGCGTCGCTCCCCCTCGCCGCCGGTTTCGGGTGGCGCCGTCCCCCAACGGCCCAATGCCACCGGTCCCCCGGCACCCAGCCCGGTTGTTCGGACCGAACCGGTCCGACGGCCCCCAGCCAATCCCGGGCTCGGCGCGTGACTCAACCGTAGTTCCTGACACTTCCGATGGACAAGGCGATTCGGTTGTACGCCCAATCACACCATCCGAGGTGCCGAACGGGTTTACGCCCGCAACAACCCCGACGAGTGATGGCCAATACACGCTCAGGCATCTTCACGGTCGGGAGATTCAAGCCGGAAGAAATTGCTCGGTGTACCGTCCGTGCGCTGTTCCTGGTAGATGAAGTTCAACCGACGCTGATCAAACGTCCCAAACCACTCATCCCAGGAGATCTTGCGTAAATTGCCGCCACCGTAGCCGGGGAAGTCGATCCGCAGCACGCTGGGCCGGCCATCGCGAGGGGCGCTGACGGTCGCCGGGGTACCGCCCCGGGCGTCGGCCCACTGCCGGATCGTCCGGTGATCGGTGGTGATCAGGCTACGCCCGGCACGTTCGGCATGCTGCTGCGGATCGTCGATACGCTGGGCGTACTTCAGCGAACTGGACGACTTGGCTCCGGACCGGATCTTGGCACCGCCGGACCGTCCGCCACCGCCCGCGCCAGAGGTGTTCCGCCCCGTCGAACTGGTGCTCTTGCGGGCCGCACTGGTGCTCTTGCGCGCCGCACCGGCGCTCTTGCCAGCCGGCGCCGAACGCTGGGAGGTCGGCGAACCGGCCTTCGGCCGGGACGCCTGCTTCGCCCGCGCCGGAGTACCCCGCCGCATCGCCCGCGCCAACGACTTGATCAGATCGGGCTTGCGCAGGTTGGACGTGCCGGTCACCCCGCGCTTGCGCAGCTGGTCTCGCAGTTCGTCGACGCGAAGGTCGGCGAGGTCGCTCTCCCGGACCGCGCCGCCGGCCCGGCCGATGGTCGCCGAGCTGGACTTGCGGGCCGAGCTGGAGCTACGGCCGGCCTTGGACCGTCCGTTCGACGCAGGGCTGCGGCGCCGGGTGCTGGTCTGTTGAGGCATGGTCTGCTCACTCCCTTTGACAGTGTGCCTGCGGGGGGGCAGTGGGCGACGGTTGCGCCACCATGCGAGCAGTACCCTGCTGACTCCCTACAAACCTGGATCCTCCGGCGTCTTGTCGTCGAAAAGGTGCGCGAAGGCGCGCAGGTTCGCCACCGATTCACCTCTTTTGACCCGCCATTCCCACTCGCGGCGGATCGCCGAACCGAAGCCGATCTCCAGCATCGCGTCGAATGACTCGTCGGCATAGGTGAGCACCGATCCGAGTATCCGGTCCAGTTCGTCTTCGGTAATTCCGGCCAGCCCGACACGACCGGTAAGGTAGATGTCGCCGACCGCGTCGACCGAAAAGGCGACACCGTACATCCGGGCGTTGCGTTGCAGCAGCCAGGTCCACAACTCGGTACGCCGTTCATCGGGCTGCCGCATCACGAATGCTTCTATTCGCAGCGCCTGCTCGCCGACTATCAGATTGCACACCGTCTTCAGCTTGTGGGTACCCGGCAACGTCACCGCGTACGACAGGTCACCGGTTGGTTCCCAGCTCAGCTCGCGATCGGCGCAGACCGCCTCGATCAGCGCCGCCACCTCGGCTCGTCCGCTCATGGCACTCCTGGTCACCCCACGCTCGCCGACAGGGCGTCGGCGTCCCGGGACATCCCGGCGGCGGTCGCCGCGCGGTACGCCCGCACCGCCTCACCGTAAACGTCGAGCAGCCCGGCCGCAGTGCGTGTCCAGGAGAACTGCCGGGCGTGCTCCACCGCGCCCCGACCGAGCCGGTCCCGCAACGCCGGAGCGGCAAGCAGATCGCCGATCGCCCGGCCCCAGTCGTCCGGGTGGTGCCCGTCGACCAGCATCCCGCTGTGCCCGTCGCGGACCGCGGTGACCAGGCCACCGACTGAGGCGGCCAGCACCGGCGTGCCGCAGGCCTGAGCCTCCAGAGCGACCAGGCCGAATGATTCGTTGTACGACGGCACCGCGACCAGGTCGGCGGCCCGGAACAAAGCCGGCAGGTCGGTATGGCCCAGCGGCGGCATGAACCGCACCAGATCGTCGACTCCCAGCGATTTGGCCAGGTCGATCAGGGCACCCGGCTGGTCCAGCCCGGTGCCGCTCGGGCCGCCGGCGACCACCACCGTGAGATCGGCGACCGCACCCGGATCCCGCCGACGCAGCGCGGCCACCGCGCGCAGCAGCACGTCCGGCGCCTTCAGCGGTTGGATCCGGCCGGCGAACGCCACCAGATGGCCACGGACCGGCAAGCCGAACCGCCGTCGGGCGGCCGCCCGGGCAGCCTGTTCCCGGCCGGGCGGGCCGGGCCGGAACCGGTCCAGGTCGACGCCCGGTTCGACCACGGAGACCCGGTCCGCCTCGGCGCCGTACCAGTCGATCAGCTCGCCGGCCTCGGTCCGGGTGTTCGCCACCAGATGGTCCGCCTCGGTGACCAGCTGTTCCTCGCCGATGATCCGAGGGGCCGGTTCCGGGCGGTCACCGGCCGCCAGCCGGGCGTTCTTGACCTTGGCGAGCGTGTGCGCGGTGTGCACCAGCGGCACCCCCCAGCGCCCCTTCGCCAGCCACCCGACCTGCCCGGAGAGCCAGTAGTGTGAGTGGATCAGGTCGTAGTAGCCGGGTGCCCGGGCGGCTTCTGCCCGCAGCACCCCGGCGGTGAATGCGCAGAGCTGCGCCGGCAGGTCCTCCTTCGGCAGCGGCTCCAGCGGGCCGGAGATCACCTGCCGCACCCGTACGCCGGGTGCCATCTCCACCACCGACGGTACGCCACCCGCCGTCGCCCGGGTGAAGATCTCGACCTCCACGCCGGCCTCGGCCAGCCGCCGGGACACCTCGACGATGTAGACGTTCATGCCGCCGGCGTCGCCGGTGCCCGGCGAGTCCAGCGGAGAGGTGTGCACCGACAGTGTCGCGACCCGCCGGGGACGCGGCGGCGGCTGGTTGTCACCCGGCCCGGCCTGACCCACCTGCACCACGTCGCTCCCTCCGCTCGCCTGATCGCAACCAACGCCACCAACCAGGACGACCCGTCACATCTTCCCGGTACTGGCAGCGACATGCCGCACTACAGCGGGTGGAGGTGACCCACCTCTCGTCGACGGCGACGCCCGGGACCGACCGGCGGCGACCGTCCCGGTCCGCCAAGCGGCGACAATGGCTGGATGACACCGATCGCCATCGTCACCGGAGCGTCCAGCGGAATCGGCGCGGCAACCGCCCGCCGGCTGGCCGCCGAGGGCTTCCACGTGGTCGCCGCCGCCCGCCGCGGCGACCGGCTCGCCGACCTGGTCGACTCGATTCGCGACAACGGCGGGGCCGCCACCGCGGTGACCTGCGACGTCACCGACGACGAATCGGTGGCCGGGCTGGTGCAGGCGGTCGGCGGGTTGGCTCAGCAGGCTGACCTGCCTGGCCGGGTCACCCTGCTGGTGAACAACGCCGGCGGGGCGCGCGGGCTGGACCCGGTCGAGTCCGCGCCGGTGGCCGACTGGCGGTGGATGTACGAGGTGAACGTGCTCGGCACGCTGCGGGTCACCCAGGCTCTGCTGCCGGCGCTGACCGCCAGCGGGGCCGGCACCGTCGTGGTGATCGGCTCCACCGCCGGGCAGGTCGTCTACGAGGGCGGTGGCGGCTACACCGCAGCCAAGCACGGCCAGACCGCGCTGACCGAGACGCTACGGCTGGAGCTGTGCGGCCGGCCGGTCCGGGTGGTCGAAATCGATCCGGGCATGGTGCGTACCGACGAGTTCAGCGTGAACCGGTTTGGCGGGAACACCGCACGTGCCGACGCGGTCTACGCCGGGGTGGCCGAGCCGCTGGTCGCCGACGACATCGCGGACTGCGTCGCCTGGTGCGCCACCCGGCCGCAGCACGTCAACGTGGACCGGCTGGTGGTCCGCCCGTTGGCCCAGGCAGCGCAGCACAAGGTGCACCGGGTGCTGCCCGGGTGAGCGGGAATCGAATGGCCCGACCGGTCGGAGCTCGCGCGCCCGACGCGGCCCGGCCGGTCGGCGAGGTCACCCGGGGCACCACCGCACCGAACCGGCTGCGCCGGGCCGACCGGTGGATCGCGTACCGCTGCGGGCCGGCACTGACGGACGCGGCCCGGCCACCGCTGGTGGTCGACCTCGGTTTCGGCGCCCACCCGGTGACCACCGTCGAGCTGGCCACCCGGCTGCGGTCGGTGCGACCGGACGTGCGGGTGGTCGGCCTGGAGATCGACCCGGACCGGGTCGCGGCGGCGGCTCCGGCTGCCGCGCCGCCACAACTGACCTTCGGCCGGGGTGGATTCGAGCTGGCCGGGCTCCGGCCGGTGCTGGTCCGGGCGTTCAACGTGCTGCGCCAGTACGCCGAGTCCGACGTCGCGGCGGCGTGGGCGACGATGCGCGCCGCGCTCGCTCCCGGAGGTTCGCTGGTCGAGGGGACCTGTGACGAACCGGGCCGGGTCTGCTCCTGGGTGCTGCTCGACGCCACCGGGCCGGTCTCGCTGACCCTGGCCGGCCGGTTGGCAACGCTGGCCGGCCCGGCCGGTGGCGGGCCGGCGGTGCTCGCCGAACGGCTGCCGAAGGCGCTGATCCACCGCAACGTGCCGGGCGAGCGGGTGTACGCGCTGCTGCGGGCGCTCGACGAGAGTTGGCGGGCGGCGGCCGGCTATGCGCCGTACGGGCCACGGCAGCGCTGGCTGCACACGGTGTCGGCGCTGCGGGACGGCGGCTGGCCGGTGCTGGACCGACCGGCACGGTGGCGGCTCGGCGAGTTGACCGTGCCCTGGTCGGCGGTGGCCCCGCCCGGCGGCTGAGCGCTGGCCCGCCCGGCGGGCCGGGCCGGACGACCGGTTTCGTAACCTGCTGAACGGGTCCAAACCGGCATGTATCCCTTTCGACCCGTGGGCTTGGCCCATGTTGTGTGCAGTGGGCTCATCGAGGTGACGCTGACGCACGTCAAGATGCGAAAGTAACGTGCTTCAGCGTCACCTCGATGAGCGTTCATGCCACCGGGAGACCGGAGCACCTGTCACCCGGTCACGATTGCCTACGACCACTGGCCGAACTTCGGAACTACTCGGCTAGTCGAAGGAGCAGTTGACCAGGACCGGCTCCGGGTGCAGGGTCACGCCGTACCGGTCGCGGACCCCGTCCCTGATGGTGCCGGCCAGGTCGAGCAGCGCGGCGGTGCTGCCGCCGCCCCGGTGGGTGAGCGCCAGGGTGTGCTTGCTGGAGATGGCGACCGGCGCGTCGCCGCCCGGGTAGCCCTTGCCGTACCCGGCCTTGTCGATCAGCCACGCCGCGCTGACCTTGACCGCTTCGCCACCGGCGACCGGCCAGGTCGCCGGCTCACCCGTCCCGGCGACGGCGACCCGGGCGTGGAACCGCCGCGCGGCGGCGGCGTCCAGCACCGGGTTGGTAAAGAACGAGCCCACCGAGCGAGTGTCCGGGTCGGTGGCGTCGAGCACCATTCCCTTGCCGGCCCGTAGCCGCAGCACGGCGGCACGGGCGTCGGCCAGCGGCACCCGGTCACCGACGGCGACGCCGAGGCTGCGGGCCAGCTCGGCGTAGCGCACCGGGGTGGACAGCTCGCTGCGGGCCAGTCGAAAGTCCACCGCCAGCACCAGGTAGCGGTCGTTGCGTTTGAACAGGCTGTCGCGGTAGGCGAACCGGCAGTCGGTGGCGGGCAACGCGTACCGCTCGTCGGTGAGCCGGTCGTACACGTGCACGGCCTGCACGGTCTCGGCGACCTCCTGACCGTAGGCGCCGACGTTCTGGATCGGGGTGGCGCCGGCTGCGCCCGGGATACCGGACAGGCATTCCACCCCGGACCAGCCGGCGGCGACGGTCGCCGCGACCAGGTCGTCCCACGGCTCGCCGGCCTCGACCCGGATGGTGACGGTGGCCGGATGGCCGACCGCCGCCGGTTCCTCGGCGATCACCTGGAAACCGGTGGAGCGGACCAGGATCACCGTGCCGGGGAAGCCGTCGTCGCCAATAACCACGTTGCTGCCGCCGCTGAGCAGCAGAATCCGCTCGCCGCGCCGGCCGGCGTCACGGACCGCCTCGGTCAACTCGTCGGCGGTGGACGCGGTGACCAGCCGGTCGGCCGGGCCGCCGAGGGCGAGCGTGGTATAGCGTGCCAACGGCGCAAGGGCCGTCGGGTCTTCAGCAGATGGCGCGTGGGCACTAACGTCAGGCACACCCCTCACCCTAGGCTGGAATCCACCCGCGCCACGCCACTGGCTGTCGGCTCGACCCGGAGGATCATGATGAGCAGGCTGCACGGCTCCAAGGACTTCTGGCTCGGCGCGCTACGGGCGGACGGTCCGGCGTTCCGGGCCGCCGTCGCTGAGGTGCCGCTGGACGCGCCGGTGCCGTCCTGCCCGGACTGGACGGTCGTCGACCTGGTGCACCATCTCGGCATCGTGTACATGTGGGTGCGGGAGACCGTGTCGCGCGGTGTCGCCGATCCGCGGGAGGAGCGGCCGCCGGTGGTTGCCAAACCCGACGGGGCCGAGGCGCTCGCCTGGTGGCAGCAGGAGTTCGAGGCGCTGGTCACCCTGCTGGACGGGCTCGACCCGGAGATGCCGGCATGGAACTGGGCGCCGCAGACCAAAAAGGTGAGCTTTTGGGTCCGGCGGATGGCGCACGAGACCGCGGTGCACCGCTGGGACGCGCAGACGGCGATCGCCGGGGTGGAGCCGGTGGAGGCGAAGCTGGCCGTTGATGGGATCAGCGAGGTGCTGGACTCCTGGCTGCCGGCGGGCCGGCGGCGCAGCCACCAGCCGGTGTACGGGGTGGCGCATCTGGTGGCGACCGATGCCGAGCAGGAGTGGTACGTCCGGTTGCGGGGCGAGGGCATGGCGTTGCTGGACACCGACACGATCCTCGATTCGGACGATCACCACACCCGGACCCTGGCTACCGGCTCCGCGAGTGACCTGCTCCTCGGGCTCTGGGGTCGGGTGCAGTTCGACATGCTGGACGTCTCCGGCGACGCAGCACTGCTGGACGCGCTGCGGGTCGGCTGACCACTGCCCGCTCTTTCGTCCGTCGGAACGGGTGTAGGTAACGCGCCGGCAACGTTCTGAGAGCGCTCTCTTGACAGGGAGCGATTGACGTCCCACTCTCGTGAGAGCGCTCTCACCGCCCGCACCGGCCAGTCGACCAGGTCGCCAGGGTCGACAGAGAGCCAGCCAGCAAACACGCAGTTTCCGCACCCCACCATGCCTGGACCTGAGAGGGGTCAACCCATGGGCACCAATTCAAGGCGCCGGCTGGTCACCGCGACCGCCGCTGCGGTCACCGTGCTCGCCGCAGCTACCGGCTGCGGCGGCGGCGAAGCCGCCGACGACGGCACCATCACCCTGACCGTCGACGTCTTCGGCCAGTTCGGCTATGAGGAGCTGTACAAGCAGTACGAGGCCGAGAACCCCGCAATCAAGATCGTCGAACGGGGCACCGGTACCAACCTCGACGAGTACTCCCCCAAGCTGACCCAGTGGCTGGCCGCCGGCAAAGGCGCAGGTGACATCGTCGCCATCGAGGAGGGCCTGCTCATCGAGTACAAGGCCAACCCGCAGAACTTCGTGAACCTGCTCGACCACGGCGCCGCCGAGCTCGAAGGCAACTTCATGCCGTGGAAGTGGGACCAGGCACTGACCGCCGACGGCAGCCAGCTGATCGGGCTCGGCACCGACGTCGGCGGCATGGCGATGTGCTACCGCACCGACCTGTTCGAGGCCGCCGGGCTGCCGACCGACCGCGACGAGGTCTCCGCGCTCTGGCCGACCTGGCAGGACTACATCTCCGTCGGCGAGCAGTTCGTCGAGGCCGACACCGGCGCGTCGTTCCTGGACGCGGCGACCCAGACGTTCAACACGATCGTGCTGCAGACCGCCGGTGCCGCCGAGGGCTACCACTACTACGACCTCGACGACAACCTCGTTGTCGACACCAACCCGGCCGTCAAGCAGGCCTGGGACATCACCATGGACATCATCGACTCCGACCTGAGCGGCAAGTACGGCGCCTGGTCCGACGAGTGGGTGGCCGCGTTCAAGCAGGCCAAGTTCGCCACCATCGCCTGCCCGGCCTGGATGACCGGGGTCATCGAGGGCAACGCCGGCCCGGAGGCGGCCGGCAAGTGGGACATCGCCAAGGTGCCCGGCGACGGCGGCAACTGGGGCGGATCGCACCTGGCCGTGCCGGCGCAGAGCGAGCACCAGGAGGAGGCCGTCAAGCTGGTCAAGTTCCTGACCAGCCCGGAGGGGCACATCGGGGCGTTCAAGGCCAAGGGCCCGCTGCCGTCGTCGCCGCAGGCGCTCGACGACCCGGCGATCCTGGAGGCGACCAGCGAGTACTTCAACGACGCCCCGATCGGGCAGATCTTCGGTGAGGGCGCCAAAAACCTCAAGCCGGTCTACATGGGACCGAAAAACCAGGCGGTCCGCACCGAGGTGGAGAACGCCGTCCGAACGGTCGAGCTGGGTCAGCGTACGCCCGACGAGGGCTGGACCGACGCGGTGAACAACGCCAAGACGGCGGCCGAGAAGTGACCGCAGGCCGGGTGGCACAGGTCGGGCCGGAGCAGCCGGCCGCCGACGCCACCCGGCCGGCCCGGCGACAGCCCGAGCCGCCGCACCGGCGGCCCCGGCTGTGGCTGGCCCGGCTGGACACCAAAGCATCCCCGTACCTGTACATCGCGCCGTTCTTCGTGCTGTTCGCGATCTTCGGCGCCTACCCGCTGGGCTACACGTTCTGGGTGTCGCTGCACGACTGGGACCTGCTCGCCGCCGAGCACCCGTTCGTCGGCTTCGACAACTACAGCCGGCTACTCGGCGACGGCGACTTCTGGAACTCGGTGCTCAACACGTTGGGCATCTTCGTCATCTCCACCGTGCCGCAGCTGCTGCTGGCGCTCTGGCTGGCCCACCTGTTGAACCGGCAGCTGCGGGCCCGTACGTCGTTCCGGATGAGCATCCTGATCCCGAACATCACCTCGACGGCGGCGGTGGCGATCGTCTTCGGTCAGCTGTTCAGCCGCGAGTTCGGCATGATCAACTGGGCGCTGGACCTGATCGGCATCGACGCCATCGACTGGCGCAACACCAGGTTCGGCGCCTGGGTGGCGATCTCGACGATGGTCGACTGGCGGTGGACCGGCTACAACGCGCTGATCTTCCTGGCCGCGATGCAGTCCATCCCGAAGGACCTGTACGAGTCGGCGGCGATCGACGGCGCACCCCCCGCCCGGCAGTTCTGGTCGATCACCGTGCCGATGCTGCGGCCGACGATCGTCTTCTGCGTCATCATCTCCACCATCGGCGGACTGCAGTTGTTCACCGAGCCGCTGCTGTTCAACTCCGGCCCCAACCCGATCCGGGGTGGGCCGCTGCGCGAGTCGCAGACGATGACCATGTACATGTTCGAGAACGCCTTCGCGCCGCACTTCAACTTCGGTTACGGCTCGGCGATCGCCTGGATGCTGTTCGCCCTGATCGTCGTCATCTCGCTGATCAACGTGCTGGTGATCCGCCGGCTCGGCAACAGCGCCCGGAAGCAGGGGTGAGCACCGTGAAAGCCAGTCAGCACCTGTGGAGCGCCAGCAAACTGACGTACGCGACGCTGATCGTCGCCGGGCTGATGTCGATCTTCCCGATCTACTGGATGTTCGTGGTCGCCACTCGGTCCAGCGACGCGATGGGGCAGATCCCGCCGCCGCTCACCCCCGGCGGCAACCTGCCGGGCAACATCGAGCGGCTGTTCAACAATCCGGACGCGTACTTCCTCACCGGCATGATCAATTCGGCGGTCGTCGCCGGCACCGTCACCTTCTCGGTGGTGCTGTTCTCGTCGCTGGCCGGGTTCGCCTTCGCCAAACTTCGGTTCAAGGGCTCCCACGCCCTGCTGCTGGTGATCATCGCGACGATGATGGTGCCGACCCAGCTCGGCGTCATCCCGCTGTACATGCTGATGAGCCAGCTGGACTGGAACGACCGGCTCGCCGCGGTCATCGTGCCGGCGCTGGTCACCGGATTCGGGGTGTTCCTGATGCGCCAGTACGCCAGCCAGGCGGTCAGCACCGAACTGATCGAGGCGGCCCGGGTCGACGGCTGCTCCACGCTACGGATCTACTGGAACGTGGTGCTGCCGGCACTGCGCCCCGCCGCCGCCGTGCTCGGCCTGCTCACCTTCATGACCATGTGGAACGACTTCCTCTGGCCGTACGCGGTGCTCAACGACCCGGAGAACCCGACCGTGCAGCTGTCGCTGCGGGCACTGTCGAACGGCTACTACAACGATATGTCGCAGGTCTTCACCGGTACGGCGCTCGCTACGCTGCCACTACTGATCGTGTTCATCATTTTCGGCCGTCAGATCATCGGCGGCATCATGGAAGGTGCTGTCAAGGCGTGACGAACTCCAACGAGCCCGTACGATTCCCCGACTCGTTCATCTGGGGCGCGGCGACCGCGTCGTACCAGATCGAAGGCGCTGCCCGGGAAGCCGGTCGCGGCCCGTCGATCTGGGACACGTTCAGCCGTACGCCGGGCAAGGTGCACGCCGGGCACACCGGGGACGTGGCCTGCGACCACTACCACCGCTACCGCGACGACGTGGCGTTGATGGCCGAACTGGGGCTGCACACCTACCGGTTCTCCATCGCCTGGCCGCGCGTACAGCCGGACGGCACCGGCCCGGTCAACCCGCACGGGCTGGACTTCTACGACCGGCTCGTCGACGAGCTGCGCGGGCGCGGCATCGAGCCGATCATCACCCTCTACCACTGGGACCTGCCGCAGACCCTGGAGGACCGGGGCGGCTGGACCAACCGGGAGACGGCCGAGGCCTTCGCTGAGTACGCGCGGGCCGTGTACGCCCGGCTCGGCGACCGGGTCCAGACCTGGACCACGCTCAACGAGCCGTGGTGCTCGGCGTACCTGGGTTACGGCTCCGGATTGCACGCCCCGGGCCGTACCGACCCGGCCGCCACCTTCCAGACCGTGCACCACCTGCTACTCGGCCACGGGCTGGCCAACCAGGCGCTACGCGCCGCCGGCGCGACGACTGTCGGGATCACGGTCAACCCGACCTCGGCGTTCCCCGCCGACCCGGCCAGCGAAGCCGACGCCAAGGCGGTCGAGCTGGTCGAGGACCTGCAGAACCGAATCTTCCTCGATCCGATCCTGCGCGGTGGCTACCCGCAGCGCATCCTCGACCACGTCAGCCGGTTCACCGACCTGGACCACATCCGCGACGGCGACGAGAGGATCATCGGCGAGCCGATCGACCTGCTCGGTATCAACTACTACTCCCCCACCTACCTGGCGGCGAAGGAGGGTGCGCCCGGTGGCGGCGGGGCGTTTCCCGGCACCGAGGGCATCGAGTTCATCGCCCCGGCACCGCCGCTGACCGACATGGGTTGGCAGATCCAGCCGTCCGGGTTGACCGCGCTGCTGAGCAAACTGGGGCGGGACTACCCGGGCGTACCGATGATCATCACGGAGAACGGCGCTGCCTTCCCCGACCAGCTGCACCCCGACGGCGACCGGGTCGACGACACCGACCGGGTCGCCTACCTGGACGGGCATCTGCGGGCCGCGCACGCCGCGATCGCCGCCGGGGTTGACCTGCGCGGCTACCTGGTGTGGTCACTCCTCGACAACTTCGAGTGGTCGTACGGCTACGCCAAGCGATTCGGCATCGTGTATGTGGACTACCTGGCCCAGCGGCGGGTGCCAAAGGCCAGCGCACGGTGGTACCAAGAGGTGATCCGCCGCAACGGCATCGGCTGAGCCGCTGGCGTTCACCGAGGGGCGGGACCTTCACAGACGGGGAGCACAGGCGTGAGCATGGCCAGGGAACGTCCGACGCTGGAGGCGGTGGCCCGCCGGGCCGGCGTGTCCCGGGCCACCGTCTCACGGGTGGTGAACGGCTCCACCACCGTCGCCGAACCCATCCAGGACGCGGTCCGCCGGGCGGTCCAGGAGCTGGGGTACGTCCCCAACCTGGCCGCCCGCAGCCTGGTCACCCAGCGCACCGACTCGATGGGACTGATCCTGCCGGAGACCGCCACCCGGGTCTTCTCCGACGACCAGGTCTTCCCCGGCATCATCCACGGCGTCAGCCAGGAGCTGGAAGCCGCCGACAAGCAGCTGGTGCTGATGATGTCCGGCTCGGTCGGCAGCCACGACCGGGTCGAGCGGTACGCCCTGGGCCGACACGTTGACGGCGTCATGTTCGCCTCGATCCACGGCGTCGACCCGATGCCCGGCACCCTGGCCCGCAGCGGCCTGCCGGTGGTGTGCAGCGGCCGACCGATGGGCCAGGTCAGCGCCGGGGTGCCGTACGTGGACGTGGAGAACGAGGCCGGTGCCGAGCGGGCGGTCCGCTACCTGCTGGAGTCCGGCCGGCGGCGAGTGGCGACGATTGCCGGCCCACAGGACATGATCGCCGGGGTGGACCGGCTGGCCGGCTACCGTACGGTGATCCGGGAGACTGGTGGGCGGTCGCTGGTCGCCGCCGGCGACTTCACCCGCGAGTCGGGCGCGGTCGCGATGCGTCAGCTGCTCGAGGACGACCCGGCGTTGGACGCCGTCTTCGTCGCCTCCGACCTGATGGCCCACGGTGCCATCCGTACGCTGCGGGAAGCCGGCCGCCGGGTGCCCGACGACGTCGCGATCATCGGCTTCGACGACATCGAGATGGCCGGCTACCTGGACCCGGCGCTGACCACCGTCCGCCAGCCGATCCAGGAGATCGGCCGGACGCTGGCCCGGCTGCTACTGCGGCTGGCCGACGGCGAGGCCGTCGGGCCGGCCGTGGTGCTGCCCACCGAGCTCGTCCGGCGCGACTCCGCCTGAGGTCCGACTCCCGGTCCGCACCCGGTCCCGCTCTGACCCTGACTGACCTCGCCTGCCCTCGCCTGACTGGGTACGCGCGGTTTGCGAGATCATGCAAATAAATAGAGTCACCAAAACCACTGGTCAGCCGCAATTCAATTCCGACTTTTCGTAGTCGTCGCAGGTCGGCACAGCCTCGCCGCCGCAAGCCTGATAACGGCAAGACATTGCCGAAGACGGATGTCGCTGTTACCGTGAGATCAAATCCGCAACAGGAAGGGGACACCCGTGCGTACTCTCGCAAGAGTCGCCGCCACCGCGGCGATGGTCGTGGGCGCGATGGTTGCCACCGGGACCGCCGCGGTCGCCGCCGATTCGTCGTCGAACACCCAGGCCAGCACCACGTCCGCCAGCACGGCTGCGGTCGGCTACTACTACGGCTACGGCAGCGGAGGCAGCGCGAGCAGCGCCACCCTCAGCGCCAGGTTCCAGGCCGAGACGTGGGCGCAGATGGATGGCTACAACCCCTTCATCGACTGCTTCGTCGTCAACTCGTACGTGACCCAGATCAGCGACTACTACTACACCGCGAACGTCACCCTGCTCTGCTACTGACCAGCAATTCCTGAAGATCGGAACAATTGCGCCGGCTCACCTGGCAGTGGGCCGGCGCGCCCTTCCCGGCCCCGGACCTCGCGCCCCGGGCCTCGTGCTTCCTGCTTCCTGCTTGGGGCTTCGGGTCGGCGGGTCGGCAGACTTCCGGTACCTCATGGTGCCTCCGACGACCTGATGCCACAGGTGCATCTTGATGCACCTGTGGCATCAGCTCAACCGGCATTCCCGACCCCGCAAGCGTGACATCTCGCACGCATGTCGTTGCAAAAGGCCATCGTTAACCTGGCCAACTGGCTGGGCCGACCAGGCTCGCCCCTCAGCGGCCGCTACGGCGGGCAACATCCGAGGTTCCGGCCTCACGCCGACGGCGTACCGACCAGGTGTCTCATCGCTGCCAGGGTCTGGTCGATGGTGGCGGGGAGGTCGGGGTCGCCGTGCTGGTCGAGCCAGCGGGTCATCACGCGGGCCAAGTCGACTCCGGAGCGGGCGTGGCTGGGCGAGGTGTCGGC